>JBITAF010000041.1:0-50504 GCA_044440025.1 Phycisphaerales bacterium JB060 | reverse complement strand
AAAGACCACCGGACCATCGACACCGATAAAAGGAAACTATGACTACCATCCCATCCCCGTCCCCTGCGGTCGTCCATCGTGACGCCGCGGCCAAGGCTACAGCCCGCGCCGTGGTTCGCGAAAAAGAGGATTACGGTCCGCTGCCCCTGGGGCAGCGCATCGCCAATCTGATTTTCATCCTCGTGCCATTGTGCGCGCTCGTCTGGGCGATCGTCTATTCCTGGGGCGTTGGAGTGGGCTGGACCGAACTTGGCCTCATGACCGGTTTCTACCTGGTCACCGGCTTTGGCGTGACGATCGGTTACCACCGGTTGTTCACGCATAAGTCCTTTCGCACCGGCCCGATCACGACCACCATCCTCGGTGTTCTGGGATCGATGGCCAGCGAGGGCCCGATCATCACCTGGGTGGCCCACCACCGGTGCCACCACCAGCACAGCGACGCCGAGCACGACCCCCACTCGCCCCATGGCCATGGCTCTGGGTTCAAGGGGCTCGTCAAGGGCTTCTTCATGAGCCACGTGGGTTGGATGATCGTCGGCGGACGCCGCGACTTGAAGAAGTACGTGCCCGATCTCGAGGCCGACCCGCTGATCAGCAAGCTCAGCAGCATGTTCCTGGTGTGGATGGCCCTCAGCCTGCTGCTGCCGGCCGTCATCGGCGGGCTCATCACCATGAGTTGGTGGGGCGCGTTCCTGGGCTTCGTGTGGGGCGGGCTCATCCGCATCGCCGTGGTCCACCACATCACCTGGAGCGTCAACAGCGTCTGCCACATCTGGGGCAGCCGCCCCTTCGACAGCCACGACGAGAGCCGCAACAACGCCATCGTGGGCGTGCTGGCGCTCGGCGAGGGCTGGCACAACAACCACCACGCCTTCCCCACCAGCGCCCGCCATGGGCTGAAGTGGTGGCAGTTCGACAGCAGCTACCTCATCATCAAGGCCATGGAGAAGCTGGGCCTGGCCTGGGATGTCAAGGTGCCCACGCCCGAGCGGATGGCCAAGAAAGCCCAGAAGGCCGTGGCCTGATCTCGCGCCGAATCGAGCCTTTATAAACCCGCCGCACGCAGGCGGATTTTTCATTTTCCTGACGGCTCCAGTTTTTCGGCCTGGGCGGGTGTGAGCACGCCCAGGAGCCGCTGAAGATACCGCTTGGCGATCGTCTCGCGGTCTGCCTTGGCGTCCTTGACCTTTGCGATGGCGTCGTCGATGGCCGCACGTCGTTCGAGGCGCCCCGCTCGATCTGGTTGGCCCCAGGCTTGCTGGTCGGCCTGGATGGCCGCACGCAGTTCGTCGTTGCAACGCGCGTAGCGGGCCCGCACCGGATCCACCGCTCGACGGTACTGCTGGCGGATCGCATCGATCTGCTCGCGTTGGGCGTCGGTCAGGTTCTGCAGGCGCGGGATCGATCGCAGCACGGCCTCAAAGGGGCCGGGTTCGTAGGCCTCGGGCCAGCGTCGCTCGTTGTATGCCAGCGTCCATTGATCGCGTTGAGTATCGGGCAGCATGTTGGCCACTCGCGCGACGGCCCGATCGGTCAGCGATCGGATCTCCTCGACCAGCCGCGCGATGGTCTGCCTGTCCGAGGCGTCGTCCTCACGGGTGTATTGCTCGCCCCGGGCTGCCGCCTCCGACGCGTTGCGAAGGATGCCCTCGGCCAGCGCGATGATGCGCGTGCACGATGGCGCCGCGGCCCGCTCGAACTCCAGAAGGACGACCGCGGGTGTTGGTGCCTCCTTGTCAAGGTCGGTCACATCGATCGGGTCGGCCAGTTGCCTGGCCAGCGCGATGGGGTCGATGATTTCCGTGGCGGTGTGCGGCAGCACAAGCGCGCGGGCCAGGGCACGGTCGCGCGCACGCCTCACGCGGTCGATTGCTCCCGGGGGGGCCTCGAAGGCGATTGCTTCCAGGTCGGCCAGATACTGCGCATGCAACTTCCGCGCGATGCGACGATGCTCATCGCGGGCGTGGCGGAGGGTCTTGGCTTCCTCTTCCATTCCTTGCCCGCCGGCCATCATCGATGCATGGTCGAATACACGGTACGCCTCGCGGGCGGTATCGGCCGAGTCGCGGTAGCGTCGCAGATAATCCTTGTGCAACTCGAGGGCGACGGCCAGGGGCGCGCCTTCCAGACCGAGCAGGTGCGCGTCCAGTGCTGCATCGCTGCGAGAAATAACCATCGCCATGACCTGACGCATGCGGTAGTCGCCGCGGTCGTACACGCCAGGATCGGCGGCCTGGGACGCATTGACCGCGATGGCGGCGACGAGCGAGGTGTGGGCAAATATGGTCATCGGCGGCCCTCCGTGCCGCACATACGCGTCAGGCCAGAAGACGGTTCGACACCGCTCACCCCCCGCCCATCTGCCGGATCACCGCGTCGGCGTCGACGGCGCTGCTGGTGGTGGTGGGCATGGCCTGGCGCTGCTCGGGGGTCAGGGTCTTCATGATGCGTTCGATGAAGCGTTCGTCGAGCGCCCGGCGGTCGCCCTGCGCCACGTTCACGGCCTCTTGCAGGGCCTGGTATCGTTCCCAACGCTCCTGATTCCATTCGCCGTCGAGCTCTGCTCTGGCCTCCTCATGCTCGGCAAGTGCATCGATCCAGGCCTTGTTGGCGGTCTCGGCCTCGCGGGTGTACTGGGCCATCGCCGCGTCGACGGCTTCACGCTGGTCCTCGGTGAGCGTGTCGAGCGATGTGGCGGCCTCGTGCGTGCGGTGGAAGTCTCCCGGGGCGTAGATCTGCGGCCACCGTGCCCGCTTATAGGCCAGGTCCCACTCGCTCTGGCGTTCGGGCGGCAGCGCATTGTGCACGCGGCGAGCGGTGCGTTCGTTGATTGCCTCGAGCCGCTCGATCATGGACTCCATCACTTCTTCCATCTCTTCCTCGCTGGCCATCGGTTCTTCGCCCTCGCTCATGGCCTTGGTCATGTCGCGAAAGGCCTGAAGCACGCGATCGACGAATGGCCCGCACACCACTCCGAGCTCACGCTCATACTCGAGTAGCGTCTCGGCCGCCAGCCCCCCGTCGGTGGAGGGCAGGAGCGGCGGATCCATGCCCCGGCCGATGGTGACGAGGTCGAGCACGCCGCTCTCGGGCCCCCCGCCCTGCATGGAACTCATCGCGACGGCCATCTCGCGATCGCGTGTGCGCACGACCCGCTCGTGGGCGGCCTGCTGGGCTTCACCGGCGGCCAGGGCGCCCAGGTCGTCGACATACTGCTCGCCGAGCGTCACCGACCGCTCCAGGAAGCCCATCGCAACCTTCATCATGTCGCGCATCATGGTCTCGACCTGTTCCCAGTCGGCCTCCTCGGATTCCATCTTCTCCTCGAGCGAACGGACCACATCGCGCATCGTGACCGCTCCATCTCGATACTTGGCGTAGTAGTCGCGATGCATCTCCATGGCGATCTCGCGCTGCAACTCATCGAGATCCATCAGGTCGGCATAAAACGCCGCCGAGTCACGCGGGATGCTGAAGATCATCATCTCCCGCAGCATGTCGTCGTCTTCTTCTTCCTGATCGGCCTGGGTTTCGACCTGCTGGGCCACGGCGGCGCTCGCCCATGGAGTGCCCAAGGGCCCCCCGGCAACTACCATCACAACGACCGCACCGGCGGCCAACCACTTCGCTTCCATCGGAACATCCCTTCCCGCCAAACCAACGGCGTACCGGTTTTATAGGGATGCCGGGCGGGGGGTTGCGATATCGAATGGATTCACACGCAACGCAGGTCGGGGTGCTGTTCGGATCGCCCCAGACGTGATATGGTCTGGCATGCCTTCCATTGCTCCTGTTCCAGTTGTTTGCGGGCTGGCGCTGGCCGCCGCCGCAGTGGGCCAGACTCGCACCATCGCCACCGGCGGCAATCCTGCCTCGCTGGTTGTTCAAGGCGATGCCCGTGCCATCGCGGCCACCGCCGATGGCACGGTGCTGGCGGGCCGGGCCATCGCGGGCCGGGGGCGTGCGGTGGCCCTTGGCCACGGCGGGTTCCTTGCCGACGAGAGGGGCGACACGGAGGGGTTCATCGATGAGCAGGTGCTCTGGCTTCTCGATGGCCGCCGGAGTGCCCGCACGTGGGGGGCGCCCGCGCATGTCAGCGATCGATTGGCACGGGCGGGCGTGGATCTTTTGGCGATCGGGGGTGATGTCGGTGTACTCGACCTCTCGAGCACGGACCTGGTCATCGGATCGCCCCAGGCATTCGAGCGTGCGGGCCGGCTCGATGAACTGGCCCAGTGGCTGAGAAGCGGGGGGGGGCGATGCTGTGCGTCGAGACGGCCTGGGGACAGATCCAACTCGGCCACGCGAGCGGCGTCGACGATCTGGCCGCGAACCTGCTCCTGGGTGAGCACGGCGTGTATTACACGGGCCGGGCTCTCTCGCCGGGCCGCGACGGCATGTACGAACTCGATGGTCGCATGGCCGACCTTGCCAACGCCAGCCACGGGCTCGATGTTCTCGCCGGGAAGATCGAAGGAGACGTGACCATCGCCGCCCGGGTTGTGCGTCGGGCACTCGCGGTCGTACCCATCGAGGGCCCGATGTTCGCGCAGGCCGAAGTGCTGGCAGCGGGAAACGCCCAGTCGCTGAACGCGGCGTACGCGGGTATGGCGGCTTCGCCACTGAAACTCAGCGAGCACCCCCTGGCCTGTGTGCTGCTCGATCTGGAAGCCAGACGCGGGCGGCATGGAAGCGCGGGCGCCCATCCGAGTGCCAGGGCGTTCCCCGGGCCGGTGCCAGACAATGCGCCGAGGGTCACCAGACGGCTGAATCTGGACGACGGGATCGGTGGCTGGCGCAGCACCGGCCTCTACGCTGCCCCCGGCGAGGCGGTCTCGGTGCGTGTCATTGGTGGCGATCAGCCCGCCACGCTTCGCATCGGCTGCTGGCTCGATCCACAGGACTTCGACGATCGCTATAGATTCCCGGTGGCCAGCTTCGCCACGCCCATGGTCGATGGCCGGGCCACACTGTCCTCGCCCATCGGCGGGCCGGTGTATGTGGAACTGCCCGACGACCCGGGGCCCATCGTGGTGGAGTTCGCCGGCGCCGTCGAGATGCCGAGGTTCCGTCTGGGCATCGACGATCCGGACGCGTGGCGGATGCGATTGCGAGACCTACCCGCCCCATGGGCCGAGCTGGAATCGGACGAGTTGGTGCTGACGCTGCCGGCCGGGGTCGTACGCGATCTGGATCGGCCGGACCTGGTCATGCGTCACTGGGACAGGGTGCACGAGGCGATGCAGGCCCTCGAGCCACGATCGCCGCGCCACTGGCCGCGTCGGCAGTATCGCTACGTCGCGGACAAGAAGCTGAGCTGGGGGTACATGTACTGCCCCAGCAATGCGCCGATCGTGATCCCGATAAACGAAGCAGCGGCCATGGTCGATCTGGAACACTTCGACTCTGACGGCCCCAACGGGTTGTGGGGCCACTACCACGAGATGGGCCACGCGCACCAGAATCCGATGTGGACCTTCGCCGGCACGGGTGAAGTCACCGTCAACATCTTCACCGTGCTGGCACTCCACACCGTCAACGGATACCCGCTGGATAGCGAGGTGATGCGCAGCGACCCCAAGCGCGCTCTGGACGCCATGCATGCGCACGCGGAACGGGGTGCCCCCTTCCACCGCTGGAAGAGCGAACCGTTCCTCGCGTTGCAGACCTACGCCCTGCTATGGCACGCCTTCGGCTTCGAGGCGTTCGAGCGTACCTTCCGCTCGTACGAGTTACTGCCCGATGGCCAGCAACCGGGCGATGACCGGGCAAAGCGCGACCGTTTCGTTCTCCAGATGAGCCGATCGACCGGGCACAACCTGTGGCCGTACTTTCGTGCCTGGGGAGTACCGCTCTCGGATGTACCAGAGCGTGAAGTTGCCGGCCTTCCCGTGTGGATGCCCGATGGCTTCGCGGCTCGATGACCCGGGCTGCACCCCGGGCGGGTCAGCTCTCCAGGCGATCGCCGTGGAGCACGTTGGCGCCCTCTTCGGGATCGCGCGCCTCGGCGGCCTGCTTCTCCAGCTCCGTCGTCTCGCTGGCCAGATCACCCTCGGCGTCGATCGCCGGCAGGGTCGATTCCTCATGCCGGGCCGTCTGGCGCCGCACGGGCTGCGTCGATGATTCCCCGGGCGTTGTTGCCTCATCTTGTTCGATCAGGCGTACGGGCACGCCCTGTGGGAAGATGACCTCCCGTGACTCGTCGGGCATCGAGATGCCTTCCTGTGTCAGGGCGACCTTGGCCAACCGCATGGCAGAGCTACCGACCTTCAGCATGCTGTGCGTCGTGCCGTCGATCCAGTAATACGCACGCAGGTTGATCGTCGACGCCCCGAGCTGCTCGACCAGGACCAGCGGCTCGGGATCGGCCAGCACGGCCGGATGATCCAGGAGCATCTGTCGCAGCACGCCCTGCGCATGGGCGACGTCGTCGTCGTAGCCCACGCCCACGGCCAGTGTCAGCCGCTGCTTCGGGTTGGCGGTAAAGTTCCGGATCGTGCTCTTGTACACGGTCGCGTTGGAGATCTGGATGTGGTTTCCATCGAAGTCGATCAGCAGCGTGCCGCGGCTGGTGACCTTGCGCACCACGCCGGTCCTGCCCTCAACCTCGATGACATCGCCCAGGCGAAAGGGCCTCTGCACGCTCAGAAGAAGGCTGGCGAGAAAGTTCTCGGCGATATCCCGGAAGGCAAATCCAAGGATGAGTCCCAGGATGCCCGTGCCGCTGACCACGGTGAGGGCCACCCGCGTCAGCCCGCTCACGCGCAGCGCGATGTACACCCCGATGAGAAGGACGGCGACGTACACGACCTTGCGCAGGACGGATTGCAGGAGGTCACTGTCGGTGCCGCGACTGATGACCGGTGAGATGACCCGCTGGGCGAGCGAGGCCGCTACAAACGCAAGAATCAGAACGACAAGCCCGACACCAAGCAGCGGAACGCTCGCGATCATCTGTCGCCACAGAGATAGTAACTCCCGCTTGGCGGGCTCGAATGTCCAGATCGGACCATGTTCGATCGTGATGTTGTTCACGACCGCCACGGCGTCCTGCGTGCGCCGCGCAATGTCGCTCGCCAGCGTGCGAGACTCCTCGCTCCGGGTGGACCCCGAGAGGAATACCACGCCCTCGCGCACCTGGACGTTTAACGACGAGAACCGCTCGGTCGCCTCAAGCACCTCGAGGAGCCTGCTGGCGATCCGACTGTCATCGACCCGGTCCTCGACACCGATCGTCTGACCGCTGGTCGTCAGGTCGGTCTCGGTCGCGTCGGCCTGAACACCAGGAGGCGTGCCCTCCTGCCCTGCATGCCCGGCCGCCACGGCCGCCACGGGCGCCGAGGCGAACAGGATCGCAATGGGCAGGCACCAGCGGATCAGCACGTATCGCATCGTGCCAGTGTAGCTCAGGTATTCTTACCGATGAGGAAGTAGATGATCATGCCGATCACCGGCAGCAGGAGTACCACGATAATCCAGAGCGCCTTCCAGCCGATGCTCTTGGGTGCGCCCAGGATGCTGATGATCGCGATGATGTCCAGAATAAGAACGATCAGGCCAAGAATGCCATATTCCATGGTGGTGCTCCGCAGGGGTCACGAGGCCGCGGCGATTCCGCGACTGTAGAAAGTTAGAGCACTCACGTGAAAGCACCCGGGCCTACCGGGTGAATGCCCGCTCATCTCGGCGGTGGCTACTTCTCCAGCAACTCGCGAGCCTGGTCCATCGTCCCCTCGTCGATCAAGGGGCTAGCCACCCCACGTTCGCCCATCTTCAGCAGCCAGGGCGTGGACTCGTCCGCCTCACTGAACTTGCCGTCCTCGTCGGTGTCGCCAAGCAGTTGGAAGTACACGTACTCGCGATCCCAGTCGATCCATGCCCGGACCACGCGCATGCCCTCGGGCGTCACCACGCGCGGGTTTCGGGCGTCGCCATCGGCCATCCACGCCCGCCTGGCGTCCAGGCTGTCTAGCAGGCCGTCACCATTGGTGTCCTCGGTTGTCGCGAGATACAGCACCGCTCCCACGCTGCGTTCGCTCGAACGCGGTGGGGTCAGAAATGCGACCGAACTGATCACCCCTCGTCTATCCAGCAGCATCCATCGCTCGTCGCTGGAAAGATCCCGGCCGAACGCGTTGTGCCACCGCACCCGGCTGGCCGCATAGCTCGCACCGCTGGCCGAGTCATATGAGGCGTTCTCTAACCATGTTTCCCGATGGATGTTGCGCGATGACCTGGCCCTGCCTCGCTGGTACGGATCATCGGACTCGAACCACCCCTTGTCGCTCTCCATGACAAAAGGTACGAGCACGACCTCGTGCCCCGGCAGCCCGATCGGCCGCTCCAAAGCGGCACGTCCCTCGACCGCCTGATCGGTGGTGGTCTTCGAGATGCTCATGTCGTACTGGGCCGCCATGGGCTGGCAACCGCCCGCCCAGATCATCCCAAGCCCCAAACAACCCGCGACGCTTATCCTGCGCATGGCATACCTCCAGTGATTGTCTCACCACAGAGTGCGCGACCAGCACGAGCTATGCGCAGCCATCCTGGAAAATATTCTGGAACGCAAGGAAATCGAAGATTGTCAGCACGCCATCGCCATCGAAATCCGCCACCGCATCGCCGGCACCGAACAGATTCTGAAAGGCCAAAAAGTCGAAGATGGTCAGTGAGCCATCGCCGTCCAGGTCGGCCCGGCACGTTTCCGATTCACGGATAACCAGAAACTGGTCTCGCCCGACCTCGTGCATGCTCGTGACGCCACTGGGCCAGCGGACCTCGAGCATCGCCGAGCCGGCCAGGCCCAGGCCGAACTCAAGGTCCAGGCTGCTGGTGCTGGCCGCGTTGCTGTTGCCGCTCAGCACCATCCTGGTCTGCACCTCGTCATCGTCGATCGAGCCATCGCCATCCAGGTCGGCCGACACCAGCACACTGGCGCCAATGGCATCGCGCGTCGAGCGCCACGGCCCCGGCCGGTTCGGATCGCCCACCAGGTGCACGTTCAGGAAACCGTTGGCACCGCCGGTCGTGGCCGCGAAGCCGTTGCGGAACAGGGCAGACGGCAGGTAATCGATGTTGATCACGAACACGTCGACCCACCCGTCACGATCGAAGTCGGCCGTCATGCTGCCCCGCGCTTCCCTGCGGTCCCGGTCGATCCCCAGTTCGATGGCCCGCTCCTCGAATCCGGCGCCCGTGTTCATGTACAGGTAGTCGCGGAATGGGAAGCTGGTGGTGGTGTGCAGGTCCTGGAAGCCGTCGTTGTCGAAGTCCTGGAACTGGGCGCCCCAGCCGAACTTGGCCGGTGCGTCGTACTCGGGCGCCACGTCGGCCGCCAGCGCGAAGCCGAGCTCGCCCGTGTCCGCCAGTTGCCCGAGCCATAGATCATTCATGCCCGGTGCGCTGGGGTCGATCGGGTCGGACATATCGGTCAGATAGAAGTCCAGGTCGCCATCGTTCTCCAGGTCCGCCGCATCGATGCCCATCGGGAACTCCGACGCGGCGCCGAACTCGCCCGGCATGGCATACGTCACGGTGCGGAAGCCCAGCCAACGCCCGGACGCATCCTCTCCCAGATTCAGATAGAGCATGTCACGGTCGTCGGGGCCGCCGACCTTGTTTGAGACGTACAGGTCGGGCCAGCGGTCACCGTTCACGTCGACGAACATCACCGCGTTGGTCGAGCTGTACCGCTGGTTCGCGGTCTCGTACGACCCGTCGGCGGCCTCCCACCCCGGCACGCCATACCGCAGGGTCGCATCGGTGAACGTGCCATCGCCATTGTTGATGTACAGCACGTCCCGCCTGCCCGGCACGTCGTAGGGGCCCTCGAATGGCAGCGGCTTGCCGACATACCCGTTGTGATTGCCGACGTACAGGTCCAGGATCCCGTCCCGATTGACATCGGCCCACGCGGCCGTCAGCCCGTTGTCCAGGGGCACCCCATCGTCGTAGGCGATTCCAACCCCGTGCTGATCGTCGGCGACGCCGGGTGTCGGGTCGGTGGCTGCGGTCACGTCAACGAAACCCAGCACACCGGTCTCAACGAGCATGTTCTTGTATAACACGTTCGGCTGGTCGTAGTTCACCACGTACAGGTCGGCATCACCGTCGTTGTCGTAGTCGGCCGCGATGGCCCCCGTCGCGTTCCCGTCGTCGCTTGCGCCCGCTGCATCGGCCACCTCGACAAAGACGCGGGAGCCACCGGGCCCGGGCGAGTTGATAAAGAGTTGATTGGTTCCATCTGGGTCGAGCATCAGCGCCCGCACCAGATACAAATCTGGGAAAGCATCGCCGTTCATATCGGCGAACACGCCGCCCGGGCCACGATTGTCCCCCATCGATGCCCGATAGTCCGACAGGCCAACCTCGCTGGTGACGTCCTCGAAGGCGACTTGTCCAAAGGCCAGCCGGGCCAGTGTGCCAACGCCGAGAATAACCATCCACACCTCGAGCCGTCGCATCGCGTGCTCCTTCCAGCCAACTCCGAGCCCGTGCTCAGCAGCCAGCCATGAACTGGTTCTGATACTCGATGAAATCGAAGAGCGTCAGCTCGCCATCGCCGTCAAAGTCCGACAACAGGTCGCCGACCTCGAACAGATTGAAGAAATAGAGGAAATCGAACACGGTCGCCAGCCCATCGCCATCGAAGTCAACAGCGCAGTCCCGAGCGACCAGCACACGCGCCTCGCCCTCGATCAGGTCCCCAAGCCTTGAGGCACTGGTGGAAGAACTCATCGCAATGTACACGTCGTACCTTGTCGTTCGCGTGCGCGCTTCCAGAACGATCGGGCCCGAGAGCACCGGGTCGACGGTGAAGTCGATCGACCAGTACGGCATCGGGTTGGTCGGGTCGGCGTAGATACCGCCAGTGGGCGGAAAGTTCAACTGTCCGGCGATGATGCCCTCGACAGCGCCATCCATAATGACACCCGGCTCGGTGCCGGGGCCGTCCATTGGGCGAAGCAGCCGCGGATTGCTCAGCGTCCCCTGGCTCGATGAAATCAACAGGTCGCCCGCAACCCCAGCGATGGCGTAATCACCGCTGGGAAACCCAGCCTGCAACGTGAGGGTAATCGTTTCGCCCGGCTGCGGATCAGGATTGGAGACTTCGATAAAGATCTCGGCCTGGGCGAGCGTTGCTCCCGCCGCCGCCAGCAACGTCGCTCCACACAGCTTCCCACGCATAATGCACCCTCCCATGCTCGAGGAAACCCATCACAATGCCCCTGGACCTCCCTGTTCCAATATACCACGATATGGGATCTGACAAAACACAGAGCGCCCAATAAGCTCAAACGCCCCAAAGCGGGATGCTTTGGGAACCAATGCCAAACAAACAATGAAGCAGGGAGTGCCGCGGGTCAGGAATCGCCGAACATCCGCCGCTCGACGCCCTCGACCAGTGCATGCAGCACCAGCATGTGGATCTCCTGGATCCGGTCCGCCGTGGGCGCCACCGTCGGCACACCCGGCACGATCCACTCCAAGTCGCACACGCCAGCCAGTTTGCCGCCGTCACGCCCGAGCAGCGCGATCGTCCGCAGACCGGCCGATCGGGCCGCTTCGACCGCGCGCACCACGTTGGCCGAGTTCCCGCTGGTGCTCAGCGCCACGAGCACGTCGCCCGTGCGCCCCAGCGCCGTTACGCCGCGTGCGAAGACCTCGTCGTAGCCGTAGTCGTTGGCCACACAGGTAATGTGTCCCGCGTCGGTCAGGCTCACCGCCGCCAGCGGCCTGCGATCCTTACGAAACCGCCCGGTCAACTCCTCGCAGAAGTGCATCGCGTCGCACGCCGAACCACCGTTGCCGCAGGCCAGCACCTTCCCGCCCTCGGCCAGCGACTCGGCGACGAGGTCCGCGGCCAGATCGAGCGTCGTGAAGTTCCGCCCGTCGGCCAGGAACGCATCGAGTGCCAGCCTCGCATTCTGGAAGGCCTCGATCACGCGTTCGCCTCGGCCATCTCGGCCTCGTCGGCGGCCTCACCGGCATCCGAAGCCTGGACCTGGGCAGCCTCGCCACGCTTCATGCTCGCCAGCGCATCGCGCAGCTTCGGCTTCTCACCTTCGGGTTCCACCGCCCGTTTGGCCGACGAATCCACCGCCGCAGCGCTCAGCCGGCCATCGGCGCCAACCTGATCGAACCGCACGCCTACGCGGGTTGAAACGCCGCGCTCCTGCATCGTCACGCCGTGCAACCGATCGCACATGGCCATCGTCTTCTTGTGGTGGGTGATGACGATGAAGTTGCTCTTGATGCTGAACTGCTTGACGACGCGGCTGAACCGATCGACATTCGCGTCGTCGAGCGCCGCGTCCACCTCGTCCAGCACGCAGAAGCAACTCGGCTTGCTCTGGAAGATCGCCAGCAATAGCGCCACCGCCGTCATCGCCTTCTCGCCACCCGAGAGCTGGCTGATCGACCTCGGCTGCTTGCCCGGGGGCCTGGCGACGATCTCAATCCCGCTCTCCAGCAGGTCGATCTCGTCGGTCACAACCTTCTGTCCGTCCACCTCACGCACCAGCGGCATCAGGCGGATCTCCGCCCGGCCGCCGCCGAAGAGCTGGCGGAACAGCCCGTCATCGCCCGCGAAGCTCTCGCGCACGCGCTCGAGCATGTCGCCAAAGCGATGCCGGCTCGCCTCGTTCAGTTGATCGATCAGCGTCTCCAGACGGATCCGCGCGTTGTCGATGTCCTCGACCTGCGCCGCGAGCTGCTCGTTCTTACCGGCGAGCTGGCCTTCCTCATCCATCGCCCCAAGGTTCACGCTGCCAAGCTTATCGATCGATTTCTTCAGCGTCGTGATCGCCTCGGCCGACTCCTGGTCGCCCATCGCCCGCATCACGCCGTGCGTGTCCTCACCGAGCGCCTCGCGATACCCCGGCAGTTCGGCGGGCAGGTCCAGCCCGTCCTCGTCCATCGTGCGTTGCACGAGGTTCTCCAGGCGGATGTCCGCTTCGCGCCCGCGCAGCTCCAGATCGTGCCAGGCCTTGTCAACATCGCTCGCCGCCCGCCGCACCGCGTCGAACTTCCGCTCCAGCCCCAGCGCCGCCTCCTGCGCCGCGTGCAGCGCCGAACGTTTTCCATCGATGCCGCCGCGCACCGACTCGGCCTGCTCTTGCAGAGACTCGATCTCTTCTGTCGCCTCGCGTGCCGTCTTCTGGTGGGCCTGGGCCTGCTCGCTGGCACGTTGCACGTGCTGCGCCAGGTCGCGCTGGCTCGCCCGGTGCTTGGCCGCAGTGTCGCGCAGGCCCGAGGCCTCGCGACGGGCCGCGCCGATCTGCTCGCCCAGCGTGCTGGCCGACACACGCGCCACCGTTAAAGCCTCGGCCAGCGAGTCGGCGTCCTTCTCGGCCTGCTCGGCCGCGGCCTCAAGGCCCTCGAGCGCCGTGCGCTCATCGTCCAGGATGCTCGCCAGCGACGCCAGCTTGCTCTCAAGCTCCTCGACCCTCTGACGCGCCTGCTCGCCGCTCTCGGCCGCCGATTGCTGCTCATCGCGCGCGCGGCTGCGCTGCCGCTCCAGACGCGCAAACGCGTCACCCGCACGTTCGGCCTCACCCTCAGCTTTCAACCGAGACTGCACCAACTCGTTCAGTGTCCGTTGCAGCGCGGTCTGACGCTCAGCCAGATCGCCGGCCTTCTGGTCCAGTGTTCGCAGCGCCGCCTGAGCACGCTCCAGTTCGCTAGTCGCATGCGCGAGCTCGCTTGTCAGTTGCTCGAGCTCGGCCCGACGCTGCAGCACGCCCACAGCCTGCCCCTCGCCGTCGCCGGCTGTCAGCGGGCCCGCGCTCACGATGCCCGGGTGCTTCAGCACGCTTGCCGCATCGTCGGTAATCGTCGCCCCGCGCATCGGCCCGGCGGTCAGTAGCGCCGCGGATTCAAGGTCACCCGTGCGCCAGCAGTCGTGCAGCAGCACGTCCAGCAGGCCTGAAACCGACGTGGGGTCAACGCCCGCATCGCGGCACGCCCGCTCGTCCACGCCCGCAACCTCGCGCAACGGCACCAACCGGCCTGACGCCCGCATCGCCACAAACGCCGCGTGATCGGGCCGTGTCTGCACCGCCGGCACGCCCATGCCTAGGGGCACGAAGCTCACCCGACCGGTGAGCGTTCCCAGTTCCTCGCGTCCGGGCATGGCTTCCGACGAGGGGATCACGAGGGCCGATAGCAGCGATCCGAGCGCGGCTTCCACTTGCGGCGCGTGCTCGATCGGCACACGGATCAGCTCGGCCAAGGGCGCGATGACCGTGGTGAACGCCTCGCCCGCCTCGGCCTTGTCGAGCACCTCGCGCGCCGGCTGGCCCAGACCCTCGCGAGAGGTCAGCACCTCTTCCACCGCGTGGTGCCGAGTCTCGAGCCGCAGCCGGCGCTCCTCCAACGATTTCACCTCGCCAGACTGCTTCGCCCTGCCCTCGCCTAGCGATGCCGCCTCGGCTTCCAATCGCTCGGCCTCTCGCGTGCGATCGGCGTGTGACTGCTTGAAACGATCGGCTTCGGCCGACGCCTCGTCACGCTTCGCGGCGACACGATCGGCTTCCTCATCCAGCGATGCCAGCTCCGCCTCCACCTGCTGGGCCTTCTCGGTGAGCTGCTCGGCCCGCCGCTTCTCCTCAGCGATGCGCCCCTGGGCCGAGAGCTGGTCTCGCTCGATGCGTTCAACTTCCCGCCGCTTCTCGGAATGGGCCTGTCGCTTGCTGGCCACCTCCTGCTGCGCCCGCTGGCGAGCCTGCGAGGCCTGCTCGAGCACACGCTCGGCGTCGGCCAGCTGCTCGGCCACGGCGGCGACATTCTCGGCCGCCTTCTCGGCCTGCGCTTCGGCCTGCTCGGCGGCCCGCTCAACCTCGGCCAGCCGCTGCCCGTCGGCATCCAGGCGAGAGAGCGCCTCGCCCGCCGAACGCTCGGCCAGTTCCTTCTTGTGACGGGCACGCTCGACCGCCTGGTTCGCCTCGGCCAGCTCTTCCTCGGCCTCCCGAAGGGCCTTGGACGCCTCGTGCCGCTTGAGCTCGGCCTCCTGGCGTTCCTGCTCCAGCGCACTCAGCTCTTCCTGGGCCTTGTCCCGTTGGGCCCGGGCGCCCTCCATGTCCGCATGGATGCGTTCGACCGCGGTCGTCAGCGCGTCGTGCTGGGCCAATGCCCGCGACGCACGCCAGGCTTTCAGCTCCGCGTCCAGCTCCACGAACTGCCGAGCCTTGGCTGCCTGCCCGCGCACGATCTTCAATCGACGCTCGGTGTTGGCAAGCTGCTCGCGCGTCACCGCCAGGTTGCGCTCGGCCCGGTCCAGCTTGCGGATCGACTCGACGCGACGCTGGCGATAGCGGGCGATTCCCGCCGCTTCCTCAAAGATTGTGCGGCGTTCCTGCGGGTTGGCCAGCAGCATGGCATCCACGCGGCCCTGCTCGATGATCGAGTAGGCGTCGGCACCCACGCCCGTGTCCAGGAACAGATCGCGGATATCCTTTAGCCGGCACCGCTTGTTGTTAATAAGGTACTGGCTGCCCCCATCGCGGTACAGTCGCCGCTCCACCTCGACGATGTCGCTGTCCACAGGAAGCCCGCGACGCACCGTCCGCCGGTCGGCCAAGATACCCCCGGCCTCGGACTCGTCGTCGATGTCGGCCGTCTCCTCATCCGCCCCGTCCACCGTCGGCTCGTTGGCCTCGGGCTCGGTGGGCGCGGGAAGCTCGGTAAGCAGGGGGTTCTCGAAGGTCAGCGTGACGCTGGCCATGCCCGCCGGTTTGCGCGCGGCCGAGCCCGCGAAGATGACGTCCAACATCTCCTTGCCACGCAGGCTCTTGCTGCTCCGCTCGCCCAGCACCCACTTCAGGGCATCCACCACATTGCTCTTGCCGCAGCCGTTGGGACCCACGATGCCCGTGACCGGATCGTCGAAGTGGAACTCCGTCCGATCGTCGAACGACTTGAACCCGTTAAGTGTCAGCTTGGCAAGCCGCATCGGACCTCCTGTCCCCCTGGGCCCGCATCGCCGCGGGCCTGGCCGGCATCCTGCCGCCCGAGCCCACAGTATCGGCCCCGGGCCATCGGAGACGTGGGATTCTTCGGCCCCATTTGGGCCCACGAGGGGGGTTATCAGCCCTCCTGCTCGACGGGCGTTTCTCCCATCGCCTCGCCCGCCTCGTCCAGGGTCTCGTCGTCGATCTCCTGTCCCCGGATGGATCGCTGGATGAACTGCTGGAGCGGATCGCCCTCGGTTGGGGTGTCGTCGTCGAGCTCAGGCCGGTCGGCCGCGCTGCCGCGTGTCGAGCGATCGACATTCTCACGGAGGATGTTCCGCTCGACCTGCCACTGGGCCTTGACCGCGCCGACGTCCTGGAGCTGGGAGACCACTGATACGATGTTTCCGAAACTCATGCCCAGCCCGGCCATCGGTCGTTCCACGGTGGGCTTGGTCGCCAGGAACTCGATGAACTCGTGCAGGCTCGCGGGCGCGTTGGGCACGGTCACCAGCCAGTCTGCTGGCATGTGGCGATACCGCACACGCACGTCGAATCCGTTGGGGTCATAGTCCGAATCACCCACGTCGGGCCGTGCCAGGATCAGATCGTCGCTGATCCGGAGCACCGAACCGGGCTGGATCTCCACCTCGGGCCCGAACAGCACCAGGCCGGCCTGCCCCTGCTGGCGGAGGAAGATGAGCGGCTCGCCCGCCGGGACGCGGTCGACGACGAACCCGCCCGGCATCACGTCTCGCCGCAGCCCCTGGAGCAGGCTGCCGCGGAAGTTGGTTCGGGCGTATTCGCTCCAGTCTCGCAGCACGCCCACGGGGTCGATGCCCGGGGGCACGCTTTCCCGTTCGAGCATGTTCTGCAGCTCGCGCATGCCCGCTCGCCTGGCCATGGCCTTGTACGCCGCGACGCGCACCGAGACGCTCTCGGCGCCGGCCAGTTCCTGCAGCGTGGCGTCGATCATGGCGCCCGTGCCGAGTTCGCCTAGCAGGTTCAGGGCCTCGATCTGGAGGCTCTCGTCGTCTCCGTGGGCGATGGCGATCAGAGGCCGCTCGGCGTTGAGGTCTCCAAGCCTGGCGCCCACCCGCAGCGCGGCCATCCTGGGCGCAACCTCGGGCCAGTCGTAGAGCGTCGAGACCGAGGTCGAGCCGCGGACGGCTACCGGGCCCAGGGCCTCCAGGGCCCATGCCAGGCGGTCGGCGTAGCCTGGCTCCTCCTGTAGGGCTCGCACGTAACGGCCTACGTACCGCTCCTCGCGGCCTTGGGCGTCGGGGTTGATGTGGGCCACCAGGCGGAGGAAGTCCTCGGGCTTGTCCTTGTAACTCCAGGGGATGCTCACGGTCACCAGCGAGGTTGACGCGTCGGCCTGGCCGGTCAGGCGGCCGCTGGCGATGTCCCCGCGGTCGACCGGGCTGTTCCCGAAGCGGCTGTTGATGAGCGATGCGATGGCGCGGGTGCGGCGGGGGCTGGGCACGTTCAGGCGGATGGCCAGCTCCAGCGGGTTGGTCATGGTGCCGCCGCCGATGATGCGGCCCTGGGTCGGGTTGGCGCGCGGGCCCGCGGCGAAGGGATTCACGTACACCGGGCCTTGTGCAAAGCCCACCATGCGGGTGGCCGGCCCGCCCTGCACGGTGGGGCGGCCCAGCCGGAGATCGGTGCGCCACAGGTGGCCGCCTGTGAGTTCCTCGTTGTTGAGCGCGTAGACCAGCACGTCGAAGGTCGAGCCCTGGGGCGCGCCGGGGGCAACGAGGGCCAGGACCGCCACCACCGTGACGTCGGGGCGGCGGATGAAGCTCTCGGGGCTCTCGCCCTCGAAGGGGGTTCCCTCGAACATGTCCATGCCGCGGGCGCCCTCACGCAGGGCGAGCTGGCGGATGACCGTCGCCTCGACGGCTTGGGGCAGCGGGCCGCCCTGGCCCTTGGTGCCCACCACGATGCCCAGGCCCGAGACCAGCGTGGGCTCGACGCCGATGATCGCGGCCGAGGAACCAACCGTGCCGCGGAGCACGCCGGGGCCGTCGAAGGGTGCCACGACCCCGCCGCCGGGGTTCACCACCTGGCCTCTGCTCTTGCACCCCGAAACGGTGGCGAGCACCAGCCCCAGCAGGGCCAGAGCCGTCAGGAGGCTCGCGAGGCGGAGCGAGGGCGTGGTATGGGTCATCTGGCGTTCTCCGGCGGGGGCGGGGATTGGCTCAGACTCTACGGCCGCCATCGGGGATTGCTGCACCTGGTCGCGGCCTATCTGGAAGGATAGGCTTTGTGTGTTTGGTATTCAATAGGTAAAGTTCCGCTTCTCGCCGTCGGCGCGAGCGAGCGCGGGCATGATCGGCCGGTTTTCATGTTGGACACATCATGGTGTGTAGGCATTTCCCAGCACCACTATCTGTTGGAAGGTGTTGTTTATGTTGTCGGTTGGCTGTGGGGATGGGGCGCAAGTGACGGGTTTGACGAGATTTAGCGTGAAAATGGGTCGACCGACAGGATATCCATACTGTATCTTGTGGTCAAAAAGTCTTGCGTCTACACGTTGTAGTGGGTAGAGTGAAGACGCCGATGAACGCGTCCGGCTGGGTGGTTCGGACCTCACGCGGCGGTGGTGGGCCTCAAACAGGGAAGGAAACCGCGATGCCCGTGCTGTGCGACGAACAGATCAGGGAGTTGGTTCGCATCGAACCATTCGAGACCGGCGAACGGCGGCCTGGTAAGATTTCGTACGGTGTGTCGAGCTACGGCTACGACGTGCGCGTGGGGCCGACCTTCAAGATCTTCACGCCCACGCCCAGGAGCGGCGGCATCACGGTGGTGGACCCCAAGAACTTCACCGACGACCTGTTCGTCGAGGTGAACTGCGACGACCACAAGACCGACCACGTCATCATCCCGCCCAACAGCTTTGCGCTCTGCGAAACCGTCGAGTTCTTCGAGATCCCGCGCGACTGCCTGGTGATCTGCGTCGGCAAGAGCACCTACGCCCGCTGCGGCCTGATCGTGAACGTGACGCCCCTCGAGCCCGAGTGGCGAGGCAAGATCACGCTGGAGATTTCGAACACCACGCCGCTTCCCGCTCGCGTGTATGCGAACGAGGGGATTGCGCAGTTGGTGTTCCTGAAGGCCGACCAGGTGTGTGCGACGAGCTATGCGGATAAGGCTGGGAAGTATCAGGATCAGGGTGGGTTGACGTTGCCGAAGGTGGACTAGGTGAACATTGGCAAGGAGGCCAACGAAATGGGAAAGAATCAACATGTCGTACGGCATGAGGATGGCTGGGCTGTTCGAGGCGAGGGCAACTCGCGGGTGACGTCCACGCACAATACACAGGCCGAAGCAGCTGCGGAGGGCAGGAGGATCGCCCAGAATCAGCAGTCCGAGTTCTTTTTGCACGGTCGTAACGGCCAGGTTCGCGAACGAGATTCTTACGGCAACGATCCGCACCCGCCGAAGGGTTGAGTGGTTAGAAAGGAAGACATGGCTACCACTTCTGACAAGTTGGCGGAAACGATCGCAATGATCGAACGTCGCGACGAGTGCTTTGAGGTGATCGACGCTCACACGGTGGTGGATGAGCGAGGGGTTCCAGTTGTGCCCCAGTCTGCGGTGGCCCAGTTGTTAGAGGTCGAAGTAGGTTCGAAACAGTTCTTGTCTGCCATGAATCGAGCGGTGATCACAACGCGCAAGGCAGGCCGAAAAATCACGGACCATTTTGTGCCTGGCACTGTGTTTCAGAATCCCGACGAGCAATACCTGACCTACTACGCAGCCGTACTGGTGATCATGGCCACGGATCCGACCAGTGATTTTGCGGCTATGGCGCAAGACTACTTCGCTTCCAGGACCAGCAACGAGATCATCGAAGAAGAGAAGCGGATTAAGAATCGCTTCGAAGTTAACGAAGAGAACAAGCGTCTCGCCAGCACTGCTAAGAAGTCTGGTGTTAAAAATTACGCTAAATTCCAAGCGTTTGGCTACAAGGGCATGTATGGCGGAAGGATGCTGTCGGAAGTCGCCAAGATGAAGGGGCTTTCGAAGCCAAACGATCTTCTCGATTATGCGGGTGCTGAGGAATTGGCTGCCCATCTTTTCCGCATCACGCAGACTAACGCCAAGCTTCAGCGTGACCGTGTGAGCTCTGAAAATCTGGCATGTAACACGCACTATCGGGTAGGTAAAGAGGTTCGCGATGCCATCCGAAAGATCGGCGGTACGATGCCAGAGAAGCTTGAAGTTTCGGACAAGCGGATCGGCGAAGCGAACAGAGATTCAAGAACGCGGCTGAAGCGAGCACTAGACGGAGAATGAGAAAGTCCCCGGTTGCTCAACCAGAACCATCAACCCAAACACTTCACGCTGGAATCGCTCCATGAAAATCACCCGCAAGTTCACCACCGCCGGCCAGGACCCCTTCGACAGCGTCAAGTGGACGACGCGTTCGAGCAAGATCAGTAATCCTGATGGGTCCATCGTCTTCGAGATGAACGACGCCGAGGTGCCGGCGACGTGGAGCCAGCTTGCCACGGACATCGCGGTGAGCAAGTACTTCCGCAAGGCGGGCGTGCCGCAGATGGACAAGGCGGGCTCGATCATCGCCGGGGGGTGGCAGGCCGCCGCCAAGCGGGCCAAGGATGGCCTCCCCTCCGGCGTGCAGAAGGACGCCGACGGCAACGTCGTGACCGGGCCGGAGCGCAGCGTGCGCCAGCTCGCGCACCGCCTGGCTGGTTGCTGGCGTCACTGGGGCGAGCAGCACAAGTACTTCGATAGCTCCGAGGATGCGCAGGCGTTCTACGACGAGCTGGTGTACATGCTGATCCACCAGATGGCGGCGCCCAACAGTCCGCAGTGGTTCAACACCGGGCTGAACTGGGCGTACGGCATCGACGGGCCGGCCCAGGGCCACTGGGTGCCCGACCCCAAGACGGGCGAGGTGAAGCTGGCCGAGGGCGCGTACGCGCACCCGCAGCCGCACGCGTGCTTTATTCAGAGCGTGAGCGACGACCTGGTGAACGACGGCGGCATCATGGACCTGTGGGTGCGTGAGGCTCGGCTGTTCAAGTATGGCAGCGGCACGGGCACCAACTTCAGCAAGCTGCGCGGCGAGGGCGAGCCCCTCAGCGGCGGGGGCAAGAGCAGCGGCTTGATGAGCTGGCTGAAGATCGGCGACCGGGCGGCGAGTGCGATCAAGAGCGGCGGGACGACGCGGCGCGCTGCCAAGATGGTGTGCCTGGACATGGACCACCCCGACATCGAGAGCTTCGTGAACTGGAAGGTTCGCGAGGAGATCAAGGTGGCGGCGATGGTCGAGGGGCTGACGAAGATCGCCGGCGAGCGGGCCAGCGTGCACGATCCGGAGACAGTTGGTGAGACCGCCAAGCGGCTGGGGCTGAAGCTGGACTTTGACTTCAACGGCGAGGCCTACGCCAGCGTCAGCGGGCAGAACAGCAACAACTCGGTGCGCGTGCCGGATAAGTTCTTCGAGGCCGTCGATGCGGGCGGCGCGTGGGAGACGCGCTGGCGGACGGCCGAGGGCGTGGCGCGCACGCTCGATGCGCGGAAGCTGTGGGACGACATCGCGTACGCTGCCTGGCGGTGCGCTGACCCGGGCGTGCAGTTCGACAGCACGATCAACGCGTGGCACACCTGCCCAGAGGGCGGGCGCATCAACGCGAGCAACCCGTGCAGCGAGTACATGTTCCTGGACAACACGGCGTGCAACCTGGCGTCGCTGAATCTGATGAAGTTCTACGACGCTCCGACGCGCCATTTCGACGTGCGTGCGTACGAGCACGCGATCGATCTGTGGACGATGGTGCTCGAGATCAGCGTGCTGATGGCGGCCTACCCGAGCAAGGAAGTGGCCGAGCTGAGCTGGAAGTATCGCACGCTGGGGCTTGGCTATGCCAACCTGGGCGCGATGCTGATGCAGGCGGGCATTCCGTATGACAGCGAGGACGGGCGCGCGATCTGCGGTTGCCTGACGGCGATCCTGACCGGCGGGTCGTACCGCATGTCTGCCAAGATGGCCAAGGAGCACGGGCCGTTCGCCGGGTACAAGGCCGACGAAGAGAACATGCTGCGGGTGATGCGCAACCACCGGCGCGCGGCCCACGGCGTGAAGCGTGAGGCGGCCGAGTGGGAGGGCCTGAACGCCAAGACGCGTCCGGTCCCGATCGATCAGGCGCGCTGTCGCGGCGGCGAGATTCCCGTCGCGAACACGCCCGAACTGCTGGATCGCGCGAAGATGGCGTGGGACCAAGCCATCCAGCTCGGCGAGAAGCACGGCTATCGCAACGCTCAGACCACGGTGATCGCGCCGACGGGCACCATTGGCCTGCTGATGGACTGCGACACCACGGGCGTGGAGCCGGACTTCGCGCTGGTGAAGTTCAAGAAGCTTGCGGGCGGCGGATACTTCAAGATCGCCAATGCCAGCGTGAAGCCCGCGCTCGAAGCGATGGGCTACGACGAGGGCCAGCGGCAGGACATGCTGCGCTACCTGCTTGGCGCGCTGCACCTTGAGGTCGAGTTGCCCGAAGGCGTGCCGGGGGCGCAGATTGGCCAGACGCTGGCGCAGTGGCTGCGCAGCAAGGGGCTGACCGAGCAGGACCTCAAGAAGGTCACCGATGCGCTGCCGGGCGTGTTCGAGCTTGGCTTTGCCTTCAGCGCATGGGCGCTGGGCGACGAGACGCTCGAGCGAGCGGGCGTGGACGCCCAGGCCGCCAAGGCCAGCCCGTCGTTCAACCTTCTGCGAGAGCTGGGTTTGTCACGGGAGCAGGTGGGCGCCCTGAACCTGCTGATCTGTGGCACGCAGACGCTCGAGGGCGCCCCGCACCTGAAGGCCGAGCACTTGCCGGTGTTCGATTGCGCCAACACGTGCGGCCCCTTGAGCACGCGGTACATTGAGCCGCAGGGCCACATCCGCATGATGGCGGCGGCGCAGCCGTTCATCAGCGGAGCGATCAGCAAGACGATCAACCTGCCCAACGACGCGGGCGTGGAAGACATCAAGGACTGCTACCGCCTGAGCTGGGAGCTGGGGCTGAAGGCCAACGCGCTCTATCGCGACGGGTGCAAGCTCAGTCAGCCGCTCAGCACCAAGAGCGACGCGAAGGAGGAGGCGGCCGACGAGAAGAAGGCCGAAGCGCCCAAGGTGGTCGCGGTTGATCTCGAGGACGAGGTCGAGGTCGACGAGCTTGGCGAGGCCGAGGCGCTCGAAGAGGTCGAGGGGCTGACGGTGGCGGCGGCCGAGCAGGCCAGCAAGGCCGACGAGGCGGCGACGGTGCGGACGGTCGAGCGGATCGTGCATCGGCCCATGCGGCGGCGTCTGCCCGACACGCGGGGCTCGATCACCCACAAGTTCAACATCGCCGGCCATGAGGGCTACCTAACGGTGGGCCTGTACGAGGACGGCATGCCGGGCGAGTTGTTCATCACGATGGCCAAGGAGGGCTCGACCATCGGCGGGCTGATGGACAGCCTGGGCACGGCGGTGAGCGTGTCGTTGCAGTATGGCGTGCCGCTGGAGAGCCTGGTTCGTAAGTTCACGCACCAGCGTTTCGAGCCGGCGGGCATGACGACCAACCGTGACATTCCGCTGGCCAAGAGCCTGGTTGATTACATCTTCCGCTGGCTGGGCATCCAGTTTATCCCGGGCTATCGGGAGGCCAATACGCCCAAGCGTGGTGGCTCGAGCGAAGCATCGAAGGCCGACACGAACTCAGGGACGGGGGACCGCATGCGTTCGCTCGCCGGACCCACGGATGGGTCTGGTGGGCGGGTCGAGACCGCCGCCCGGGCGACGCGAGAGGCCAATACCGGCCGGGGCGAGGACGCCACGGGTTCGGCACGGGCACGCACGTCGGCCGAGGTCGTGGTGCCTACCCGTCAGGCGCCGGTGGAATCTGGTACGCAGGCTCAAGCCAAGACCGGTGAGGCAGCCCAGTTGTCCTCGATGCTCGAGAGCATGGCCGATGCGCCCGCCTGCGACGTGTGCGGCACCATCACCGTTCGCAACGGCACTTGCTACAAGTGCCTGAACTGCGGCAACAGCATGGGGTGCAGCTGATGTGAGCGTCCCGGTGTCCCTCCCCCGACTCATCGGGACGCCGGGCGGGAGAACTCCTTCTCTCCCATGGATCATCGGGATCATGTCCGCCCCCCTCTACTCGGGCGGGCACGCCACCACCCGGTCCCGATGACCACCACCCGCCCCCGGGCCCGCCACCAGGCCCGGGGGTTTTTTCATGTTGGGGTCGGTATGCGAAGCCAGACTGTGAGGGACGGCCATCGAGGCAGGACCAATAACAAGGATCTTGCTGGCGACTTATTGAGGAAATAGGTAATACAGGAAAACATCTGTATTCCTTTCTGGGGTTATTTTTTACCTTTCAAGAACCAAACTTATGGTTTAGCCAGGAATCTGTGCCATTTTCACTTGTGTTTTTGCTCGCATCGTGTCATGATCTATATGACGGCTTCGGGCCCTTTTAGGAGGGGGCTCGGATGCCGTACGGATCGAGAGGAGCAAGACATGCGGATGGTGACAAGCCTTGTTGTGGGGGTGGCGGGTGTCGCGATGACGACAACCGCGCACGCCCAGTTGGTTAGCGGGTTTGAGATGCCCAACTTTACCGGCTCGCCCGGGGGCACTTCATTCGTGGGCGTGGAGGGCTGGTATCAGCCGGTCGCCACGGGGATTGAGCAGAGTGTCTACACGTACGCCGGCAACGGGCTTGGCCTGGCCCAGAACCCCGTGGGCGGCAACCAGTTCATCGGTGGACGCAGCCAGGGCGGCTCGCTGTTCCCCCGCGCCCAGAAGAACTTCGGCTTCGGCGGCGGTGAGCACACGATCGCTTACGACATGGCGGGGACGTTTAACGGCACGGGCGACTCGGCCTTGAACCTGTCGAGCGTTTCGCTGACCAGCGAGTTCGGGGCCGCCGGCTCGTTCAAGTCGTTCATCGCCCTGAACAACTTTGTCGATCTGACGAACCCGGCCGCGGGTATCAAGGCCGAGTTCAACGTGTTCGATGCCGCCGGGACTGCGCTGAACAACCAGTCTCCCGGCGCGGCGTGGGAGAACCTGGACACCAACCACTGGTATCGCCAGTTTATCGATTTCGACTTCTCGACCAATCAGATCACCTCGGTGACCATTCTGGATCTGACCACCGGGCAGTCGACCACGGCTAACCCCGACGGCTGGTACATGACAGGCGGCGCCATGTCAACGCTCGACCTGCCCGACGGCTTCCGCTTCTTTATTGGTGGGGCCGACGGCAACAGCATGGGCTGGGACAACGTCTACCTCATCCCCGCCCCTGCCTCGTTGCTGGCCTTCGCGGGACTTGCCGGCATTGCCGGTGTACGTCGCCGCCGCTGAGCCAGCCCGCACCGCCTCACGAATCGATCTCCCGGAACCGCCGAGCAATCGGCGGTTTTCTATTGGGGACGATCACGATTGGGCGGCGTCAGCCCGGCCTGTCCTCACGCTTTCGGGCTAGCACGCGGACCTCGCCGTGGGCCAGCGGGTGGCTGGCGTGAGTGCCGACTCGTTCCTTGGTAATCTCCAGGCCTTGGCTTGTGAGCATTGCGGCCAGCAGCTCGGGTGTGAAGGCATGGGGGTGCATGTCGTCGACGGTGCTGCGCAGGTCGACGAGGATCCAGGCGTGGCCGCCGGGCTTGAGCACGCGGGCGATCTCGGCGACGACGCGGCCGGGGTCGGCCACGTGGTCGAGGCAGTTGTCGCACACCACGATGTCGAAGCTCGCGCCCGTGACGGGGATCTGCTCGCCCGAGGCGGCGATGGGCGTGAAGCCAAGCGGGCCCGGCGGGAAGAGATCGCACGAGGCGTACCCGTCGTTGAGCGGGTCGACCGCGGCGGCCAGCGCCCACCGGCCTTGGGCCACCATGGGGTGCGGCCCGCCGCCGATCTCGAGTACGGCGGTTTCGAGCTGCCATGTCGCGACGTCGGGCACGCCCATCCAGTCGGCCAACTCCTTGCAGCGATCAGTCTGCCAGCGGGCGAAGACGTCGTGAAAGTCGCCGTAGGCCGGATCGATGGCCTCGTGGGCCCCTGGCACGTTGACGGCTCGGACCCAGTAGGCCAGCTCGTCGCGGAGGCGCCGCTCGATGTGGACGTCGCCGATGGCGCTGGTAAGCGAACCGTCCAGCCCGCCCCGCCAGGCGTGCCAGCCGCCCGCGCCCGCGATGGCGTCCTCGAGCGGCGTCAGGGCTGGGCGGAGCAGCCGGCGGATGGTGCGCTTCCACACTGAAACCAGCCCCTCGCCGATGCGGCCGCGCTGGCGAGCCCTGGCGATGGTGATGGGCGCGGGGGGACGCACCGGGCCGGCGGGGGCGTGGGCTGGCGTGTCGTGCGTCGCCCCGGGAGCACCGTTGTCGGTGGTTCTGGCGGGCGGCGAGGCGGTGCTGGTGGGTGGTGGGGGCATGTCGGCAGAGCGTACGCATGATGGAGCGGGACGCCTAGAATCACCGATGGTCTCGGGGGCATCATTGCTGCTCGATGACCGCTCGTGTACAAGATGGACCCCGTGTCCGCGAACCCAGGGAGGGGTGGGTGACTCATGGAATCCCAGCCGGCGTTGCCGAATCAGTTCCAACGCCAGATCGGTGGCCAGGGCCTGCCCCGACAGATTGTGGGCCTGAAGCGGCAGCTTATTAAAGAAGCGTCCTACGCGGTGGCCATGATCGAGCAGGCGCTCGACGCTCTGCTGCGTCTGGACCGCCCGCAGGCCAAGGCCGTGCGGAAGCAGGATGATGTCATCGATCGCCAGGAGTTGGAGATCGAGGCGGCCTGCGTTGACCTTCTGCTCATGCAGCACCCTGTGGCCAGCGACTTCCGTGCGGTGCTGTTCGTGCTGCGTGTCAATACGCAGGTGGAGCGGGTGGGCGACCACGCCACGAGCATCGCCAAGTGCGCGTCGAAGATGGTCAAGGCCGGGCTCGAGCCCCGCTGGCCCACCTCGCTGGTCGAGATGGCCCACCGTGTGCCGGCGTGCTGCCACAAGACGCTCCGGGCCGTGCTGGACGAGGACTTGGAGGCCGCCCGGGAGATCATCGCCGAGGACGAGGTGATCGACGACCTGGAGAAGTCCCTGTTCGCCGAGACCCTGGATCTGATCAACAACGAGCCGCAGGGCGATCTGGCGGGCCTGTACATCTATCGCGTGGGACGGGAACTTGAACGCACCGCCGACGTCATGGCGGGCATCTGCCGCGATCTGATCTATCGGGAGACGGGCGAGAACCTGCGGCACGCCAAGCACGCCGACTCGAACGGCGACACGGGCGGCCCGTCCGGCAAGGGCGACGGCCCGCGGTGATCGGCGTATACTCCCTGCCCCCTGATTCTGCACGAACTCCCGGGGGCGCCCAGAGGGGCGCATAGCTCAGTTGGCTAGAGCGCTGCCGTCACATGGCAGAGGTCACAGGTTCGAGTCCTGTTGCGCTCATTCCCTCACCGCATGGCACCGCACCCCCCCGCATCTCGACCCCTCTAGGGCCGTTGTGCGGGGTGGTGCGAGATGCCGCGTCGGGGTGCGAAACGTCGGATTCTGAGCGGCTTTGCCGCGGCCGCTCACTCGCGGCCTTCTCGTAGTCGCTCTCCCTGACCATGTGATAGTGGGCCTCGGCCACCGCTGCGGTGTGCCCCATCCACGCGGTGCAGACTGCCACGGGGTACTCAGCCGCCAGCTCGGTGGCCCTCGAGGCTCGCATGGCGTTGAACAGCCGCGGCCACGCCACCAGCCCCGCCCGGTCGATGATCCGCAGCAGTTGGGTTCGGAGGTTGGCGGCCGTGGCATCCCGGTAACCGCCCACCACGTGCACGGCGCCATCGGGGGCCGCCTCGAACGCTTCCTGGAGCACCCGTCGAAGCTCGGGGAACAGGGGGATGATCCGGTCGGCCTTGCCGGCGTGGGCCTCGGTCTTGGGCGATCGAACCCGCAGGCGCCCGCGTCCCCAGTCCACGTCTACCCACTGCACCCGGAGCGTCTCGGAGGGCGTGCGCAGCCCGCCCCACCTGGCCAGGGCGATGATGGCCTTCCAGTCCGGCGAGCTGGTGGCGTCCAGCAAGCGGGCCACCTGGGCCGGGGTGACGTAGTGCAGCCGCTCGCGGTTGTGCTGGCTGCCCGCCTTCACGCCCTCGAACGGGTTGGCGTCGATGAGCCCCCACTGGTGGCCCTTGCGGAAGATCTGCCGAGCGATGGAGATTTCCTTGGCCACCTTCGCCGCGGCGTAGTCCTGGGCCACGAGCGCGGCCCGATAGCCCTCGGACGCTTGGAGCGTGATCTTGGCCAGGGGCGTCTCTTCCCCGAAGTGCTCCACCAGCAGGCGCTCGGTCTGGCGGTATCGCGTCTTGGTCGAGGGCTTCACGTCGATCACGTCGAAATACGCATCCAGCAGCCCGCGCAATGTCCGAAGCTGGGGGGCCGCCCGAGCCGGCGCCAGCCCGGTTCTGGCGATGCGATCGTGCATCTTGTCGCCGAGCTGAGCCAGCCAGGCGGAGGTATCGCGGGGCAGCGTGTCGCCCGTCGCCTGGGCGCTCAGCAGACGCTCGATGTGGTAGAGAAACACCTGGGCGGGCTTTTCTTCGATGGTGCCCAGGCGGATGGTGTGCCGCTTGCCGCCGGCATCGGTGAACTGGATGCGCCGGCGGCCCGGCCCGTCTGCGGAGATATTGGCCATCGTCGTCTTCCCTTCGCTGATGGGCTGGAATCGGGTTGTAACGTCGCTTCTTACTTCGCTCGGCGGGCGGGCCCCGTGCGCTTCGCTGGCGCCTTGCCGCGGGGCTTGCCGGTGCTGGCGGCGCCCTTGGGGGTCGATCGCTTCGGGGCCTTGCCCTTGGCCTTATTGCCCGCCTTGCCCGGTGCTGCGCGGACCCGCCGGGCGGGCCCGGGTTCGCGGCCTGGGTCGCCGCGGCCCATGTATTCCCAGACGGCCCGCGCCAGCAGGCCCGAACGGGTCTGGTCGTGCCGGTCGGCGAACTCATCCACGGCGATCAGCAGGCGCTCGGGCAGGGTGATCTGGACGCGCTGGGCCTTGGGGCTCAGGTTGCTCTCTTCGATGCGCACCACCGCCCAGGTGGCGCCGGCGAAGTCGGGATCTTCGCGCCATTGCTCGATGGGCGTGGGCTCGGGCGGGAACCCGCCCTCTTCGATCAGGCCGATCAGGTGCAACTCGATGGCCTCGCGGGCCATGGCGAGCGCGTCCTCGATGGTCGCGCCGGCGCTGATGCACCCGGGCAGGTCGGGCACGCTCACGCCGTAATCGCTCTTGGCGTCCTTGTGAATGGCGATGGGGTAGTGCATGGTGTTCGCTCCCGCCGGGTCAGCCCAGCTTGATCCCCGTCTGTCGCTCGATGGCCCGAAGCGTGCCCTTGGGGATGTCGCGCTTCGGGTGGGGGACGGTCACCAGCCCGGACCGCTCGGGGTGCTTGAGCTGATGATGGCTGCCCCTGGTGCGGACCACCTGCCAGCCGGCAGACTCAAGCGCTCGCATCACGGCCCGGCTGTCCATGCTCATAGTATACACACTGCTACACACACTGTCAACCATCGGCCTATGATTCTCACGCGGCCCCGCCGCCGGGATCATCCGGGCCGGGGTCGGTGGGTTGTCCGTCCCGCTCGCGGTCGGCGGTCTCGGCGAGCCCCTCGAGCAAGTTGAGCGCCAGCGTGGGGGCCGGGGCGGGGCGGGGCTCAGGATCGACGCCAAGGGCATCGCACACGTCGAGATGCCATTGCTTCACGAGCGCCTCGGCTTGCGCGGTCGTAAGCCCACCCATGGGCACGAACGCGAACTGGGGCGCCGGGTCGGGGCTGTCCACGAACACCATGTTCATCACAGTGGGCCGGCCCTGGGTACAGGCACCTTCCAGCGTGGCGCGGAGGCATCGGACGTACGCGCCCACGTCGAGAACCTGGCCGACGCGTGGCCCGCCTTCGCCAGCAGGGAACCGCATGGGCTCGCCCCGCTCGGCGTCGTTGGTCGGTTGCGGGCTCGTGGTGTGGTCGTCGCTCATCGTGCTAGCTCCTGTGCCCTCTTCGGGCGTGCGTTATTCGTGGCCCCTGGGGCGGCTCTCTCGCCCGTCTCGGCTTCGATGGCCGCCAGCACCGCCGGACGGGCTCGTGGGTGCGTCCGCTGCTCTGGGGCGGGCTTGCGGGCCACCTGGCTGGCGAAGGGTCCGCCTTCGGAGATGAACCGCTCGGCCGCCGCTTGGGCGATGTCGGGGAATCGGGCGATGAGCGCCAGCTCGGCTTGGACGCGCTCCCGATCCCGCTCGGCCTTGGCGGCATGGGGTGCGCGGTCGGTCATGAGCGCGGGGTGGGCCGGCGCGGCTTCCCGCTCGGCCTTGGGCCGCCAACTCGCCGAGGGCCGCTCGCCGTCGCGGATGAGCTTGGCGGCCATGGCGCCGCGGTTCTTCACGCCCGGGGCCTTGGCCTGCTCGACCACCCACGCCACGGTCCGATCGCTGCCAGCCCGCTCGGCCAGGTCGGTGGCGCCATTGACGCCGAGCGCCGCCAGGGCGTCGATCGCGCCGGCCAGGTCGCCGTCGAATCCCCCCGCCCCGCTGAGCGAATCACCACCACCAGCATCGGCGGCCGGGAGGGTGGCGCCGTTGCTCGCGGTCGCGTGCTGTCCGTTGGTGGTGTTGGTTCCTGATTGGTTCTTGGTTGTTTTACCGGGTGGGTCGCCCGGTCTTGGCGGGTGGGTCGCCCGGTCATGGCGGGCGTGCCGCCCGGTCACTGTTTCCGGTGATCGGGTGGGCCGCCCGGTCTCTGGCCGGGCGGGTTGCCCGCTCTCTGACCGGGTGGGTTGCCCGGTCACAATCTCATCACAGAGGGCGTAGCGGTAGCCCCGGGCCCCGCGGCTGAGCTTTCGGATCAGGCCGGCGGCCTCGAGAATGCCCAGAGCGTTCCGGGCCGTCTTTTCGTCCATGTCCTGGCCGGCGAGCGTGGGGGCGGATGGCCACGCTTCACCCCGCTCATTCGCATGGTCGGCCAGGCGGCGCAGCACCACGCGGAGCCTCGGCTCTGTGACCGCGGCGCCCTTGGGCAGGGCCACGGAGTCAGCACGGGCGCTCTGCTCGTACGTCACCCCTGCACCGCCCCAGATTCCACGGGGAACGTTGCCGCCACGAGCACGCGCGCAGAGCGTCCGGAGCTGGTAGGCCGGCGCTGGCCGTTGTCTCGGACCACGCCCAGGCGCACCAGCTCATTGACGCGGGCGCTGCACGATTGCGGGCGGAGCTCCAGCAGCTCGCCAACTTCGTCGGCCGTTCGGCCCTCGGCGCCTGCCTCGGCGATGCACGCGAACACCTTGGCCCGCTGCTCTGGGGCGTGCCCCTTGATTCGCTCGGCGGCCTCGCGCGAGGTCGCTGGGCCGCGTCGGCGGGCTCGTGGCTGGAACAGGGAGGGCGTATCGTCGGGTGGTTGCAGCGCGGGCTTCGGGCTGGCAGGCCCTGCTCGGTCGTCAGGGGGTGGTTCCATCGGAGCCGCCCCCTTTCTCATCGCCCAGAGGGCAGCCAGCAGCCACCCAGGCCCTCAGATCCTCGAGGCTGTATCGCACGAGTCGGCCCAGCTTGCGGTGGGGGATGTCGCCCCGGCGTGTGGCGGCCCAGAGCGATCGCTGGCTCCACCTGAGCACGTCGGCCGTCTCTTCGGGCGTCAGCAGCAGGGGCTCCAATGCGTCATCTACGGGGGCTTCGATGTCGGGGGCCATGCTCATCGCGCCGGCCCCCCCTTCGCCTCGGCCTGCTCGGCTTCCAGCGCCTCGAGCACGGCGGGCGGGCTGTAGCGGAACGTGCGGGCGCCCAGCCGCACACGGGGCACGCGGCCGGCCTTGGACCACCTTTGGAGCGTCTGCCGGTTCACGCCCAGCCGCTTGGCCATCTCGGTGGTGCTCAGCAGCTCGCCGGGGTCGGTCGCCGCGGGGGTGGGCTTACGCATCGGTGGGGCCCTCCGCGCTGGCGCCGGCTGGTTGCTCGCGGAGTCGCTGGCGAATGACCGTTTCGACGGCCTCAGCGTCGAACAGCAGCGACCGCCCCGCTTTCAGGTGGGGGAGCCGCCCGGCCTCACACTCGGCCCGTAGCCAAGTCTGGGGCACGCGCAGCCGCCGGGCCATCGCGCTCAAGGGCAGGGGCGGCCCGTGCGTGGTGGTTGGTGTGGAATCGCTCATGGCCCATGAAAGCCACCACCATCAAACCGGGTGGGGCGATCATGGGGCACCCGCGGGGCATCTACGGGGTGCGGATTGCGGCCAAGCCAGCGTCGAGGATGGCAACGCCGGGACGGCCTGCGCGCGGCATCTCCACCAGAGCCGGGTTCATCTTCGACAACTTGCGCAGCCGCTTGGATACCGCCTTTCGATCGCACGGGCCCTCGCTGGGTTCTATGTCCTGGATGAGCACGCGCCGGCGCGGTCTCTCGGCCAGGAACTCCAGCAGGGCAACGTCGTTGGCGTCGAGCCGATCGACGGCGGCCTCACGGTCGATCCGGTCGGCGGGCCCCGAACCGCCCAGGTCCAGCAGCGCCGCCTCATACTCCACCTTGCACGCATCGCTCAGCGTGTCGAGTCGCCCAGGCCCACCCTGCCCGCCCATCCATCGCACGAACCACCGCCCGGCCCGCTGGAGCTGCTCGGCGTCGTCCGTAGGGCCGTGCTGGAGCTGGCGCCATTGCTCGCGCACGTCGATGGCCAGGCGGTAGGCGGCTTCGTGCCGCGTGCCCTCGGGGATGGCTCCACGGCTCGCGTGCGCCCGCCTGAGTGCGGCCTCGATGCCATCCTGGATCGGCAACAGCTCTCGCTCGTCGTCGTCTTCCCGGGCCAGGCGGTGGAGCGCGTCGAAGATCCCATTGAGCTTGGTGGCGTGCCTTGCCGCGGCGCTGTCGATCCAATCACGGGCGACGCGCACCCACTTCTCGGTGAACCCCGGCTCGGGCCCCTTGGCGAGGAACTGCGCACAGCTCAGCAGTCCCCGGCAAGCGTCGATCTGGTGCAGCGCTCGCTCGTGATACAGCTCGAGGAACGCCCGCGGCGTGATCGGTTCGCTACCCTGTACCGGCGCTTCGCAAACCGAAGTCGTCTTCCCACCCCGCGTGCCGGCTCCAACCGACCCGCGGGGATTTTTCGTGCCGCTCTTGGAGGGCGTGGTGGTGTCGGCCGTCCGTGCCTCTGTCGCCATGATGATCGCTCCACTGCCCGCCGGTCCATGGCGGGCGTCGTCGGCTTCCCATTCGAGCGTAGCGGGTGGTGGGCGTCGAAGGGATCGGCGGGGATGCTGTGGGCACGCTGGCGCTTGCGGCGTTCGCCAGGGCGGGCCGCTGGATGGCTCAGGCTCGCCCTGGAGCGTTCGGCGGGCGCGAGAGGGCAACGGGCCAGGCGTGGGCGTCGAGCACGCGGGCGGGGCCACTGGATGGGCTCTGGCTTGCCCTGGAGCGTGCCGGCGGGCTCGGTTGGCGTCGGGACGGGCTTGCGGCCCCGAGATGCTGGACGTGCGCTCAGGCGGGCCGCTGGGATGGGCTGGGTGGCCGTGCGTCCTGGAGGGCGGGAACCGTGTCCCGTCGCTCGGGGCACGCGTACAGCGTGGGCGGGCGCTGGGATGGTGGGCCGGGTCGGCGGTGTTGCCGGCGTGGGCGGCCGTGCAGCTCGGCGGGGCGGTGGGCGTGCCTGGCTGGCCCAGGGCGTCGCGGGCCACGGCTGGGCGTGGGCCCCTCAGATCGAGCGTGGTGGATGGATCGCCGAGCCCGGCCAGGTCGACCATTTGCCCGGCGTCGGGAAGATGCTGGGCGTTGGCCGCTGGCGCTGGGGCTCGGCGTGCGATCGCGGGGGCCCCGAACACCCGTTCGGGTGGGCAGCGCCAGCGTGCTTATGCCCCTTCCGGCGGGCTCAGGGGCAAGGTCGGCGTGGGTGTGTCGGCCGCGTCGGGCCTACTGGGCGTTGCGCGATCGACCGCCGCGGCTCGCCCGGATCCGCTCCGCCGGCGCTCTGGGTGGCCGCAACCCCTTGCGGGGCCTTGGGTTGGCGGCTCGCCCGAACCGTTCGGCGATTCCGAAGGGTTGGAAGCTCAGGAAACCCGCCCGGGCCTCGGGGCCGCAATCCCAGAGCTGCCTCCGTTGTTATGTCCGGGCCCGGGCGGGGTGTACGTCGAGGGCGGGCTCAGCGCAGGCCCAGGCTGCCGACGAGCTGCTCGCGGGCACCGGGGTATCGGCGGCAGGCGTCGGCCAGGGCGCTGACGGCCGAGCCGCCCACCAGGTTCGCGTCGCGCCGGTTGGGCGAGCCCGAGAAGTTGTTGGTCTGGTGCAGGTTGATCGTCACGCCCCCGCCCCCCTCGCCGCGGTTGATGGCGTGCAGGCGCTCGGCCCCCATGCTGCGCATGCCCCGGCGGTTCACCACGCCCTCGCCGGGAGCCAGCAGCGCCGGCACCATATCGCGATTGATGTTGGGCCCGGGCACCACGCCACCCCCGGCGAAGCGCCGGACGTGCCCGCCTGGGTGGATGGTGCCCCCGGTCTTGATTGACGCGATGAGTTGGCCGGCGAGGCTGCCGACGGCGCCGCCAGCACCACCGCCGCCGCCGCCGCCCGGTCCAAATGCCGCGCTGAGCGCGTTGAAGATCGCCATGCGGATGGTGAGCTTGGCGATGTCATTCAGGATGCCGATGGCCATATTGCGGAATGCGTCCTTGGCCCTGGCCGCGCCCGTCGCGAGGTCGGTGAGGCCGGCGCTGATTCGATTCCCCAGGGTGTTGAAAACGTCCTCGCCGAGCTGCACGAACTGGAGCCCCGATACCCGGGCGGTCTCAGCGGCGTTCTGTACGCCGAGCTTGACGTTGGCCCAGACTTGGCTGATTGTGAGCCCGGCGTTCTCGGTGGTCTGGCGCGTCTGCTCGGTCTCAATACCGAGCTGGCGCATCGAGTCGGCCACGATCTTCACAAGCTCGCCCGTTTGCTCGAAGCTGGGCGCAAGCGCCAGCAGGCGATCGCGCATGCGCAGAATCTCGGCGTTCACCGCGGGCATCACGTCGGACACCCGGGCGGCCACCGTGCCGGCGACATCGGCGATCGTGGCGCCCGAACTCACTGCATCGCGGGAAAGTTGTACCAATCCCTCGCGCACCGGTCCGATCGACTGCGAGAGCTGTGGAAACAAAACGAATCTGGCCTTGCCCAGCTTCTTAAGGTTCTCATCGAGCGCGACCACCGCGCCGGTGACACCCAGTGTGAACTCACGCCCCAGGTCGGTCTTGATGAACTCGCTCATGCCGTCGATGGCGGCCTTGGTCGCCGCAAACAGCGCCACCCCCAGCAGGCGGGCGCCGGTGTCGATCAGCACCTTGCCGCCCTCAACTATGTTGTCGAAGATCTGGAGCAACGCGACGCGGGCCTGGGCGGCCACCTTGCCCTCCCCGAAGGCCGCCCGGACGGTCAACAGGAAGTCGCCCACCATCTTCCCGAACCGGCTCAGGTTCTCGGCGCTCTTGTTCACCATTTCCTCGAGCCCGGGCCCGATGGCTTCCAGCACGTTGGCCTTGAAGATGAGCCAGCCGCGGCGCAGGTTGGTGAGCGAGTCCTGGAACGCCTCGGCCACGCGGGCCTGGTTCTCGGTGATACTGCCGAAGCGGTCGGCGTCGGCCAGAACATCATCGAAGCCGGCGCTGAGGTTCTTCAACTCGGCGCCCGTCCGCCCGAAGATGTCGTAGAGCTTCTGGGTCTTGACGGCCTCATCCTGGATCGCGTTGATGGGGCCCAGGATGGCGCGCAGTAGCTCGGTGCCCTCTTTGATCCGGCCGTTGGCGTCGGTGAGGTTCACGTCGAGGTCTTTGAACGCCCGGGCCGCCTGGCCGCCCTCGCCCCGCACGAACTGCGCCACGTTGCGCTGGGCAGTGCGGAAGGCGGTAGCGAGCTGCGTGGCGCTGATTCCGGCACGGTCGGCCACGAACTCCAGCCTGGAGTAATCCTCCACGGCGATGCCCAGGGCCCGGGCGCTCTTGGCGGTGCGGTCGATGGCCTCGGCGACGCCGGTGATGGACCGGATGAGGGCCCGGGCAGCGAAGGCGACGGCCAGCCCACCCAGCAGGTTGCGGACATTCAGAAGGCTCCTGGCCAGCCCGCCCATGCTGCGCAGCACCCGTCCCGTGGTGGCGATCGCCCGGCGGCCCAGGCGGCCGATGGCGGTCATGGTCCGCCGGATCGGGGCGCTGATCTGATCGACCGCCTTGATGGCGATGACGAGTGCTTTCCTGGCCATCCCTGCCGCCTTCCCCGGGCGCTGCCCGATGCGCCGGCGTCCCTGCCGACGCCCGAACAGTATGGGGCGGGCGGATCGGCCAGGCGGATGCGTGGCGACAGTGCCCGATGGCCGGCCGTTGCGTCGGCCTGGAGCTGCCCAGGGGCTCGGCGGTGGGTCGAGGTTGGCCAAGCCCCGGCGTCCCCGAGCGCCCGTCCTGGAGCCCTCCACGGGCACGCCAGCACCCCCCTGGTGGGGGGTGGGTAGGTACTACTGAACCCCCACCCCGTCCTATCAGGACGCGAGGCGACGTGCGCACGAGCGCCGGGGTTTCGCGTTTTATGGTTTCGCGTTTCGCGTTTTGCCCCAGCCGAACAGATGGCAGGATGCCCGCTTTTCCCCGGGGATTCGTGCCCATTCGGCCCGCTGGCGCTGAATGCGAAAACGCGAAACGGGGCCTGGGAGGGCGCCGACGTTTCGCGTTTCGCGTTCTGGGGTGGGCCGGACGGGGCCTATTCGGCTCGACGCAGGGGCCGCTCGAACTCGGCCAGCTCGAGGCCGCCGCCGGGGCGGTCGGGCAGCTTGAACCCCTCGCCCTGGATGGCCACCGACACCCCGCCCTCTTGCACGGCCCGATTGAGCCCGGCCACGAGGTCCGCCAGGATCGTCTCGATGGACCGCACCGCCTGCTCGCGCTCGGCCCCGTGGTAGATGTCATTGGGCAGCTCGAGCCCGTCCTTGATGTCGTCGCGGGCCGATCCCAGAGCGAGGATGGCACAGAGGGCGCTCTCGGCGGCCGCCTTCTGGGCCCGGCCCTCGAAGGCGGTACGCGGCCCCTCTGGCTCCCTGGGCGGGCTGGCGCTGGTCGGCTGGGACGCGGGCCGCTCGCCGGCGTCGCGGCCGGGGTGGAGCTTGGTGGTCTTTGTGGCGGTGGTCGTGCTCGGCATGGTGTCGATCCTCGCGGGCTTGGTCTGGTCGGCCAGGGCGGCCCGCTGGCGCCTTGGCCGTTGTCGGTTGCCGGGGAACGCCCCCGGCCTCTGGGTCAGTGCTCGGTCAGGTTCAGCGCCGGCGGGGTGGCGCCATGGGACCATCCGCCCTCGGGCTCGGTGGAGTCGTCCGGTTCGGCCTCGGGGTTGGTGGGGCGGTACACCCGGCGGCTGTCCTTCCTGCCGGCGGCCAGGTCGGCGGGCGTCGGGCGATCGACCACCACCACCATCATGCCCGTCCCCGTCAGGCGGGGCAGCAACTCGCCGAGCCGGTCCTGGGGCAGGATGGCCCGCCATGGCTCCCCGTCGCCCAGCAGCTCGAGCCCGGCCAGGTCGGCCACGGTGATGGCGTCGAGCCCCAAGGCCTCGAAGTCGCCCGATGGCAGCTCGAACAGAGCCACCCCGGCGGTGCCATACCCGCCCAGGTCCTTGGCCTCGCGGAGCCGGGCGACCCACGGGGCGGGGGCCTTGGTGGGTTCGGCGTCCGATCGGGCGGCCTTCTCATGCCACTGGAGAAGGCGGAGGATCATCGACCGCCGGGTATCGCTCAGGTGCTCCCAGGCGTCGACCACGCGGGCCAGGTCGGGGTCTTGAGCGGAAACTGAGCGGCTTTCGGCGCTCGCGATCGCTCCACCCTTGTTTTTCCGGGCTTTTTCGGGAACGGGGGGTGTGTATTCGAGTCCTGTTGCGCTCATTTCTGATGCGATGAACCCCGGCGATAGCTGGGGTTCTTGCATTTGATGGCCGGGGCCTCGCGTGCCCGGTGTCGCAGTTTTCCCTGTTGCCGGCCGCATGGATCGGCCCGGCTGGCGAGACATGGCCAGCACTGGCCGCTTTTTGTGGTTCGGCTGGCCCGGGACGGGTTGGTCGGCGGGGCACGCGGGGCGGAAACTTGCCAGATTCCGGCTCTGACCGATAAGGGTGCCCGGCTGGGAGATTCATCGTGTACAATGGAAGCGGGTCGTGGGGAAGCTCTCGATGGGTATGCAACCACAAGACAGCCAGCCAGGGAGTGCGACGGCGTCCACACGCCGCGGTGTGACACTGGTCGAGTTGCTGCTCGTGCTCGCGCTGCTCGGCGTGCTGCTTGGCATTCTTCTGCCGGTGCTTGGCGGGGCGATGGACGCCTCGCGGAGTTTCCGTTGCCAGATGTCGCTACGGAACGTCGCCTTCGACCTGCACATGTTTCTGGACCCCAAGCTGGATGCCAGCCGCTCGCACGATCCTTGCGGGCGGCACGGGCACGTGGCGCTGGAGACGTTCCAGGAGAATCTATACGGCATAGACGAGTACTGGGCGTATGGATCATCGCGTTCGCGGGTTTCGCTGGGCAAGAGCGCGGATGTTCCCCTGCGGTGCGCCTCGGTTCGTGGCGATCTGGTGCTCCGCCGCGACGCCCCCTACTCGGGCGGTGGGGTTGCGAGTTGGGACACGGTGTCGTACGGGTTCAACGCGCGGCTGAACCGCGTGGAGGGCCCAGGCGGGCGCAGCGTGCAGACTTGCCTGACCGAGCGGCTTCGCGACGAGGCGATGGTGCCCCTGGCGTGGGACGTCGATGGTGTTGAGGCGACCAGGCGCGGTGTGACCCCGGTGTACTCGGCTCCGGCCTTGGGCGATGGGGGGCTGTACGACGATGGCCGGGCGTGGATGCCCGCCTCTCGTCACGGCTCGGGGTTGAATGTGGCGTTCGTGGGCGGTCACGTGCTGCCTTCGCATCGGCCGCTCGAAGAGGCCGGCTGGCGCTGGGACTACTACCAGCGCCATTGATGATCTGCTCCTGCCCGTGCCCTTGCACGCCTGACAGTTGGACGCGGTGATGAAACGGGGCGTCGCTCGCATCTCGATTGGCCCGTGGCATTCTCTGCGTGGCAGGTTCCTCTTCCTGCTGGCGACGCTGGGGCTTGTGGTGTTGATCAACGCCGCGACGATGCTCTGGGGCGTGCTGTTCCTGGAGCGGCAGCTCGATCAGCCGATGCGGGCCACCGAGGTAGCGCTCGGGCTGTTGAGTACGGTCAAGCGTGCGACAGGCTCACAGCACAACGAGATGGTGCGTGGCACGCGATACGCGGCCATTGGCCCGGCGCCCACTGTTGGTACCGAAGAGTCCCGGGCTTTCGATCGCGAGGGGATCCTCCAGAATGGAGAGGCCGCCCGATCGGCCGCGGCCGAGTTGGCGGCGGCCGAGCGGCTTGAGATCGTGCTGGGCGATGGGGTGCCGCGATACCTGGCCAGCCGCGTGGAGATGGCTCAGCAGGACGTTTCGATCTGGCTGGAGAATGGGGAGGAAGCCAGCCGGACCGAGGCGCTGAACATGCTCTTTGATATTCACGAGCGGATCGAGGCGATCGAGTCTCGCGTGGTGGAGAATGCCACACTGGCGAGTTCGCACGCCGACGAAATGCGAGGGCGGGTGTTCGCGTCGCTGGCGGCGAGCCTTTCGATCGCGATCATCGCCGGCGTGCTTGCCATCGAGCTCGTGCGGCGGTGGGTGATCGGGCCGGTGAACCAGCTCCGCGACGCGACCGAGCGGTTCGCGCGTGGCGAGTTGGACTTCCGCGTGGTTGTGGCCGGGCGGGGCGAGATTGCGACGCTGGCCACCGAGTTCAACGCCATGGCGGCGACCATCGGAACGATGCAGGCCGAACGCATCGAGCGCGAGCGACTCGCGGCGTTCGGCAGCGCGACGCGGCGCATCGTGCACAATATCAAGAGCCCACTGGCGGGCATCCGCATGATGGCCGAGCTCGCCGGGGATGAGCCCCAGCACGACGATCGCCAGGAGAAGCTTGCCCGCATCGTCTCGACGGTTGACCGGTTGAACACATGGCTGAAGAGGCTTCTGGATCTTTCTCGCCCCGAGTCGCTCAACCGCGTGGGCGTTGCGCCCGGACCGTGGCTGTCCGACGTGCTCAAGCCGATGGAGGGCCGGGCGCAGGCCGCGGGTGTGGGGCTGACGCTCCAGGACTCGGGGGCTCCCCAAAAGGTGTCAGTCGACCCGGCCCAACTCGAGCAGGCGGTGGTCGCGTTGGTTTCGAACGCCATCGAGGTGACGGCCAACGGGGGCCAAGTGAGCGTGCGGATCTGGTCCGAGAACCCACCGGACGGGCCGGCTCGCTGGGGCTTGGACGTGACTGACAGCGGGCCGGGCGTGCCCGAGGACGCTCAAGAGCAGATCTTCCTTCCTTACTTCACGACCAAGTCGGATGGCAATGGCATCGGGCTTGCAATGGTTCAGAAGGTCGCGAGAGACCACGGCGGTGATGCCTGGCTTCGCGACGCTGGCAGGGGCCGTGGGGCGGTGTTCGCCCTATGGCTGCCGATCGATTGAACCCGCTGGATGGCCACTGATGGCCACGTGGAGGCCGGGCTTGGCCACGATTCTGCTCGTTGAGGACGATCAAGACCTGCGATATTCGGTTGCCGCGACGCTGAAGCGGGCGGGGCACACCACGCTTGAGGCGGGCTCGGTTTCCGATGGTCTGGCCATCTTCACGGAACGCCATGTCGATGTGGTGCTGACCGACCTGAGGCTTCCCGGCGACGACGGTCTGTCGCTTATCCGGGCGGTTCGCGGCGAGGGCTATACCGGCGGCGTGCTGGTCATGACCTCCGACGACAGCGTCTCGACGGCCGTCGAGGCGATGAAGCTGGGTGCCGACGAGTATCTGCTCAAGCCCCTGAGCGTGGCCGAACTCACGCTGGTTGTCGAGCGGACACTGGAGCGTGGCCGGCGGGAGGCCAAGCTTCGGCTGCACGAGCGGCTGGCCGGACGCGAGAACGGCGACGGAGCGGACGGACCGGTGGGCGAGCATCCATCATGGAAGCAGACGCTCGAGATGGTGCGGCGGCTCGCGGGCCTGCCCTTGCCCGTCGCGGGGGCGGGGCCAGCGGCATTGCCCACGGTGCTGATCACCGGGGAGACAGGCACCGGCAAGGGTGTGCTGGCTCGCGAGCTGCACCAGGCGGCCTCGCCCGAGGGCCAGGCTCCGCCGTTCGTGCACGTCAACTGTGCGGCCCTTCCTGCGAACCTGATCGAGGCCGAACTGTTTGGTCACGAGCGTGGCGCCTTCACCGATGCGAAGGAGGCGCGCGAGGGCCTGTTCGAGATGGCCACGGACGGGACGATCTTCCTGGATGAGATCGGCGAGATGCCCATGGAACTTCAGAGCAAACTCCTGCTGGTGCTCGAGGCTGGCACCCTGAGACGCGTGGGTGGCTCGCGGGAGCGGCAGGTGTCGGCGCGGGTGATCGCCGCCACCAACCAGGACCTGCTAGGCCGCGTCCGCGAGAAGACATTCCGCAGCGATCTGTTCTACCGCCTCAATACGTTTACCGTGGAGATCCCGGCATTGCGGGATCGCGGCGACGACGTGCTGCTGATCGCGCGCTCGGCACTGGCCAAGTTTGGCCGGCAGTTCGGCCGGGGAGATCTCGAGTTTGACTCGTCGGCAGAGCATGCGCTGCGGGGCCATGCCTGGCCGGGCAACGTGCGGGAGTTGGTCAATGTCGTGCAGCACGCGGCGCTGCTGGGTCGTGGATCGGTCATCGAGGCAGCGGATCTGCCGCTCACGCACGATGCCGGCGCCGCCGGGACGGGGTCGGGGCTTGTGTTCAATTTCGATCGAGGCCCATGCACGCTGGAGACCGTCGAGCGGGAGCTGGTCGAGCAGGCCATCCGCCACACGAAGGGGAACGTGGCGGCGGCGGCCCGGCTGATCGACATGCAACGAAGCAGCATCCGGAATCGGATCGATCGATATGACCTGCACGAGCTGGTCAGAGAGTTGAGTGCGACATGAGTGCCCGAGTTCCAGCCATCAGGATGCTCGTGGGTTGCGTCGCTGCGGCCGCCAACGCGCTGGCGGATCCGGGCGAATCGTTCTTCGCCGATCCCGTCGGCGATGCGGTCCTGCGTCCGACCGACCGCGGCGGGACGGGCACGGTGCACCCAGATGCGGTGCTGCCGGACATCGTCTCGCTTGCGATCTCGGGCTGGGCGCCATTCTCGCCGGCCAGCGATCCGTACTCGGGCACGGTCATCGACAGCGAGGGCGCCGACATTTTCCGCGTGCAGCTCGTGCTCGATGGACTGGTCAACCCCCCCGGCACGCTGGGCCTGAGCGGGCAGCCGTTCGATCCGTTCAGGTTCGGCACAAGCCCCGTCGTGGGGTTCATCGAGATGAGCGTGGACCGGCGTGAAGACACCGGCGGGCACCTGGGCGCGGCGGCCGAGAGCCGGTTCATGGCCAACGTCGCGCGTTTCGGGACGCGACCCGAGGGCTCGATCGGCGAGCGCATCGCCGAGACATCGGAGGACTACGACCGCAACCTGTTCACCGGGCCAGCATTCGAGCGGAGTGGGGCCGACTGGTCGCTGGCGTTCTGCGGCTGCTCGGCGGTGACGCTGGTGAGCGAGGTGGGCAACGGCAATGGCCTTTTCGAGTCCGGCGAGACCATGATCGTGTGCGGGCGATTCTTCACGCGATCGGAGGGATACATCCCCCCCAGCGGCATGAGCGGTGGCTCGGTGCCGGGTGCCTACGACCCGTGGGTCGAGGTGCGATTCCAGCATGACACGGGCAGCGACCGGACCACCGTGACCTTTGTCGGCGCTGTCACCAATCGCGGCTACGGCCAACTCGCCGGCACGCCAACGCCGCCGATTAACTTTCGCGCCGACGACGGCTGGAGCATCGAGGAGGGCGTGACCGATCTCATCGATTCGTCCAAGTCGGCCAGCGGCGAGGCATGGGTGCTCATCGAAGACTGGGACGGCCGCGACATCGAAGACTCGCTCGAGCCCAACCGATGGGAAGTCTCTGCTCTGGTCGGCACGGCGTTTACCGACGCGTTTGTCGACGGGCTGTACGTGTGGACCGACGTGGGCTTCGACCTCGAGCCGGGTAACGTGGACGGAGACTACACCGTGGGCCCGATGGACGCCCAGGCGGTTCGTGACTGGGTGTACGACAACGACGGTTCGATGATCGACGCCGATGGCGTGAAGGACGGCCGGGTGACGCTGGACGGCCCGCCGTACGGCTTCTCGCTATATGACCTGGACGCCGATGGGGTAACCCGGCATGAGGATCTGGCGTTGTACGGCCCGCGCGCCGACCTGACCGACGATGGCGTGCTGGACATCTTCGACTTCCTGGCGTTCCAGAATCTCTTCGATGCGGGCGACCTGCGTGCGGACTTCGACTTGAGCGAGACGCTGGACATCTTTGACTTCCTCGCGTTCCAGAACGCCTTCGACGAGTAATCGGCTACGGATGGCCTGCCCGGACGGGCGTGATGGCCAGCGAAAGCCGTGGCCGATCCATGCAACAACGTGCAACCCTCGCCCGCGTGTCGGGCGGGGGTTTTTCGTTTATGGCACGCGGGTTGTAATGCGTGTACCAGCATCGCGACCAGAGGAGGATCGCGATCGTACACAGCCGACTCGATTTCCTATGCCAGGAGAATGAAGATGCAACGCATGATGAACACCAAGAAGATGATCCTCGCACTTGCCGCCGGCGCAGTTGCCGGCACCGCCAGCGCGCAGATTAGCTTCGGCCCGCGTACCGATCTTGCCACCGCCCAGCGGCCCTCGGGTATTGCCAGCGCCGATTTTACTGGCGATGGGGTGATGGATCTGGCCGTGATCGTCGACACGAACGACCGCATCCTGGTGATGGTCGGCGATGGCGCCGGCGGCTTCACCCCCGGCCCGATCACTTTCCTCGGCTCGGGTGTGGGCGCCGATGCGGCCATCAATCACGACGTGGATGGTGACGGCGACCAGGACCTGATCGTCGTCCTCGATGGCCCCAACCAGGCCCGGGTCATGCTGAACAACGGCGGCGGTACCTTCGTTGCCGGTGGCAGTGCGCCGACGCAGGTCGAGCCGGTGTGGATTGTCAAGGGCGACCTGAACGGCAACCCGACGGCCGACTTCGTGGTGGTCAACCGCGATTCGAGCTCGGTGTCGATCATGCTCGACCTGGGCGCCTCGTTCGCCAGCACGCACATCCCGGTGGGCGACGAGCCCCGCTCGGTGGCGATCGCAGACTTCACCGGCGACGGGCTGGCCGATCTGGCCGTCACCAGCCACGACGACCGCACCGTGCGGATCCTCAACGGCAACGGGGCGGGCGGCTTCACCCCCGGCCAGGTCATCAGCACCCCCGGCGAGCGGGCCGAGGGCGTGGTGGCGGCCGACTTCGACGGCGACGGCGACCAGGACATGGCCATCACGATCGAGGGCAGCGTGGACGTCTACGCCAACAACGGCGGCACGCTGAGCCGCGCTCTCCGCCTGCCGGTGGGCTCGATCGATCCTTCGGAGATGTACGTGGGTGACTTCGCGCCCGGAACGGCCTCGGGCCCGGACATTCTGGTGGTCAACAACGACGGCGGCTCACTGTCTGTCTTCGAGAACCTGGGCGGGCTTGGCTTCGGTGCGGCGTTGGTGCTGCCCGTGGGTGTGCAGCCCTCGTTCACCACGGTGGGCGACTTCGACGGCAACGGCTCGGGCGACATCGCCGTCACCAACCGCGACAGCAACACCACCAGCGTGTTCATCAACGACGCCGCGGGCACTGCGCCCTGCCCTGCCGACTTCGACGGCGACGGTGCGCTGACCCTCTTCGACTTCCTGGCCTTCCAGTCGGCCTTCGACACAATGGACCCGCGGGCCGACATCGACGGCGACGGCGCGTTCACCGTTTTCGACTTCCTGGACTTCCAGAACCTGTTCTCGGCCGGCTGCCCTTGATCGATCTCGATCGCTGAAACACTCTCTCTGTTCTGTTTCTCTCTCCATACCCGGGCGGCGGTCGCACCACGAGGCGGCCGCCGTCTTTTCTTAGAACGTGATATCATCGGCCATGGCCAGCACGAGCACCACCGATCCGGGGCCCCTGGGGCCTACCACACGCTGGGATCGCATCGATGCGATCGACACGCTCCGGGGCGTGGCCCTGCTTGGCATCTTCGTGATGAACGTCCCGATCTTCGCCCTCACCGGGACGGCGTTCTTCAATCCGCCCGTGGCCGGCGGCTTCGAGGGGTTGGATTACCTGACCTGGCTGTTCAGCCACCTGCTCTTTGATATGAAGATGATGGCGATCTTCTCCATGCTCTTCGGTGCGGGCGTCGCGCTCATGGCAGACCGGCTGACCAAGACCGGCCGAAGTGCCGCGGGCGTGCACTACATGCGCATGGTTTGGTTGCTGGTCATTGGCATGCTCCACGCCTATCTGATCTGGTTCGGCGACATCCTGGTCGCCTATGCGCTCACTGGCATGCTTGTGTACCCGATGCGGCGCGTGCCCGCGGTGTGGCTGGTGGTGATCTCGGGCGGGCTGCTGGCCGTGGGCATGACGCTCACTGGCTTGCAGCAGGCATTCTTTGAGATGATGCGCACTAGCACCGATCCGGACATGGCCGAGGCGTGGCAGGACATGGGCACGATGTTCTTCCCCACCGAGGCATTCCTCGAGGAAGAACGGGCCAAGAACCTGGACGGCTTCTTCGGGCGTGCGCGCGCGTACATGATCGACGTGGTCTTCATGCAGACCTATGTGTTCGGTACCTTCATCTTCTGGCGCGTCGCGGCGCTCATGCTGCTGGGCATGGCGCTGCACAAGTGGGGAGTCTTCAGGGCCGACCGCTCCGCACGGTTCTACGCCACGCTTACCGCCATCGGGGCCCTAACGGGCGGCGGGCTGGTCGCGGCAGGCGTGGTGGTGAACCACGCCAACGGGTTCGACCCAGTCGCGTTCTTCGGCGTGGTGGGCTGGTTCAACTATGCCGGCAGCGTGGGCATGGCACTGGCCTGGATCGGGCTGGTGATGCTCGTCTGCAAGACCGGCGTACTCGGCCTGGTTCGCCACGCTCTGGCGTCGGTCGGCCGCATGGCGCTGACCAACTACCTCATGCAGTCGCTCATCGGCGCGTTCATCTTCTACGGCTGGGGCCTTGGTTACTTTGGCCAACTCAGCCGCAGCGAACTCTTGCCGATCGTGCTTGGCGTGTGGACCCTTCAACTCATTATCAGCACGGTCTGGCTCTGGAAGTTCCGCTTCGGTCCGATGGAGTGGGTGTGGCGGAGTCTGACATACCTCAAGCCGGCGCCGATGCTGAAAGCAGCGCGGGCGGGAACCGCTGCGGGCTGAGCAGCGGATCGGGTGTTATGTTCAGGCGATGCATTATCGGCATCCTGGCAACATTCCTCGTGAGCCAGGCTCTGGGAGACGGCAGAACATTCCCAATGGTGGCCGACCCACTGGTGGACACCGCCAGCAGCGCGATGCCCCGCCAGAGAGCGATCATCGCGTGGGATGGCACCGAGCAGCGATTGGCGATCGACACGGCGTTTACGGGTGAGGGAACCGAGTTCGCATGGCTGGTGCCGCTGCCGAGCGAGCCGGAGATCCTGCCGGCGACGAAGGGCATGTTCGACACGGCGGCGGTGCTGACGGCGCCGGAAATCAAGGATGCGTCAGGCCAGGGTTGGCTCATCGCCTTGGGTGTCGCGGTTCTGCTCATCGTGCTTACGGCAATGTCGGGAAAGGGTGGGTTGGCCAGAGCCATCGGCCTGGCCCTCTTCATATTTATCACGACGGCGCTCCTGCTGCCAGCGTTGGGTAAGGCGCGTGGCTCGGCTGGCGGACCGGCAGCCGTGCAGATCCTCGACCAATCCACCGCTGGCATCTACGACACCACGGTTCTCAAGGCCGATCAAGCCGCAGACCTGTTGGCGTGGCTCACGAGTCATGGTTTCGGAGTGCCCGCTGGTGTCGAGCCGGTGGTGCAGGACTACCTCGATAAGGGTTGGTGCTTTGCCGCGGCGAAGCTGTCGGTCGACGCGTCGGGCGATGGTGAGCACCGGGCCCATCCGCTCCAGTTCCGATTCAACGTGGCCGAGCCCATCTATCCGATGGCTCTGACCGCCGTGGGTAACGAAGACATCGAACTGGAACTGTTCGTTCTGGCCGATGGGTCCGCGCGTGCCGACCACATGCGAGTGGCGTGCTCACTGAAAGCCGAGATCGATCAGGCAGGCCCGGATCACGACCGCCGGCTCTGGGATGTTCGCGGGCGGCCCGTGCCGCTCGCGCACCCGGGGCTCGTCGAGATCGCCGGCGAGTTGCCGGTGCTGACACGACTGCACGCGGTGCTCTCGCCCGCCAGGCAGGCCGATGACATGCCGATCGAGATTGTGCCGTTCCGCGAGCGAGACCCCGCGATGTATACGCCTGGCGCCCGGTGGGGGTTGGCGATCAATATCGGCTTGGGCGTGGCGATCGTTGGAGGAATCGTGGTGCTGGTGGTCCGTCTGGCCGTTGCGCACGGTGATGCCACGGCTGGGCCGGGAACCTTCGAGGCCCTGGGAGGGGTGGCCTTGATGGGCGTGGCAGCTACATGTGTCGCGGCATTGGCCGTACCGGTGTACATGGGCGAGATCGTGAGCCAACGCACGCCGTTGACAACAGAAGTGATCCTGAGCAGCACCGGTCGGTACCTGGCCGAGTATGCGCAGAGCGAGAACGCGCACACCGAGGCAGATGTGCGCGGTCTATTGCCCGCGATGGCGCCCTGGGATGATTGGGAAGAGATCGGCGAGGGCGACAGCCCCCTGCACTACCGTCTCGAACCGGGCGACACCGAAAACTCGCTCTGGTTCATCTGGCACGACGCCATCGGCGGCGAGCACCGGTCGGAGATCCCGCTCAAGGTCAAGCCAGAACCCGACCCAGAACCCGAATCACGCTGACCCCGCCACCACCTCTTCCACGCTCGGGCACGTGCACACCAGGTGCCGGTCGCCGTAGGCGTTATCGATGCGGCCGACGGCGGGCCAGAACTTGGCGTCATGCAGCCACTGCACAGGGAAGCCCGCCTGCTCGCGCGTGTAGGGGTGTGTCCACTGGTCGGCCATGAGCGCCGCCTGGGTGTGCGGGGCGTTGCGCAGGAGGTTGTCCTCGCGGTCGGCCTTGCCCGCCTCGATGTCGCGGATCTCCTGGCGGATGGCGATCAGCGCGTCGCAGAAGCGATCCAGCTCGCCCTTGGCCTCGCTCTCGGTGGGCTCGATCATCAGCGTGCCGGGCACCGGCCAGGCCATGGTGGGGGCGTGGAAGCCGTAGTCCATCAGCCGCTTGGCGATGTCGTCGATCTTGATGCCCGCGCTCTTGTCGAAGGCCCGGCAGTCGATGATGAACTCGTGGGCCACGCGGCCGTTGGGCCCGCGGTACACCACGTCGTAGTGGTCCTCGAGACGCTTGGCCATGTAGTTGGCGTTCAGGATGGCGATTTCGGTGGCCCGCTTCAGGCCCGCGCTGCCCATGAGCGCCATGTACACGTACGAGATCGTCAGGATGCTGGGCGAGCCGTACGGCGCGGCGCTGATCGGGCCAATCGCCTGCTCGCCCGCGCTCGCGGGGTTGCGCACTGGGTGGCCCGGCAGGAAGGCCGCCAGTTCCTCGGTGCAGGCGATGGGCCCCATGCCCGGGCCGCCGCCGCCGTGGGGGATGCAGAAGGTCTTGTGCAGGTTCAGGTGGATGACGTCGGCCCCGAGCTCGCCCGGGCGGCACAGGCCGACCTGGGCGTTCAGGTTCGCGCCGTCCATGTACACGCGGCCGCCGTTGTCGTGCACGATCTTGCAGATGTCCTTGATCGTCGGCTCGAACACGCCGTGCGTGCTGGGGTAGGTGACCATGAGCGCACTCAGCTTGTCCTTGTGCTGCTCGGCCTTGGCCTTCAGGTCGGCCATGTCGATGTTGCCCTTGGCGTCGCACTTGACGGGCACCACGCGCATGCCGGCGATGATCGCGCTGGCGGGGTTCGTGCCGTGGGCGCTCGTGGGGATGAGGCAGACGTCGCGATCCTCGCCCTTGCTCTTGTGCAGGGCGCGGATGGTCAGCAGGCCCGCGTACTCGCCTTGGCTGCCGGCGTTGGGCATCAGGCTGACAGCGGGCAGGCCGCACATGTCGGCGATGTAGCCTTCCAGGCGATCGAACATCACTTGGTAGCCGGTCGTCTGCTCGGCCGGTGCGAACGGGTGCAGAGCACCGAACTCGGGCCACGTCACCGGAAGCATCTCGCTGGTCGCGTTGAGCTTCATCGTGCACGAGCCCAGGGGGATCATGCTGTCGGCCAGCGAGAGGTCGCGCCGCTGCAGCTTGGTGATGTAGCGCAGCATCTCGGTCTCGCTGTGGTGCGTGTTGAAGACCGGATGGGTGAGGTAGCCGGTGGAGCGCTGGAAGACGGGGGCGATGTCCGTGTGCGCCTTGCCTGCGAGGTCGCTCACGTCCGCCTCGACGCCGAAGCATGCGAGCAGGTCGGCCACGTCCTGGGGCCGGGTCGATTCGTCGAGGGTCACGCCCAGCGTGCCGTCGCCGAAGTCGCGAAGGTTGATCGCGCGCGCATCGGCCGCGTGCATGAGGTCGGCGGCGCTGGCACCGCCGGGCCGGATGCGCAGCGTGTCGAAGACCTGATCCTCGGCGATCTCGTGCCCGCCCTGCAGCAGCCCGGCCCGCAGCGTCTGCGTCATCATGTACACGCGCATGGCGATGCGGCGCAGGCCCTCGGGGCCGTGGTACACCGCGTACATGCTGGCCATGATCGCAAGCAGCGCCTGGGCCGTGCAGATGTTGCTCGTCGCCCGGTCGCGCTTGATGTGCTGCTCGCGGGTCTGGATGGCCATGCGGTACGCGGTGTTGCCCTGGGCGTCCTTGCTCACGCCGATGATCCGGCCGGGCATCTTGCGGGCGAACTCGTCGCGGGTCGACAGGAACGCCGCGTGCGGCCCGCCGAAGCCCATGGGCACGCCGAAGCGCTGGGCGCTGCCGATGGCGATGTCGGCGCCAAACTCGCCCGGCGGCTTGAGCAGCGTGAGCGCCAGCAGGTCGCACGCGACCACCAGCATGCCGCCGGCGTCGTGCGTCTGCCTGGCGAGCTCTTCGTAGCACTCCACCCGACCGTCGGTGGTGGGGTACTGCACCAGCACGCCCGCGGCGCCGTCCAGCGCGCTGGCGAGCTCCCTGGCCGGGCGCACATCGATGGCGACGCCCATCGAGTCGCCGCGCGTCTGCACGACCGCGATGGTCTGCGGGTGGCAGTCATCGGCCACGACGAAACGCTTGCGGCCGTTGACCGCCGAGCACATCGCCATCGCCTCGGCCGCGGCGGTGCCCTCGTCCAGCAGGCTCGCGCCGGCGAGTGGCAACCCTGTCAGGTCGCTGACCATCGTCTGGAAGTTCAAGAGCGCCTCGAGGCGGCCCTGGCTGATCTCGGCCTGGTAGGGCGTGTACTGCGTGTACCAGCC
>JBITAF010000040.1:0-5468 GCA_044440025.1 Phycisphaerales bacterium JB060 | reverse complement strand
TCGCCCTGCCCGGCTCGACGGTGGGGACGGGCCTTCTCCCGATCCCTGTGCATGGATTGCTCTATTCCCCCCGAGCCCCGCAGCGATCCCGGGGGCGATGTCCGAGGCGATGGCTCCCAACGCTGGGCATACCGGCCCGTGCGTGCGGGGATGCACGGGGCGACATGGTTCGTATGTTTTTTTTGCGACCGGGCTGGCCGGGGGGTCACCGGCAGCCGGCCTGGAACCTGTTCTGGAACGCGAGGAAGTCGAACAGGGTCAGGGCGCCGTCGGCGTCCAGGTCGGCCGCCGGGTCGCCCGCGGCGTGCTGGTTCATGTAGGCCAGCAGGTCGAAGGCGGTGAGCTCGCCGTCGCCGTCGCGGTCGGCGGCGCACAGGACGATCCGCACGGCGTGGCCCGTGGACACCGCGTGGGGCGGGCCGATGGCCTCCAGGGCCGGCACCGGCTGGATGTCGATCTCATCGAACGCGCCCGCGAGCGTGGTGGCGGCGACGACCTCGAAGACGTCGTGCCCGGCGGGGGTGTAGAAGTCGGCGAAGGCGAGCGCGAGCGGGCCGGCGAGCTCGATGGTCGCCGGGCCGGCGATGCGCGGGTGGCCGGCGCCGACCGGTCCGCCGGCGAGGATCTCGACCCGGGCGGTGTCGGCAAGCGTCAGCGTGCCGGCCCGAGGCTCGAGCAGGCCGGGGTCGCCCATGCCCGTGCCCGGCCGCAGCGTGCCGGCGATGGTGAAGTCGCCCACGAGCAGGCCGCTGCCGCTCAGGACGCCCGAGGCGCCCAGCGTGGCCGTGCCGCCGCCGGGCAGCCGCGAGAGGGTGGCCCGCGAGGGCTCGGCGGGCGGGGCATCGAGGGCCAGGTGCACGTCCAGGAGGACATCGGCCTCGACCGGCAGCCGGCCGGAGGCCCCCGGGCCATCGGGGCCAACCACGAGCGTGCCCGGGCCGCGCGTGTGGCCGGCCAGCCGCAGGCCGCTGCCCCGGCCGATGCGCCAGAGCCCCTCGAAGCGGCCGCCCTCGATCGTGGCGAATCCCTCGCCGGCCAGGTCGGTGCCGATCGTGCCGCCATCCCACACGCCGCCGATGACGCGGGCCTGATCGATGCCCAGCGATGCGCCAGGCAAGGCCCGAACGATCACGCCCGCGGCCAGGTCGAACGCGCCGCCCTCGAGGGTGATCGTGCCGCCGTCGGCCTCGATGCCGCTCTGGATCGCGAGGCCCCCCGCCAGCCTGCCGTGGCCGGTGATGCGGGCCGCGGGGCCCAGGGTCGGGCGCTCGCCGTCCTGCTCCCAGCGCAGCAGGGCGGCCTGCCAGCCGGGCTCGTGCTTGTCCAGCCGGATGGGGACGCCGATGCGGGCCCCGCCGGCGACGTTCACGGTCGCGGCGGTCGAGGAGGTGGGCCGGTTGATCGTGAGCGCGCCCGGGCCGCCGATGGCCCCGCCCAGCGTGACCGAGCGGAACGTGCCGCCGTCCACGAGCCAGTCGCCCTCGAGCGTGCAGTCGGCCACGAGGCTGCGGAAGTCACCCGAGAGCCCCGCCTGGCCATCGCTGGCGAGCATCACGTGCTCGACAGTGGCGCCATCGAGCCGCAGCACACCGCCGCCGGCTGATTCGATGCGCCCGCCGGCGAGCGAGCCGTCCGTGGCCCAGAGCTGGCCGCCATCGACCGCCAGCACGGCGGCAGGCCCCACCGCCACATGGCCGCCGACGAGTTCGATGCGCGACCCAGCACCGGCCACCTCGACCCGACCGAGGATCTGGGCGCCCCCGCGAATCTCCCCGCTGCCCGAGATCGTGGTGGCATCGGTGAACACCGGGGCCGCGCCATCACCCACGCGCACGATGGCCCCCGCCCGCGCCTCGCTGGGGCTCAGCACCACGTCCACGCCGATCACCGAGTCGGCCGCGATCTGCAGCGTTGAGAACCCGCCGGCGGGGTCGCGGTTGACCAGGATCGAGCCGGGGCCGGCGATATCACCCGCCAGCATCACCGCGTTCTGGGGCTCGATGGCCCACGCTCCCTCGAGCACGGCGTCGGCGATGGCCCCCGTGCCGTCACCCCGCAGCGTGCCGGGGTGTCCGGTGCTGGCCCGCCACGTGCCGCCCGAGACGATCGCGCCGTTCGAGACGGTGTACGAGGTGTCCGGGCCGGCGAGCACCTGGCCGGTGTCGCCCAGCCTGACGCGGCCAAGCCGGAAGTCGATCGGGCCGTCGCTGGCCTCGACCGTGCCATGGATCGTGTGATCGCCGTATAACACGCCCCGCCCGCGGATGGCCACGCCCGGTGCGAACACCGGCGGCGTTCCCGACCCCGCCCGCTCGATGATGGCCCCACCCGAGCGCCCGGCCTGGGCGTTTAACAGCACGCTGGTTCCGATCTTCGCCCCGTCGCCCAGCCGAAGCCGGGCGGTGAGAAAGCTCCGCTCGGCGTTCACCACGAGCGCGCCGGGGCCCGAGATCTGCTGCCCCACCATGAAGTTCGCGCCCGGGCCGATCGACAAGGTCGCCAGCGGGTTGGAGAGCCAGAGGTGGGCAACCGAGGCGTCCTGATCGATCGCCACGGTGTACCGCCGGTCCGGCACGACCACGCCCAGCACCGCCGTGTCGGCCGGCCCCGGCACCACCCCGGGCAGCCAGTAGCCGGCAACGTCGAAGTCCCCGCCGATGGTGCGGGCCCACTCGATGGTCTGCTGGGCCGACGCCGACGCCGAAACGAAGGTCAACGCGAGCACGGCCGCCGATGGCAGGGCCAGCGGGCGGCGGGTTCGAGCCCGGCTTCCAGATTCACGTGGCACAGCCCGAGTGTACCACAAGATCACCAGATCGCCGCATCGAAACGCAAGAAGACCGTCTGGCGGGCCGGCTCAGCTCGCCTGGGCGATTGTGCTGGCCAGTGTGTGCTCCTCGATGAGTGAACGCCAGACAACATGACGACCAGGGTGAAGCAGCCCAGACCGCGGCATTGCTCCCGCGGCGTTTCTTGGCGCACACTTCACGGTCCGCGGCGGCGCCTCGCAGGGCCAAGGATCCCCTCGCGATCGTGCAAGCCCCAGACCACGCCGCCCACGCAGCCCCCAGTTGGAGACACCGTGACCCAAAACAGCTTCCTCATCCTCGGCCTGGCCGGCGGCGTGGGCAGCGGCAAGAGCGCCGTGGCGGCCATCCTGGGCGAGATGGGCTTTGTCGTCAGCGACTCGGACGCCGGGGCCCGGGCGGTGCTCGAGAAGCCCGAGGTCATTGAGGAACTCGTTGGGGCATTCGGCGAAAGCGTGCTGGACGCTGCGGGTAGGCCCGACCGCAGGGCCATCGCCGACGCGGTCTTCAGCGATGAGGCCAAGCGCCGGACGCTCGAGGGCATCATCCACCCCCGGCTGCACGAGGAGCGCGCCAGGCTGATCGATCAAGCCCGCTCACGCGGCGCAGCGGGCGTGGTCATCGATGCCCCACTGCTGTTCGAGGCCGGCGTGGACGCCGAGTGCGACGCGGTGCTCTTCATAGACACCCCCCGGCAGGCCCGGCTGACGCGCGTCGCCGGGGGTCGCGGCTGGAGTGAGGCCGAGTTGGACCGCCGGGAGGCCGCTCAGATGCCCGTAGAAGAGAAGCGCCGCCGCAGTGACCGGGTCATCGCCAACGACGGCGACCTGGACGCCCTGCGGGCCCGGGTGGAGGCCGCGCTGGAGGCCATCGTGCTCACCCGGGGCCCCCGGTAGGCGCACCATTTGCCCCGGGGGCGGCCAGCGGCTATGGTCATGCCAGCCACGCGAGCCGTGGCGCTCTTTCCCTTGCCAATCCGGGTGATCCAACGGGCACGCGTCGCGTCGCCCAGCCCCCGTGTGGTGGCCATCGCAGGGCACCGATTGGCACGCAACGCAAGGCTGGACGCCGGCATTCCCGCCGGCCGCAGCGCGCCGCTCCCGGCGCTCCCCCACCTCCCCCCCGGCGCGACCCCCCATTCCACACGGCCGATTCACACGCATCCCATACCCACATCCCACGAGGACGCCATGGCGAAGAGCAGCACCGCCGACAAGCGCGAAGACCGCGACGACAGCACCGCGACGGCCACCAGCGAGAACAAGGACCGCGAGGGCGGCGGCTCGGGCAGCTCGTCGGGCTCGGGCGGCGGCGAGCGAACACGCTCGCGGTCGGGCGGCGGGCGGCGCGACGGCTCGGGATCAGACGGCGGCCCACGCCGCAAGCGCCGCAAACGCAAGGGCTCCGGCGGCGGCGGCGGCGGCCAGGGCAACTTCGACCACGGCCTGCCCAGTGACGACGAGTTGGAGCGCGAGGCCGCCGAGATCGAGAAGATCGCCGCCAAGGCCGATCCCAAGGCCCTCAAGGACGCCCTGAGCATCAGCGACCTCCAGAAGATGGACCTGGACAAGCTCCGCAAGCTGGCCAAGAAGGACGGGCTGGAGGAGTACGAGGGCCTCAATAAGCAGGACCTCATCTTCAAGCTCCTCAAGGTTCGCGCCGCCAGCCAGGGCCTGCTGGTGGGCGACGGCACGCTGGAGATCATGTCCGACGGCTTCGGTTTTTTGCGAAGCGCCGAGCAGAGCTATTTGCCCGGCCCGGACGACATCTACGTGAGCCCGAGCCAGATCCGCCGCTTCGGCCTGCGCAAGGGCATGATCGTCCGCGGGCTCATCCGGCCTCCCAGAGAAAGTGAACGCTACTTCGCCCTGCTGCGTGTCGATGAGGTCAATGGCCGCCCCCCCGCCGCCGCCCACAAGCTCAAGCTCTACGAGGACCGCACCCCCCTGCACCCAGAGGAGCGCTTCAACCTCGAGACCGGCCCCGAGACCGTCGAGACGCGGATCATGGATCTGGTCGCCCCCATCGGCAAGGGCCAGCGCGCCCTCATCGTCGCCCCGCCGCGCACCGGCAAGACGGTGCTGATGCAGAAGATCACCCAGGCCATCACCAAGAATCACCCGAAGGTGAAGATCATCGTGCTGCTCGTCGACGAGCGGCCCGAAGAAGTCACCGACTTCCGCCGCAACACCAGCGAGGACGTCGAGGTCGTCGCCAGCACCTTCGACGAGCCCGCCCACCGCCACGTGCAGGTGTGCGACATGGTCATCGAGAAGGCCAAGCGCATGGTCGAGTTCGGCGACGACGTCGTCATCCTCCTCGACTCGATCACCCGCATGGCCCGCGCGTACAACGCCGAGCAGCCCCACAGCGGCAAGATCATGTCCGGCGGCATCGATGCCAACGCCCTGCAACGGCCCAAGAAGTTCTTCGGCGCCGCCCGCGCCATCGAGGACGGCGGCAGCCTGACCATCATCGGCACCGCGCTGGTCGAGACCGGCTCCAAGATGGACGAGGTCATCTTCGAGGAGTTCAAGGGCACCGGCAATAGCGAGCTGCACCTGGACCGCAAGCTCGTCGAGAAGCGCGTCTGGCCCGCCATCGACGTGGGCGCCAGCGGCACTCGGAGAGAAGAGCTCCTGCTCGACCCCAAGGAGCTCG
>JBITAF010000039.1:0-4706 GCA_044440025.1 Phycisphaerales bacterium JB060 | reverse complement strand
GGCCCGTTGCTGACCGAGGCGCTGCGCCGCTCGCTGGGGCTCGCCGGAGAGCCTCGCAAGCTTGCGCGCGACGCGGCGAACCTCGCATCGCTGCTTGGTGGGCCGCGTCGGGTCCGATTCGTTCTGGGAGCGGTTGACACGCGGGGAGAGTCGCTGCTGCCCAGCACACTGCTGCTGCGGGGCACTGGCGATGGCCCGGCCCGGGTGCTGTCGCGGACGCGTGCACGCTTCGCGACGCTGCCGGCAAGCGAGGCGCCCGAGCGCTGCGGCTACCGCGTGGGCGTGATGCGCGGCTCGCGGCCGGTGGTGAGCATGCCGGTCACGAGCTTCCGCACATTTCTGGAGAGCCCGTACCAGTTCTACCTGAGATACGTTCTTGGGCTTCGGGAGGTGTCACCCGCGGGACGGATCGCCACGCTGGAGGCCAACACCTTCGGCACGCTGCTGCACGAGGCGTTGCATCGCTTCGGCGCCGACGACCAGACGCGTGGGGTAACCGACGAGGGCGAGATCAGGCGCTTGATGCACGCGGCACTCTGGGAGTCGGTCGAGCGGCTGGCCGGCAAGACTCCGGCGGCCATGACCCTGGCACGGATCGATGCGGCCGAGCGAAGGCTGTCGGCGATGGCCAGTGAGGAGTCACAGCGGCGTTTGGCGGGCTGGCGGACACTGGAAGTGGAATGGACGCCGCCGGAGCAGCCGCCGCTGGGCGAAACGGGCGTCACGCTGCGGGGCGCGATCGATCGCATCGACTGGCACGAACAGACGGGGACGCTGGCACTGCTTGATTACAAGGTATCGGAGGATCCACGCCAGCCGGGGGGGTCGCACCGAAAGCGCGATGGCACCTGGCAAGATTTGCAACTGCCGCTGTATGAGGTGCTGGCCCGCCCCATTGCCGCCAAGCGCGGTGTCGAGCGGATGCCCATCATGGGATACGTCGCCCTGGCCGGCAACGGCGTGAAGGTGATCGAGAGCGGTTGGACCGAGGAGGACGTGGCCGACGCCCATGCCTGCGCGATGGACGTGGCCACGCGGGTGTGCTCGGGGCTGGAAGCCATGGCCGAGGCCGGAAGTCCGAAGTATGGTGGGGCGCACGCCCGGCTGGCGGGCATCGGCATGCTGCTGGATGAGGAGCATCACGCCCAGCCGGAAGGAGCCACGCTATGAGCGGCACGCACACGGCTCCGTTCGAGGTCGTCATGGCCTCGGCGGGCACTGGCAAGACCTATGCGCTGACCAATCGGCTGGCTGGGCTGCTGGCGCGCGGCGTGCCGGCGGATCGGATCCTGGCGGCGACGTTTACGCGGCAGGCGGCCGGCGAGATCCGCGAGCGGCTGCTGGAGCGGATCGCCGGGGCGGCCGAGGATTCGGGGGCGGCCGAGGCGTTGTCGCGGAACACGGGTGTTTCGCTGGATGCTTCGGGCTGGCTTGGTGTGCTCAAGCGGCTGTGCCGGAGCATCCACCGCGTGCGGATGGGCACGCTGGACAGCACCGCCCAGAGTCTGGCCCGGTCGCTGGCGCCGCAGCTTGGTCTGGTCTCGCCCTGGCAGCCGGCGTTCGAGCACGTGGAAGAGCAGCTTCGCGATGAGGTCATCGAACGGTTGCTGCAAGAACTGCCCACGGCCGAGGATCGCTCGCCGCTCCGCCTGCTGACCGGGCGGGAGGCCGGCATGACCGGGGATCATCGGCTGGCCAGGCTACTGGCCGGTTCGGGCGGGCAACTCCGACGGGCCGACGCCGGTGCGTGGGAGTGCCTGGCGAGCGAGGCGGCCGACGGCCCTGGACTGGACGCGGTGCGTGAGGCGGCGGCACGACTGCGGTCGCTGGAAGCCCCCAAGAACAAGAACGGCTCGGACAACAAGAACTTCACCAAGGCGCGAGAGACCATCCTCTCCGCGGTTGCGTCGGGGCAATACGACGACGTTCTTGGTACGAAGCTGGCGACGGGGTGCGAGGTAGCGTCGCCGACTTTCTCGCGCCTCGACGTGCCCGCCGATTGGCTGGTCGAGCTTCGCACGATCCTTCACGGCGTGGTCCGGCTCGAACTCGCGGCGCTGCACGAGAGAAACCTGGCGGCAGAGGCGTTGCTGTCCAGGGCGGTGGAGCTGGACGACGAGGTGCGTCGCGAGCATCGGTCGTACTCGCTAGGCGACATCTGGCGAATGCTGGCCGATTGCAACCTGGATAGCGAGCAGGTGGCGTATCGGATGGACGCACAGTTCGACCACATTCTGCTGGACGAGTTCCAGGACACCTCGATCGATCAGTGGCGCGTGCTCGATCCGCTGATCGACGAGGCCGTGGCGGGAGGCGATCGCGACCGGTCCGTGTTTGTGGTCGGCGATGTGAAGCAGTCGCTCTATGGCTGGCGCAATGCACAGGCCGCGCTGCTGCCGCACGTGGCGAATCGATGGCCGCAGATGAAGACCCGAACGCTCAATGAGACCTATCGCTGCCGGGACACGATCGTGCAGGCGGTGAACCGTGTGTTCGGCACGCTGGAGGGCAACGCCTCGCTGGACCAGCACCGGGGCGCGGCCGACCGGTTCTCGCAACGATTCGCCGATCATGTGTCCGCCGTTCGCGGTCCCGGACTGGTGCGGGCGGTCGATCTCTCGGTCGAGTTGGAGGACCCCAAGGACGAGGACGCGTCGATTCTGATGGTCGCCGACGCAGTGGCGCGGCTGCATAAGCAGAAAGCCGACGCGGAGATTGCGGTGCTGGTGCGCCGGCAGCGGGTCATCGGCAGGCTGGTCGCGGCCCTGGCGGCGCGCGACGTGCCGGCTGTCTCCAACGCGTCGGCAAGCCCGTGCGATCATCCGGCGGTCGAGGTTGTGCTGGCGGCGCTGCACCTGGCGGCCCATCCGGGGGATGGCCCAAGCCGGTACGCGGTCGCCATCGGCCCCCTGGGCAGGGCCCTTGGTCTCACCGAATGGGAGGACCGCGAGGGGGCGCAGAAGCTTGCCGGGGAGCTGTCGATGCGGATCTTCGAGCACGGGATCGCTCGAACGGTCGAGTGGCTGGCAGAGCTGGCCAGTGAGTCGGCCAACCGACGCGGGCGCGAGCGGCTGAGCGACATCGTGTCACTAGCCGAGGCGTACGAGGATGAGACGTCGGATTACTCTGGAATCGATGACTTCGTGGCATCGGTGCGGGCGAGCCGGGTGCGGCCGCGGGGCGAGGGCGTGGTCCGGGTGTTGACGCTGCACGCGGCGAAGGGCTTGCAGTTCGATGCTGTGTTCCTGATGGACCTGGACGGGCCGCTGGCCTCGCATCCCCCATCGCTTCTTGCCGATGCGGACGGTGCCGAAGCCGATGACCCAACCGCGCCGCCCACCAGGATCAGCCTGCCTGGCTCGAAAGGGGTTCGCGACTGCTCCCCCACGCTGGCGGCCATGCATGAGCGTTGGCGCGAACAGGCGGTGTATGAGGAGCTGTGCCTGCTGTATGTCGGTATGACGCGGGCCAAGGCGCACCTGGAGATGTTTGTGCGGTCATCCGAGAAGGGCCTGGGCACGGTGGCCTGGGCGGGCCTGGGGGCCAGCGATGGGCGGTGGCAATCGGGCGACACCGGCTGGCTGGGCGAGAACAAGACCGACAGCGCACCCGAGTGCGAGCCAGGCCCGGCATGGGCCAAGCCGACGAGCGTCGGTGCCCGGCAGGCCAGGCCCGAGGAGCCCTGGCGGATTGCCACGGTTCGTCCTTCCGAATCTGGGGAGAACCCGGGTGTGGGTTGGCTGCTCTCGACCGAGGCGGTCAAGGCCGATCTTGGCACCGAGGTGCACCGGCTGCTTGAGGCGGTGGAGTGGATCGAGGATGCCAACCCAGATCCACGCGAGTGGGTTGCCGATGCCGGCCCGCTGACCGAGGAGGCCGCCCGGCGGATACGGGAAGCCCTGGAGTCCGGTGGCTTGGGAGGTGTGCTCAGCCGTTCGGCGATGGAGCGTCGCTGGGGTGCCGGTGTGGAGCTCTCGGTCGTGCGGGAGCGGGCGATCTCGGTGGCGATAGATGTCGATGGCCGACCGGCGCTGGTGCGTGGGCGGATCGATCGCCTGGTACTGGGCTGGTCGGGCGGCCGCGTGGTCCGGTGCCTGATCGTTGACTTCAAGACGGGCCGATCGGGCGAGCCGGGCAAACGGCAGTTGGAGCTGTACCGCCGGGCGGTGTCGGCATCGCTGGGTATCCCGATGGAGTCGGTCAAAGCAGAGTTGGTTTTTGCTTGGTAGTACAGACTCTACAGCGGGCCGCGCATGCGTACGGCTAGCTTTATCGGAACTTTGACGGCCGATGTCGGGCCGTACGCGTTGGCCTGGGCGTGGGTTCGGGAAAAAAAGCGTTCCGATTTCTGGCGGGGCTTCGGAATGGTGGTAGGTTGTGTGTGATAGGTCGCAAGCAGACGACTGTTGAACCAAGGCTTTCGGGGCACACGGCCCCGGTCGCGTGAGGAGATGTAGATATGAAGAAGGCTTTCGCCCTCGTCGCCGTCGCCGGTGTTGCCGCTGCCGCCAGCGCTCAGTCCATCAACATCGATGTCGCCAACCCCACCCTGAACCCGGGTGAGAGCACCTCGGTCACCCTGACCGCTGGCTATGGCGGTTCGGACTACGCCGTCGCCGGTATCGCCACCGACTTCATCAGCTCGGTGGGCTCGGAAGGCTGGAGCGACCTCGCTCTGGTCGCCCCGATGGACGGCCCCGGCACCA
>JBITAF010000038.1:0-16071 GCA_044440025.1 Phycisphaerales bacterium JB060 | reverse complement strand
CTGGCCCCCACAGCCCGCCGCGCTCCGGGTGGCGGCCCCACCCCCGGCCGCCGCGGGCCCGACGGGTCGCGGAGCGGGCGGTTGGATCACGCTCGTGGGCTGCTCACGCCCTATCTCGATGCCAGGCCGGGCGACGTTGGCGTCTACGCCTGTCCGTCGCAACGCCCGGGCACCTACACGCACCAGGGCGCGACGCAGGCGCCCACCAGCACCTACGGCTACAACGGCTACTACCTGAGCCCCGCCCACACCCCCGGCTGGTCGTACGACATCGAGCACCGCCCGCACCAGCGGCTGAGTTCCATCACCGATCCTTCGAGCCTGATGGTCTTCGCCGACACGCTCATCAGCCGCGGACCGGGTGCCATGCCGGCGAGTAATGCGCTTCTTGACCCGCCCATGCTGTATGCCGGAGGTGGACGATGGCGGGAAAACAGCCATCCAACTACATGCTTCCGCCATGGTGGGCGCGGGGTTGGCGCGTCGTGCATGGCGGCCCATGCCGACGGGAGCGGGCGGGCGCACCGTGCCGAGGCGTTGTGGCTGACACAGCCCGAGTTGGGTATCGGGTCGGTGGGGCTCCGCAATGACCCTCGCTATATACCCGACTGGCGGGCGTGGTGATGAGGACCGGCTCATAAACGGTCGATAGTGTGGCTGGACTATGGCAGAGCAGCGACCCCGACATGCCACCATCGCCGACCTCGACGCGCCGAGCACGCGCGTTCGGGTCGAACGGTGTGTGTGCTTCGATCAGCCCTTCGAGAAGCTGCTGAAACTGGCGCGAGAAGAGGGCCTGACCCAGGAGCAACTCAGCGAGCGTACTGGCTGCTGCACAGGCTGCGGCATGTGCAAGCCCTATGTGCGCGTGGTACTGAGCACTGGTCGGACCAGCATTCCACTGATGAACGGCAGGGCACTCAAGGCGATTGCCGAAGAGGCCGAGGCTGAAAACGCCGTCAAGGAAGGCTGAGACCTCGCCACTACCCACACCGGGTGGGTTCTGAAAGGCGAGGAAGTCGAACCATGCGAAGTTCGCCATTGCTGTCAAGGTCGGCCACATACGCACCGCACAGCCCAATCGAGCACGACGATGGCTCGCCGGTCTCATCCATGCCGGAGGGTTGCGTAGCACGGTCTGGCGCAGCGCGACGGGCTTGGGTAGAACCTGCTGTTGGGCTTGGTGCGCTGGCCCCCGATCACGCGGACAGGGCAAGAGGGGGCGAGGTGTGGTTGATCGGGGTACCCGCGCTAGCGCACGCGCCCGTCGCCGGTGATCGAGTGGAAGACCGTACCCCAGAGACGCTGCTCCACGCTCTCCTGGGGCCTGGCCAAGCGGACAGACCCGTCGAGCATGACCATTGCGGCCCTACCGCCAGCGTGCGATCGTCCCATCGCGTTGATCTCTGTTGGGCCGTGGCTGGTGAGCGTCTCTCGAAAAGACGCGTTGTCGCCGAACACGTCGGCCGCGATGGGGTAGAGGAACGGCGCATCGGTTGCCCCTTCCACCGGCTCGCGCTCGGGGCTTCGGCCCGCGGTGGCGCCTACGAAGGGAACGATGGGGCGGTGGCTCATGGTGGTGGGGCCCTGGGCCAGGGCGGCGTAGTTGTCGTCGGTGAGCCATTCGGTCACGATGAGTGTGGTTGCCGGAGCAACAGGATCACTCGGGCGGACCCATCTGCCGAGTAACTGAGGAAGGGTCTGCGCGCGGGCCACCTGGCGATAATGCCGATCGGTGCCAGAATGCTGGAGCGGCTCGGGAGGCATCATCGCTCCATTCACCGTAAATGCGAGGCGATCGGCCTGGAACACGTGCTCTCCCGCGGCAGGTGCGCCGCCCCCGGGGGCCAGCGGGCTGGTGAAGTCGCCCGGGCTCGCGTAACCTCCCGCCACGAGAGTGGCCGAGTAATGCGTAATGCCGCCGTCCGGGGCGGTGCGAAACGCTGGTGCGTAATAGCCGGTGTCGGTCGCCATGGTTTCGATGCCCAGGGCAATCGACCGGGCGTTCATGGCGGCGGCGTGGCTGGCCGAGTTGGATCTCGTAAAGCCAAGCATGGGCAGTGCGGCGATGGCGGCAACGGTCAGGGTGGCGGAGGTGGCCAGGGTGTTGGCGATGGAGGGCATGGCGTTCGCTCCTTCGTTCGCGCGCCCGGCGGCTGTGGGGAATTGGCGATGCCGAGCGGATAAGGTTCTCTTGAGGGGGGACGAAGCGGACTGGAGGTCAGCATGTCCCATGAGAGTCACGGTTCGCAATCGAAGCACGGTAGCAACAGCACGGCAACCACGCCCCAGGCCCGCATCGAGGCTCTGGAGGCACAAGTCCGAGCACTTACTGAGCAGCTCGCCCAGGGGGTCGCCACGCGGACGCTGCGGCTGGTCGACGAAGATGGCGCCGAACGTGCGGTGTTCATGGCCGATCGTACGGGCCCAACACTCATCCTCCACGATGAGGCGGGCGCTACCCGCTTCAAGCTCGCCCTCTCGGCCGCCGGCCCGGGCCTGACCCTGGCCGACGAGGACGGCAAGACGCGTGCGTGGCTTGGCTTTACCAAGGAGGCCCTTCGCATCGGCTTCGCCGACGAGAACGGCAACAGCCGGGCATTCTTCGGCGTGATGCGTTCGGGCCAGCCGGTTGCCAAGTTCTACGACGAGAGCGGCAACGTGGTGTGGAGCGCGGAGTAACGCCCGCACCCCACGCTACTTCGGCGCCGGATGTTGGGGGGGTCTCCCCTCCAGTACCGCCACCACGTCGCGCACCACCCAACTCATATTCAGCCGCGCGGGCGCGGTGGCAGCGGCGATGTGGGGAGCCAGGTGTGCGTTGGGCAGGCCCAGCAGCGGGTAGCCGGCATCGAGGGGCTCGTGCGGATCGTGCACGTCGAGCAGGGCGCGGGCTTTGGGGTTGGCACGCAGCCAGTCAGCCAGTGCCTCTGGGTCAATCGCCAGGCCCCGACTGGTGTTGACGATAATGCAGTCGTCGCGCAGGGTGCCAAGAAAGCCGGCATTGACAAGGTGGTGGTTGCCGGCGTTCCAGTCGACGTGAATGGTGAGTACCTGCGATGCCTTCTGGAGTTCTTCCAGCGAGACCGATTCGCAGCCGTGGCGTTGGGCCTCGGGCACGTGCTTGATGTCGTGGAAGCGGACGGTGCTGCCCAGGGCGGCGAGCGCTTTCCCCACGCGACTGCCGATGCGGCCGAAGCCAAGGATTCCCACATCCAGGTCGCTCAGGTGGCAGTCGCCTTGGAGCTCGTTGCGAGCCTCGTGCCAGGCCTGGCCCTCGAGCGGGCCGTCGAGGAAGACGCGCGGGCGAAGAGCGTCAAGCAGCAGGCAGAGCACGAACTCGACCACTGCCTGGGTATTCGCCGCTGGCGTGTGAACGACCTCGACGCCTCGGGCCCGGCAGGCTGCAATATCGATGTTCTCCAGCGCGACGCCCGCCCGGCCAACGACTTTGAGGTTGGGAGCCCGCTCCAGCAACGACCGGTCAACGCGGGTGTAGGTCCGCACCACGAGGCCGCTGGCCCTCGGCAAGATGTCGAAGAATGCTTCGGAATCGTGCGGGCACACCCGAAGATCCGCCCGCTCACGCAGCCACGCTTGGGCTGCTGCGTCCAGGGTTTCGGTCTGGATGACCATGGGCGGGTTTGGGGTGTTCACGGCTGGCGCATATGTGTCTGGCATTGGGAGACCATTTTACCGGCGGGCGGACTCCGACACGCCCGCCGGTCACTGCTCCCAAAGGAGCGTTAAGAAGATTTTCAGGGAAGTTGTTAGCATCACCGATAACCGATGCCAATAGGGATGACCGATACGGAGAGCGATGACCTGTGTGTTTTCCGGGCAGCGCGGAAGCGGAGCCTGTGCCATGAACAAGAGCCATCTGGTCGATCACGTCGCTGCCAGCCTCGGAGTAACTCGAAGCGATGCCACCGTGTACCTCGATACGGTGCTCGACGGCATCACGAAAGGATTAATCGAGGATGGCCGGGTCAAACTCACGGGCTTCGGCGCCTTTACCAGACGCCATCGCTCGGCACGAAACGGCACCAACCCCCTCTCGGGCGAGCCCATCGTGATACCGGCGAGCGAGACGTGCAGGTTCAAGGCCTCGCCGGCACTGCGCGAACATCTCAACAACGCCAGCAGGCCCGCAGGGCAGATCGAGCATAAGAGGCCGGCCCGGGCCGACGCCCCGCACCGCTGAGGCCACTCCCTGGGGCGCTTCAGTCTGAGCGGGTCAGCAGTACGACGGCATGGGCCTCGATGGCAAGGCCCTCGCCCACCGGCCCGACATGCTCGCCCGTCTTGCCCTTGAGATTCACACGTTCGGCCGGAACGGCCAGCAGCCCGGCTAGCCGCGACCGGATGTCGGCCTTGTGCGGGCCAAGCTTGGGCGTCTGGAGCAGCACCGTCAGGTCGGCGTTGCCGACCTCCCAGCCCGCGCCCCGCACCAACCGCAGCGCTTCGAGGAGAAAGTCGGCAGAATCCCGATCACGGTTCGCCCGCTCGTCATTGGGAAAGATCTGACCGATGTCGGGCAGCCCCGCAGCCCCCAGGATGGCATCGGTGAGAGCGTGCAGCAGGGCGTCGCCATCGGAATGGGCCACCGGCCCCCTGGGCTCGTCGCCGACCCACGAAATCCGCACGCCGCCGACGACCAGCGGCTTGCCCGATCCGTGTGGGGGACAGGGCTCCAAGCGGTGCAGGTCGTACCCGTGACCGATCCTAACTGGCGGCATGTTTGGTATGTGACTGGTCATTGTTGGGCTCGCGGAAGCGTCAGCGCCCGGGTCTATGGCCCGGTGTTGGTGCGGGGGGCCTTTCCTGACGATAGAAGGGATATAGGGTTTGGGGCCGACGGGGTCCCGGTGAACCCCTCGCTCGCACTGTCGTAGGTCGATCGGACCGAACAGACCACACCCCCGCCGGCCGGCCCAGGCTTGCCGGACTGCCCGTGGAGCCTTCGATGCAGACACGCCCCCGCCTCGCCCACCTGGCCGCCCTGGCCCTTGCCGCCACCGCTTCCACCCTGCTGCTGGGTGGCTGCTACTCATCCAGCGACAGCTACCCATACGTCAGCAAGACGTGGACGCCCAAGACGTTCGTGCTGGTAGACAGCCGCACGGGCGATGAGTTGTGGCGCTACGACCTGGCGGTGGGCAACAAGATGAAGATTCGATTCTTCGAGGGCGACACGGACGACCGTGTCATGCCCGACGAGATGCGATGGGAGGTTGTGTCGATCGAGACCGGCGACCTGCTGGAGAAGGATGAGATGCCCTGCCCGCCACAGGGCGTCCGCCGCATCGACTGGTACCTGCGCGATGCGCCCGAGTACCCCAGGCCCAATGCGCCCCGCGGCGAGCCTGGGCCGATCCCCCAGACAACCCAGGACGATCCAACCCAGGACGAGCCGGGCTGATCGAGGCCAGTTCAAGCACAACCGCCCGGTACGAGCCGGGCTTTTTTGTGCGCCCGCCGGAACGCCGAAGCGGACCTACGAAGCGAGGCCCGGGTACAGGCCCGGGTCCTTTTGTGTGCGGATGCAGCGGCTCAGCCGCGCCACATGAAGCAGGTGCTGAACTCGTCCTGGTTCTTGCAGTACTTGGCGTCTGCCACGTGCGTTCGTCACACCCCCGCCGGCTCGGCGAAGCGGTCCTTGACCGAACGCTCGCCCTTGCTCTCACGCTCCTCGACCAACGCCTGGATAAACTCGTCCAGCCGCAGCGCGCCAAGGTCCTTCTGGATGCCCCTTGCCCGGATTGACACCTGGTTGTTCTCCGCGTCGCGCGGGCCAACGACTGCGAGGTAGGGGATGCGCATCTCGGCGGCGTGCTTGATCTTGGCCTGGATGCGGCCGTCCGAGTCGTCCAGGGTCGCGCGGATGCCGGCGGTCTTGAGCGCGGTCAGCACGCTGCTGGCGTACTCGCTGCTCTTCTCGCTGATGGGCAGCACGCGGACCTGCTCGGGGCTGAGCCACAGCGGGAACGCGCCGCCGAAGTGCTCGATGAGCACGCCGATGAATCGCTCCATTGATCCAAACGGCGCACGGTGGATCATGACCGGCCGGTGGGGCTGGTTGTCGGGCCCGATGTAGGTCAGGTCGAACCGCTCGGGCAGGTTGTAGTCGACCTGCACGGTGCCGAGCTGCCACTCGCGGCCGATGACGTCGCGCACGACGAAGTCGATCTTGGGGCCGTAGAAGGCCGCCTCGCCGGGCTCCTCGGTGAAGTGGACGCCGAGGGACTTGGCGGCCTGGCGGCAGGCCTCCTCGGCCTTGTCCCAGTTGGCCGCGTCGCCGGTGTACTTGCCGCTGTCGGGGTCGCGCAGGCCCACGCGCACGCGGTAGTCGCTCATGCCCAGGGCGCCGAAGATGATCTTGACCAGCTCCAGGCAGCCCTGGACCTCCTCGCCGACCTGCTCTGGCGTACAGAACAGGTGGGCGTCGTCCTGGGTGAAGCCGCGCACGCGGGTCATGCCGTTGAGCTCGCCCGATTGCTCCCAGCGATACACGGTGCCGAACTCGGCCAGGCGCAGCGGCAGGTCGCGGTAGCTGTGCGGCTGGCTGTCGTAGATCTTGATGTGGTGCGGGCAGTTCATGGGCTTGAGCATGAAGCCCTCGATCTGCCCGACTTTCAGGTTATTACTGAGCTGCGCGCAGGTGCAGCCCTCCTCGGCGAGCGTGTGCATGTGCTCGCGGTCGACCAGCGGGGGGAACTGGCTGTCGGCGTAGTACGGGAAGTGCCCGCTGGTGCGGTAGAGGTCCAGCTTGCCGATGTGCGGGGTGAAGACCTCGTGGTAGCCCTGGCGGGTCAGCTCGCCGCCGATGAACTGCTGGAGCTCATGACGGATCACCGCGCCGGCGGGGGTCCAGAGGATCAACCCCTGCCCGACGGTCTCGTCGATGTGGAAGAGCCCCAGCTTGCGGCCCAGCACGCGGTGGTCGCGCTGCTTTGCCTGCTCGAGGCGATCGAGGTACTCGTCCAGGTCCTTCTTGCTGAAGAACGAAGTCCCGTACACGCGGGTCAGCCGGTCGCTGTTCTCGTCGCCGTGCCAGTAACTCGACGCGAGCGACATGACCTTGAACGCGCCGATCCGGCCGGTGCTGGGCACGTGCGGGCCGCGGCAGAGGTCCTCCCAGTTCTTGCCGGGCTCGCCGGTGGCATAGAACGAGAGCTTCAGCGAGCCGGCCTCGTGCGCGCGGTGGGCGTTGTCGAGCTTGTACTTGCTGCCCTCTTTCTTGAGCTTCTCGATCCCCTCGCTGTACTCCAGCTCGTAGCGGGTGAAGGGCCGGTCCTCCTTGACGATCCTGGCCATCTCGGCCTCGATGGCCTCGAAGTCGCCTTCGCGCAGCGGCCGGTCCTCGGGGAAGGCGATGTCGTAGTAGAAGCCGGTCTCCAGGGGCGGCCCGTACACCAGCATCGCCCCGGGCACGACGCGTTGGATCGCCTCGGCCATGACGTGGGCCGTCGAGTGGCGCAGCAGGTACATCGCCCCCTCGTCGGGCTTGCCGTCCCTGGTCTTCTCGGTGAGGATGCCCAGCTCGCAGCTCGCGACGATTGGCGTGTCCAGGTCGGCCAGCTCGCCATTGATGCGGGCGCCCACGGCGGCCCTGGCCAGCCGCTCGCCGATGTCGCGGGCGACCTCCAGGGCGGTGATGGGGGCCTGGTAGTCGCGGGTGGAGCCGTCGGGCAGGGTGATGGTGACGTGATGGCCGTTGGTCTGGCTCATGATGGGGCTTCCGTGGGGCTTGAGGATCGGGGTCGAAGGATAGCGGGGGCCAAACAAAAACCCGGCCGTGCGGCCGGGCTCGATCGATGCTGCGTGGGCACGCCGAGGCTAGCCGCGGGGGCGGGTGTGGGTCGTCGTCGTCGTCGTCGTGGAGCGTGGCATGTGGGAGTATATCGGCTTGGGTCGGCAGGGGGAGGCGCCGCGACGAAGGGTCAGATCGCCCTCGCCCAGGCCGGAAGGCCCTTCGATCGGCTCGTGCTCAGGCCGCCTGGTCACGCGACCGGGTCAAGAGCCAGGCCTCAAATAAGCCGGCCGGAAGCGGCTTCGAGAAGAAGAAGCCCTGCCCAGAGTTGCATCCAAGGCTCTGGAGGAGCGAGATGTGTTCCAGGGATTCGATTCCTTCGCCCACCGTTCGCAGGCTCAGGTTGCCGGCCAGCGTGACGATCGACGAGGTGATGGCGATGAGTTCCTTGCTCACGTTCTCGTGTCGGATGAAGGACTGATCGATCTTCAGCTCATCGATCGGCAGGGCGTGCAGACCGCTCAAGGACGAATGCCCGGTGCCGAAGTCGTCCATCATAATGACGAATCCCGACTCGCGCAGCTCGTGGAGCACGCGCTCGATCCCCGCGCGGTTGTCCACGATCGTGGTCTCGGTGACCTCGAGCTTGATGTCTTTCGGACGGAGGCCAGCACTGGCGACCAGCTCGTTGAGATAGTCCACGAAGCCGGGCACGGTGAGCTGGAGCTTGGAGAGGTTGACGCTGAGCGTGAAGTCGTCTCGGACCACCTTCCGGCGCTTCCAATCGACCAGTTGCCGGCATGCTTCGTGGAGCACGAGGTCGCCAAGATCCGTGATCTGGTTGGACTCCTCGGCGATGGGGATGAAGGCATCGGGCTGGATGGTCCCACGCGTCTCATGATGCCACCGGGCCAGGGCCTCGGCCCCGATGGGCTCGCCCGATTCGAGATCGACGATGGGCTGGTAGTGCAGCGACAGCTCATTCGCCGAGATTGCCTTGCGGAGTTCCTCCTCGAGCGCGAGCCGTTCGAGCGTCGCCTCGAGCATGGCCTTGTCGAACTCGACGACGCGCCCACGCCCGGTTGATTTGGCCTGATACATCGCCGCGTCCGCATCGCGGAGCATCGAAGCGGGGCTGGACGACGACAACTCGGTGGTGACCACGCCGATGCTCGCCGTCGAGACGATCTGGCGCCCTCGGATCTCGTGTGGCTCGGCGCACACCGTGAGGAGATGGTCGGCGATCCGGCGCGCAGCCTGTGTATCGGGCAGGTCTTCGAGGAGGATGACAAACTCGTCGCCACCAAAGCGGGCGGCCGTATCTGCCTTGCGGAGCTGGGCCCGCAGACGCGCGGCGATGCTGCACAGGAGCTCGTCACCCGCGTCGTGGCCCAGCGAGTCATTGACGACCTTGAAGCGATCGAAATCGAAGAAGAGCACCGCCGCGTGCGTGCCGGACCGCTTCGCCCTCGTGATGGCGTGCTCGAGATTCTCGAGCAACTTATTCCTGCTGGCCAGCCCCGTGAGCTGGTCCTGCTGGACGAGCCGACGCATCTCCTCTTCGACAGTCTTGAGGGTCGAGATGTCCGTCACCGAGCCCGAGATGCGGCTGGCGACGCCGCTGGCCTCGCGTGACGCCGTGGCTCTCAGCAGCGCCCAGACCACACGGCCGTCGCTGGTCATCAGGCGGAACTCGCTCTCGAGAAAGCCCTGCCCTTGCTGCACATACCCGAAGAGCTCCTGCTCGACCCGGTGGACGTCGCTGGATGCCACGTGTTCGAGGAGCGTCGAGATCGATGGGGTGAGGTCGTTACCCTCGCGTTCGAGCAACTCGGCCCACCGCTCGGAATAGAACACGCGGCCGCTGGCAGGGTCCCAATCGAAGATGGCGTCACGCGAGCCGGCGATGGCCAGTTCGTACCGCTGATGCGCAGCGAGAAGGTTCGTGTTGGTGTCGCTCAGGCGTTGTTCGTGGTCGTGGCGGATGACGGCCCTGGCGATGAGCGTGCCGATCGTGGCGAGCACATCAAGCATCGGGGCATCGGGGATGGTGTCCATGCCCGTCCCAAGGAACAGAACGCCCAGAACGTCGGCGTCATCGGCCAGTGGGATGATGTAGCGATGCCCGGCGCCCGCAGCGTCCTGGCAGAGCGATGCTCGCCCGCCGCGTGCCACTTGGCTATAGGGGCACGCCTCTACAACGGGTCGTGTGGGCTCAAAGCCCGGGGTCTCTGGCGCAGCCCCCACCAGGGTCAGCAATCGCAGCTCCGACTCGGACGGGTCGAGCAGGTAGACACCACCGATGGAGTTCGAGCGGAGCTGCTCGAAACCGAAAGTCGCCCCGATGGCGTGCTCGATACGGGTCGCGAACGGCGCATCGCCGCTCAGGATGCCGCTGATCTCGTAGCACAGTTCGGCACCGCGAGCGCGCAGGCGTTCGCGCGCTTCTCGGCCGACTTTGTCGGTAATATCGCGCATGACCAGCACGACCTGACGCCCGCTGTGCTTGTCGAATGGCAGCAGCGATGCCGATGCCTCGACCCATCGGGCGCTGCGGGCGATCGAGCCGCCGGGCCCCGACACGCCGCCATCGCACGGGGTAAGCCTCACGCGGATATTCATCCGATCCCCGGTCGCGAGGGTCTGCTGGAGTTGTGTCGTCACCCCCGCGTCCACGCAATCCGAGTTGTACAGCACCGCGCGTTCGCCCGGCTCGCTGGGGCAACAGACCTCCTCGCCGAGCGTTCGGGCGGCCGCGTTCGCGTAGCGGATCCGTCCGTCTTCATCGGCGATGATCGTGGCGTCGCACGACCGCTCGATGATTTCCACGAGCTGGTGGCTCTGCAGCAGACGCCACTGCGAGACGGCGAACTGGGCCCGGGACTTCAGATACGAGCGGTGCAACTGGGCCAGCAGGAGGAACATCAGCCCGAACACCCCCGGGGTGCCTACTGCGATTAATGCGGCGTGGCGGGCTTCTCGATTGAGCCAGTCCAGCGGCGTGGCGATCATGGCCTGGATCCCGCCTTCGGCCATGGTGTTGAGCCCCTCCATCCGGAAGAGCATGTAGGTTGTCTCGCCACGGTCAAACGAGATCTGATCGACATCGCGGCGGATCAGTGATTGGGTGAACGACGCGAGTTCCTCCATGGGCATCGGGGGTAGGGCGCCGGCGTTGAGATCTTCATTGAAGAAGCCGCCGAAATCGGTCACGAACCACACCGAGCCCTCGCCGCCGGCGATGTCGTACCCGTCGATCAGCGAGGTGATCCGCTCAAAACGCAGCCGTGTGCTCACGAGCCCGACCTGCTCGCCGTCGGGGCCATGGATGGGCACCGAGTGGGCGATGGAGAGCCCGCTGGAGTCAAAAAACGCCGGGGTGATATCGCAGGTGGTCTGGAACTCGAGAACCTCGGTCTTGGCGTCGTTCTCGATGCAGTTCATGATGATGTCGCGATCGGTGTAGTCATTGGACAGGATCCGATCGACTCGTTCCTGAGCGATCGATTCGCCGCTGCTGTACACGGTGTTGATCGTCAGGATCTCGCCCGCGTTGTTGAAGATCGCGACGGCGTCGATCTCCGTGGCGTTGCGGACCGCCGCGTTGCACAGGCGCGTGAGTTCGTCGGTGTCATCGTTGCGCAGGGCTGCGACCACGTGGGGCGAGCGGGCGATGATCCGGCCGCGGCGCATGGCGGGCTCGACGACGCGTTCGACATCCTCGGTGAGCGACTCGCCGGTCTGCAGGAGCGTTTGCCGTGCGGCGCCGTGCTCGGTGTTCGTCTCGGAACCGTCAATATACCGCGCCATCCGCGTTGCCGAGACGGCCAGCAGCGCGACACCCGCGGCCGCGAACGCCAGCGTGGGGAGCGATCGCCAGTGGAGTATTCCCGGTGGGCGGGGGCTCACGCCGTCGGGACGCTGGCTGAGCCGGTCCGATGTCAGAGCGGGAGTGGACGGGAACGCCGGCGTGCTCGCGCGATCAGATTTCCGATATCTTGATCCTCTGGATGCCGATCGCATGGACGCCTCAATCTGGCTCTCGGGTTCGCACCTTGTCGTCGAGTCATTCACCCCCTCCCGCGGTTGATATCGACCCGCTCGTCCAGAGAGTTCACCTCTCCTGGCCTCCATGGAGGACTTTCCTGGTTCCTGGGTGGAACTGCACAGGTTGAGGGGCATGCCGGGGCGTCCGGCCGCACCTCGTTGGGGGGGGTGGGCGGTAAAGGGTGGGCGTGAGAGGGCCGATCGGCATCGCCGGCGATCCTCGGCGATCGGCGACGACCCAGACCGGCCAAGCGCGTGCCCGATCTTTCCGAGCCGCGCTGCGTGCGCACGCCCACTCCGTGGAGAGTTCTTGCGAGGCTGAGGGGGGCTTGCTGCTTACCCCCTGCGCGAAACCCCGCCCCGCCCCGCACTACGAAAGGAGAGGCAAGCCCCACGCCCACCACGCTCGTGGCGGGGCGGGCGAAGGGGGTACAGACAAGGAGCCAGCGATGGCACAAGGCAACAGCAACAGCGGCGGGGGCGGCAAGGGCGGCTCGGGCGGCTCGGGCGGCAACCCCAACTACCCGAGCACCACCGGCAAGCCCTCGGGCGGTGGGCGTGGGAACGGGCCCAAGGGCAAGTAGGCCCGCGTCGGGATCGTGAAGGCCCGCAAGGGCGTGTGGGGCCCGCCGGGAGTCGGCGGGCTCTTTATTTGGTCCGAGGCCCGAGCGCGAGCGAGCCGAGCGATTTTGATCGGTTCGTGGAGGAGGCGGAGAGGATTTCCGGCAGGCCGGGGGGGGAGGGATGCGGTGGGCGGTGAGAACTTGAGCGTGTGAGCTGGCCCTTCTGAAGCGCCTTGTTATGCGTCTCGGCGGTAGTACTCCTCCTCCAGTCGGCGCATCTCGTTGCTCTCGCGCTCGTCTTGGATCGTTTCCTTAATCTTGGGAAGGCAAGCAGGGCAGGCGTTGAAGTCTTTGTAGCCGTACGAGTTGTGCACGACGGCCTGTCCCTCGTCGAAGTAAGAGTCAATCTCGTTGAAGAATGACTCAAGTTCAAACCCAAAGCAGAGTTCTTTGCACTGAGGGCACTCGACGACGTCCTCCGCACACGAGCAGGCATAGCAGATATTGATGTCGCCATCGAAAACATACGTATCCTCGCCGCAGTTTGGACAAGCCCAGATCTGCTGAGAGTCCACTCCCTCCTGTTGGATTCGTTCGCGTGCCCTACGAACGAGTACCTCGATTGCCCTTCGAATACCGATGAGCTTCTCAAAGTCAGCAGCCGGGATGATCTCCGAGAGGTCGCATGACAAGTGACGACGCTGAAAGTCAGAGACGAAGCCAAAGAGCTCGAAGAAGTTCGCTGCCGCGTACTTGCTGGTCAGTTCGAACTCCGAGTGTGTCATTTCGTTACGACTCTTACTCGCTTTATCGATTCTGCGTTTGTCGCGTTGGGAGAAAGTCATTGCTCCTATGTCGCTGTTCTCGAGCCTGGCAAGAGCTGCGTGAAGGGTGACCGTCCTGGAGGGCTTGTCCACGTTCTCGTAAACCAGAATGGGATGAATCGCATTGAGCGCCGCCTTCAAGCTCAATTCGGCTGACTGCACGAGCGCGAGTACCGCGAACTGCCACTGTCGAATGTCGTCTTGCGCGGCTATGGCTTTTGAGACGGCCTCACAGATGAACGCGTGGCTGTTCTCGTGGAGGCTCAGGGTGACGGATTCAATGCTTGTCATCTTGGAACTGTCGCATAACAGTTGATCGGGCGGAATCCGGTGTTTTCATAACGGTGGACCATGCGATGCGAAATCCAGTATAGCAGGCGGCTCGCAGAGCTATGGACAATATGATGCGTACGACTTATGGCTTTCACGCGGCCTACTGCCTTACCAGGTCTCGCCTAACTCACGAAGCGAGTTCTGAGCGTCTCTGTTTCCGGCTCGTGCTGCTTTGCGAAGCCATTTGACGGCCTCGGATTCGTTCTTCGCCACACCTATACCAGCCGTCATCGCAGCACCGAGAGCAAACATTGCGTCCGTGTTGCCCTGAGCCGCAGCTTGGCGGAACCAGTCTACTGCTCGATGTTCGTTTTTATCTACACCGATCCCCGTGAATAGAAACAGGCCAACTCGGAACATGCCTTCTTCGTCGCCCGCTTCGGCAGCCTTGCCGTACCATTTCGCCGCCTCATGTTCGTTGTTTTTGATACCGCGGCCGTGCATGAGCAGGTTGCCGATGTTAAGCATGGCGGTTGTATTGCCACTTTCGGCAGCATTCCGGTACCATGAATATGCTTCAGAGTCGCCTGTTCCGTCAGGTTGTGCGGCGAGTAAATTGCCGAGGCCAAGCATGGCGTCGGTGTTGCCTAGTTCAGCGGCACTCTTGTACCAACGGACCGCTTCTGCCTTGTCCTCGATCGCGCACAGGCCGTGCTCAAACATGACGCCAAGCATGTTCATAGCACTCGCATCGCCGAGGTCTGCCGCGCTGCGAATCCACTTTAGTGCTTCGTCCTCGTTCTTCGCTCCGCCGCGACCTTGCATAAGCATCAGGCCGAGCCTGTTCATGGCTGTAGTGTCGCCCTGCTCGGCGGCGTTTCGGTACCATTGTCTTGCTTCGGTCTCATGTTGTGCGATGCCCCGGCCGTGCTCGAGCATTGCACCTAAATCCAACATAGCGGATACATTACCCTGTTCGGCAGCGCCTCGGTACCACCTAGCCGCCTCGGTTGCGTCCTTCACTCCGGCACGGCCGTCCAAAACCATATTGCCAAGATTGTACATCGCTGTGGCATCGCCTTTTTCGGCAGCCCGTCGATACCACTCTAGTGCTTCGGAATCGTTCCTGACCACACCCCAGCCGTGCTCAAACATGGAGCCAACATTCGAAATCAGCTGCGTTTGGCTCGGACCGGAACGCCTCTCGGCTTGACTTGTCGCATCCGAACGGATGAGGAGGAATGTGTTCCTGTTGCGATCGATGTCTTCAACGCGTTCCGACGCCCCCAGCAAATCCAGCGACGCCATGAGTTGCAGCAGTTCCGCGTCCTCGTGCCACTGTGGCCGCAATCGCCCGATGGCCTCGAACGCCAGCGCAGCGTCGCCCTCGTCTTGGAGCGCGACCGCGAGGGTTCCGAGCGTCTGCCAGGCGCGCACGTCTTCCAGCCGCGGATCGACCATGACCCGCACCAGCCGCTCACGGGCCCGCCTCATTGTCTCAGTCGACGCCTGCGCGTCGGTCTCGAGTCGCGCCTGCGCTATGAGTTGCTCGGCCGCAGCTACAGCGAGCGCCACGTCGCGGGCTGTGGGCTTCGTAATGGTCGGCGTCTCCGAAGGCTTGCCCTGTTCCTGACCTGTCGCCCCCTGCCCGCCATACGCCTGGCACGTGAGGCCAACGATGGTGAACACCGCCAGCACCGTGGCCAGGCCACGCCACCCTTGGCATTGATTCAAGCCACGGATGATCTTGATGGAAACGCCAGTTCGACTGCCAGTCATTCGAGAAGCCACGCCCACCTCCTGATCCGCGGGCGTTGGAGCATCGCCCACAACCTGCGATAAGCCCAAACGATCGCTTGCGTTGCGAGAGATCATTGGCGGCACGTGCGGCAGGGGTTCGGTGTGACGCCGCCAAGGACGGTCGCAGACCTCTTCCCCGCCCCGCCGAAGCAACCCGCGAAGCGGAGTCCCTTCCACGGGTTGCGCGGGCGTGTTGGGCGGTGGAGGGGAGAGCCCAGGCTTGCGCCAGGGCCTCGTTTGCGGCGCCGGGCGGCTGCACCCGTGGCTCCAGGGTGCCCCGTCGGGGCTGGCGAAGCGGCCCGAGGGCTCGGCATTTGGCGGCCCCCTCAGAAGACCACCCCCGCCACCAGGAACCCATGCGGACCCCCTCAGTCTCGGAAGACCTCGACAGCTCCCCCGCTGGGCGCGGGGGAGCGGGTTTGGGGTCCCGCTCGCCATCGTCGGCCCCGGCGCCGCGGCCGCCAGCAACACCCCGAGCAACAACGCCATACGCGAATCCCCCAATACCCAACTGTACCCGACCGGGCGGTTGTACGCGATCCCCCCATTCGGGAGGGTTGCCGGTTGGGCGGCTCCCGCCGCTGCCCGCCCGCGGGCTCGCGCCGGCGGCCCGTTGGGAGGGCCGGGCGCGGGGCTCCGGGGCCGCGCCGGCATTGGGTCAAACCCGAAGGCCGATACGAAAACCGCCCTGGCGGGCTCCCAGAGGGGGTGGGTGGCCACTCGGAGCCTCCCGTTGGGCCAACGGGACGATCCGTAGAGCGTACGGAGAGCGCCGTTGGGCCAACGGCGCTCTCCGGTAGATCAACCGCAA
>JBITAF010000037.1:0-47391 GCA_044440025.1 Phycisphaerales bacterium JB060 | reverse complement strand
GCCGCCGGGCGTCGTGGCTCGGCCGCCGGGCGTCGTGGCTCGGCCGCCGGGCATCGTGACTCAGACGCCGGGCATCGTGGATCAGACGCCGATCCACGATGATTACCGGCCGAATCACGACGTTCCGGCCAGTGTCGGGCCGGAACGCGTGGGTATTTATACCGATTCTTAGGCGGACGTGCGGGTTTGCCTGGCGTTCGCCGCCGAGTCAGCGGCGGTTGCCGTTGCCCGCGTTGCCGCCGCCACGGTTGCCGCCCTCGGGCGCGTCATCCGAGCCGGCCCGGGTGTAGTCGATGCGGAAGGCGTCGGCCCACTTCGCCCCCTCCTCGGCCCGCACCCCCATCTGGGCGGCGACCTCGGGGGGGTACTGCATGACGAAGCTGAACGCGTCCTTGCCGTCCATCGTGACGACGTGGCGGTAGGCGAAGGTCTCGCCGCTCATCGGGTCGGTCTCCTCGCCCTCGTAGACCCAGCCGGTGTCGGTCTTCTGGCCGGTGGTGTAGAGCAGGGCGGTGTTCATGTCGTCGTGCCAGACGCCCTCGTAGCGCTGCGAGGCCTTGTTGTACCCGCTCAGGCCCATGCCGGTGAAGTCCTGGCCCATCATGGAGCCGTGGAAGGTCTGCTTGATGAAGCGGCCGCCCATGATGGGCTCGAAGGTGGCCGTGCCGGTGCTGTTGAAGGCCTCCATGCCCGGGCCCATGGCGGTCATCTTCGTCTTCCAGTCGCCCACGAAGACGGCCAGCTCCTTGTGCTGGGGGCCCGGGGCGCCCATCTGGGCCATCATCTCCATCATGGCCCCGGGGTCCATGTCCTGCCACCCGCGGTCCTGGTTGCCCTCCTGGACGGCGGTGGCGGGCGAAGCGGGGCCGATCCGGGCGCCCGCGGCCAGGCCCAGGCCCAGCGCGGCGGCCGAGGCGATGGCCGCGGCCAGAACCGGGCCGCGGCCGCACGGGGCGAGCAGTGTTGCGATGCGTGCCATGTTGCGTCTCCCATCAACCCGGGCGTGCGGGGTGGGAATGTCGGGGAGGGTGCCGCCCGGGCGAGGCTCCAGTCTATCCCCGGGAGGGCCCGGGAACGATGGGGATTATCCCTGGCGGTTGGCGGCCATCCTGGGGGCTTCCACGCGCTGGGCGGCGATGTCTCGACGCACCTGCATGCCCCGGAAGTGGATGGCGTCGGCCGCGGCGTAGGCCCTGGCGCGGGCCTGGTCGACGCCCTCGCCCAGGGCGGTGACGCCCAGCACGCGGCCGCCGGCGGTCACCAGGTCGCCGGTGGCCCTGTCGATCTTGGTGCCCGCGTGGTAGACGTACACGCCCTCCATCGCGCGGGCGTCCTCGAGGCCGGTGATCGGCTGGCCGACGACGGGCTTGTGGGGGTAGCCCTCGCTGGCGAGCACGACGCAGACCGCCGCGCCGGGGTGGAAGGCCAGCTCCAGGTCCGCCACGCGGCCCGTGGCGGTGGCGTGGAGCATCTCCAGGGCGTCGCTGGCCAGGCGGGGCAGCAGCACTTGGCACTCGGGGTCGCCGAAGCGGACGTTGAACTCGAGCACCTTGGGCCCCGCGGCGGTGAGCATCAGCCCGGCGTAGAGCACGCCCCGGTAGTCGATGCCCTCGCGGCGCATCGAGTCGATGACCGGCAGCAGGATCTCCCGCTGGACGCGCTCCATGGCGGCGTCGTCCAGCAGCGTGCTGGGGCAGAACGCGCCCATGCCGCCGGTGTTGGGCCCCTCGTCGCCGTCGCGCAGGCGCTTGTGGTCCTGGCAGGTGTCCAGGATGTAGACCCCCGTGCCGTCGGTGAGGGCGAACACCGAGACCTCGGGCCCGCTGAGCCGCTCCTCGACCAGCACCCGGCTGCTGGCCTGGCCAAAGGCCTTGCCGTCGAGCATCCAGCGGATGGCGTCGGCGGCCTCCTTGTGGGTGCGCGGGACGATGACGCCCTTGCCCGCGGCGAGCCCGGTGGCCTTGATGACGGGCGGCTCGGTGCGGCTGAGGGAGTATTCCACGGCCCTGGCGGCGTCGGTGAAGCTGCGGCTCTCGGCGGTGGGGACGGCGGCCTGGCGCATGAGGTCCTTGGCCCAGTGCTTGTCGGCCTCGAGCTGTGCGCCGGCCCGGCCGGGGCCGAAGACCGCCACGCCCTTGGCCCGCAGCGCGTCGGCGAAGCCGGCGGCCAGGGGCGCCTCGGGCCCGATGACCACCAGGTCGATGGCCCTGTCGCGGCAGAAGAGCTCGGCCCGGTAGGCCCGGGCCGCGTCGATGGGCACGCCCGCGTCGGTGGCGACCGCGGCGATGCCCGGGTTGCCCGGGTGGCTGGTGTACAAGGTGCCCAGGCGGGGCGAGGCGGCGATGGCCTCGGCCAGGGCGTGCTCGCGGCCGCCGCCGCCGACCAGCAGGACGTTGAGCTTCTTCGATGCACCGGTGTCGCTGGGAGTACTCACGGGCCAGTGTAGTGCCCGGCCGCGGGGTGTAGGCTTCACGCATGCCCACCGTGCGTGATTTCGCGCCCCAGGACCTGGCCGAGGCCAATGCGCTGACCAACTGGTACATCGAGCACACGGCCGTCCACTTCGACACCCAACCGGCCAGCGACACAGACTTTGAGGCCCTGTGGCGCACGGGCAGCCGCACGCACCCGTGGCTGGCCGCCGAGGTCGACGGGCGGTTTGCCGGCTACGCCAAGGCTGGCCCGTGGCGAGCGCGGACGGCCTACCAGCACACGTGCGAGACGGGCATCTACGTGGCCCGAGGCATGGAATGCCGCGGCGTGGGACGAGCCCTGTATGCCGAGTTGCTGCCCCGGCTGCGGTCAGCCGGCTTCCATACCGTGGTGGCCGGCATGACGCTGCCCAACGACGCCTCGGCGGCCCTGCACGAGCGTGCCGGATTCCGCAAGGTGGGCCACTTCGAGCACGTGGGCCGCAAGCTTGGCCGTTGGCACGACGTGGGCTTCTGGCAGCTGACTTTCCCCGATGCGGCGGCCAACGGGCTGGATTCGGGCCAAGACGGGGCGTAAACTCTCGGCCACTAAGATTGCGGGGTAGAGCAGTCTGGTAGCTCGTCGGGCTCATAACCCGGAGGTCGTTGGTTCAAATCCAGCCCCCGCTATTCCCAAGCCGGTTGCGAAAGCAGCCGGCTTTGTGGTTTTTGGGCCGGGCCGGTGAGAGACACCCGCGCGTGTCGGCCTCTTCGGGCCCCGTTCCCGCGTCCGTGGGGCCGGTGGGCCAACGGTCCCTAACCGTGACGCGGTCTCTGGTCTGGACGCCGGGATAACCGGCTCGGCCGCTCGGCGGGCGCGACTTCGCCCGAATCGCCCCGGAGTCTCTGCCGCCCGCCGAGAGACACCCGCCGCGGTGAAGTCTCTGTTCGACCGGGTGAGCGGGTTTGACGGGGGTGATCAACTGCAAGGGCTGCTCGCGACATTGATCCAATAGATGCGCTGCGGTGAAGCGGGCGCGCACCGCTGTTACGCGGCGTCATAGGTCACCCGTGGCGAGGTCGCGATGCACGCGGGTCGCCGTGGAGCGACTCATGCCACGAGCGAGCGACGACAGCCGGCGCAACCCCGAAGCGATGACATCCGAAGAGCGGCAGGACGAGATCTCGCGCATCCTCGCGCGTGGTCTCGTGCGTGCGGTTCGCATCGATCGGGACGCCGCATCGCGGGCGTTGCGTGAAGTTGAAGAAGGTGCCGCGACATGCCTTGAACTTCCGAGCGATCCGAGCCCCACTGTGGCGACGCTATCCAAATCCCGACCGGCGGGTGAAGGAGATGCGTGATGGAGACACCAGCCACAGGAGGCCGCATGAAGCATGCGACGGCAAGACGGATCGAGGACGAGATCGACTCGCTCAAAGACATGTCCACCAACGAGCTCGTGGAGCGGTTTGTCGAGCTGCACGGCTACCAGACGCGGACGCGCCACCGGACGTACCTGATCCGCAAGATCGCCTGGCGGCTTCAGGCCAACGAGGAGGGTGACCTCAGCGAGCGGGCGAGGAAGCGGGCCGCGGAGCTCGCGGACGACGCTGAGGTTCGGGTAATGGCCCCAAAGACGCTTGTCACGCCGCCACAGACAGGGCGGTCCGCCACGGTGACGCGGGGACTCGACCCGGAGGCGGAGCGTGACCCGCGTGTCCCGCCGCCCGGCTCAGCGATCGTCCGCGAATACCAGGGCCGGACCATCCGGGTGCTGGTGCTCCCCTACGGCGAGGGCTTCGAGTGCGACGGCGAACGGTTCAAGACGCTCAGCGGGGTGGCCAAACACATCACCGGGAGCCACATCAACGGCTTCCGGTTCTTCCGGCTCGGCCAGGACAGGAGCACGCGATGAAGGTACGCAAACGCGATCGGCCAAAGGAGGCCGCCGCCCCGGGCAGCCGCATGCGGTGTGCGGTGTACACCCGCAAGTCCAGCGACGAGGGGCTCGATCAGGAGTTCAACTCGCTCGACGCCCAGCGCGAGAGCGCTGAGGCTTTCATCTCCAGCCAGAAGACCGAGGGGTGGGTCTGCCTGCCAGACCGGTACGACGATGGTGGCTTCTCCGGTGGCAGCATCGAGCGGCCGGCGCTCGGGCATCTGCTCCGCGATATAGAGGCGGGAAAGATCGACTGCGTCGTGGTCTACAAAGTTGACCGGCTCAGCCGCTCGCTGATGGACTTCGCCAAGATCATGGAGGCGTTCGACCGCAAGGGCGTGTCGTTCGTCTCGGTGACCCAGCAGTTCAACACGACGAGCTCGATGGGCCGTCTGACGCTGAACATCTTGCTCTCGTTCGCCCAGTTCGAGCGGGAGATCATCGGCGAACGGATCCGGGACAAGATCGCGGCCCAGAAGCGCAAGGGCAAGTGGGCGGGCGGTGTGCCGGTGCTGGGCTACGACGTGGATCGCTCCGGCCCGAGCCCACGGCTCGTGGTGAACGCCCGCGAGGCGGTGCGGGTTCGCGCCCTGTTCGATCTGTACCTGGATAAGCAGTCGCTGCTGCCAGTCGTCCGCGAGCTGCGGCACCGCGAGTGGACCAACAAAAAGCGGGTCACGAAGAAGACAGGCAAGGTCATCGGCGGGAAGCCGTTCAATAAGGCCACGCTGCACAATCACCTCGTGAACCCCGTGTACATCGGCAAAATCACCCATAAGGGCGAGATCTACGACGGCGTGCACGAGGCCATCGTCGACCCGGAGGTCTTCGAGCGGGTGCAGAAGCTGCTGCGCTACAACGGCCGGACCGGGGGCTTCGAGGTCCGCAACAAGTACGGTGCCCTGCTGCGTGGTCTGATTACTTGCAAGGCGTGCGGGTATGCAATGACGCACACATTCACGAAGGACAAGAAGGGCGGGCCGCGGTTCTACCGCTACTACCGTTGTACGCACGCCATCAAGAACGGGGCAGACGAGTGCCCGTCGCGGACGCTGCCGGCAGCGGAGATCGAGCGGGTGGTGGTCGACGAGATCCGCGGGTTGGGCTCCGATCGAGCCTTGCTCAAGCAGGTGCTGGCCGACGCCCACGCCACGATCGCCGAGGAGCGCGAGGGTCTAGTCACGGAGCGTGCCGATCTGAAGCGGACGCTGGACCGTTGCCACCGCGAACTTCAGACGCTCGCGGCCGGAGGGCTCGCGGATACAGATGTCTCCCAGCGGATCGCAGAACTGCATGAGCAGATCACCGCCGGGGACAAGCGGCTGCCCGAGGTCGAGAAGCGGATCGGCGAACTGGACGCAGAGACGATCACCCAAGCGCAGGCCGAGGCGGCATTCAGGGGCTTCGACCCCGTATGGGAGAACCTGATCCCGCGTGAGCAGGCCCGGCTGATCCGGCTGCTGGTCTCGGCGGTGGAATACGACGCCGTCAAGTCGAGCGTGAGCGTGACCTTTCGGCCGACAAGCATCCGGGCATTTCTCGACCGCATCAACAAGGAGGCGGCATGACCACCGTCACCCGGCCCATCCACTTCCGCGTCCGCCAAACCCGGCGGCGGATCGTCACCGAGCCCGCTCCGCTCCCTCCGCCGGGGCGGGTGCCCCGAGTCGCCCGCCTGATGGCCCTGGCGATCAAGTTCGATCGGATGCTTCAGGACGGGGTGGTGGGCAGCCAGACCGACTTGGCGGCCTTGGCCCGAGTGACCCAGCCGCGGATGACGCAGATCATGAACCTGCTTCATCTGGCCCCGGATATCCAAGAGGAGATTCTGTTCCTGCCACCTGTGACGGAGGGGCGGGATCCGGTGACGGAGCGGGATCTGCGGGAGATCGTGACGCTATGCGTTTGGACGTCACAGCGGGAAGCATGGCGTGGCCACCAAAGTCCAAGAATCTGTCACGCAAAGGCTTAAACACTGATTCCCGGTCAACCCAGGGACAGAATGTTGTCATTGCGGTCGAAGAGGAATAGTCATCGACGGCGAATAACGGCTTCCGCTCTGAGCGGGATGTCATCTTCAGCTCACCCAGTCCTGCTGCGAGTCTGGTCATCGGGAGCAGTGCGAATGGCTGGATCGAGTGACGGAATGCTAGAGGCCAGACCCTGGAAGATGTCCGAAGACGGTGTCCGACTTCTGCGCCAACGGGGACCGTGCGTGATGCCCGTAGTTCCGATAAGGACACTTCGTGTAAGCGAGCGTTTCGCATAGGCATTGATTCTCTGTGGTGATCCCGATCCTGGCTATAGCTCTGACTCATGAGCTGCACTTTAAGTGCCGATGCAGTCCGGTATTCGGACGGCAACATGGGCGGCCGTTTCGGACATCGGCATATAGGGCCTCTCCACCTCGACGTGTCCGAGATAGCTTGGCGGCCCTCTAGCGGAGAACCCTCCCTATGGGCCACCATCAGGTCGAAAGCCTACCGGTTACGCCATCGCATAGACGCGTTGTCGCCATGCTGGGCGATGGTGCTGGCATGACGGGTTTGCCCGGCGTGGGCCAAGCTGCGCTCGCGCAGGTGGCTGACGCGATGCTCACCGCTGCGATTGCGGGATTCGAGCGTGCTGCGAACGATGAAGGCCTGATTCATACGTTCTACTTGCTGACGCAGGTCACGCAGGCAGCTCGGGATGAAGACCGCTTCAACGAGCGCCTGGCTGAGCTTGGGGTCACGGGCAGCGCATGGGAGTTCAGTCCATCCCAAGGCGATGGTACCGCTATTGCCAACACCATCTACGACTTGGTCGGGAACTTCACGTACGCCATCGATGACCATCTGGCCATGACACGAACTCGCTCGGACCTTAGCGAGATCGCTCAGCGGGCCGCCGCTCAAAGCCTAACGGTGCTGGGTCAGGAGTATGCGAATACCCTCTTCGGTACAGGGCCGGACGCTGTTCAAGATGCATTGCGTCGGCTGTCCACGCAGTCAGGATTCGCTCGCCTGACCCAAGACTTTTTCGGTCGTGTGGCAAGCGGGTTTCTCATCTATCACTTGAGCAAGGAGCTCTCGAACCACGTCGGGCCGGGCCGCAGGTTCGCCGACGTGTCCGAGCACAATGCATTCCTATCGGCGATGGAAGCGCATTGTCGAACCGCGTCGTCTGTGCTCAAAGAGTTCTCAAGAACTTGGTACTCCAAGCACAACTTTCAAGGCGGCATCACACCTCGGAAGAGTGCTGGCTTTGTCCGTCATGCTTTGGAGAAGGTGGGCGATGCGCTGACGCATCTCGGAGGAGCGGATGCCTCCTGATCCGCCCAAGCCGCATCTGTTCTTGTGCAACGGCGCAGGCCTCTCTAGCCGCCGGAAGCTGTGGCGTGAGCTAAAGGCTACAGAACTCATCACAGATGGTCCTGCAAGCAATGTCGTTATCAAGATTTCAGAGATCTCCAAGTCGCTGACGGCCAATGTGCCGAAGCGAGCAGCCGATCTTATCGAGATCGCAGCGGCGGTGTATGTCGCTGACCAACTGTCCAGGCGAACCGGACGAAAGGCCCAGGACTACGGCGATTTGTGGTACCGAGATATTCGGATGGAGATCGCTGTCCGTGACCCAGACTTCTGGAATCAGGAAGACGTTGCTGGCCTGCTGTCCCGCATGTTGAACTTCATCTCCGGTGACAACTTCGAGTTCGCCTTCTGTGAACTGGACAAACCCCCCGCGGTAGAGAACTACTTGGAATTCGGCTCCGGTGACCCGAATCCAGAAGGCATCGAGAAGGTCCTCCTCTTCTCAGGCGGAATCGATTCCCTGGGCGTAGCCGTGCAAGAGCTTTCTGCCGGGCGGCGCATTGCAATGGTGAGCCACAAGCCCGCGGGACATGTGGCTGGGCTGCAGAAGAGTCTCGTGAAGGAGCTTGTCAAACGAGCCTCCGTGTCCGGCAATGCCCCGCTGCCAGTATCTGTCTGGTGCAACAAGAAGGGGTTGGTGGAGAAGGATCACACTCAGCGGACACGATCCTTCCTCTATGTCACGCTTGGGGCGGTTGTGGCGAGGATCTTCGGCCTGGATGCTGTCGACTTCTTCGAGAATGGAGTCGTGAGCATCAACCTCCCCCTGGCTGAGCATGAGCTCGGTGCACGGGCAACCCGGACGACACATCCCCAGACCTTGGCATGGTACAGCCAACTCCTGTCAGCGGTGTTCGAGCAGAAGTTCCAGGTTCGGAACGAATTTCTGACGAAAACGAAGCAGGACGTGGTAGAGATCATCAAGCACGAAGGGCAGGGAGAGCTGATCGCTTCCAGCGTAAGTTGTATGCATACTCGGGAAACGACCAAGGCGAGCCCGCACTGCGGCGTGTGTTCACAATGCGTGTCGCGACGCTTCGCAACGCTCGGCGTAGACGGCGGCGCGTTGGAGCCATCTAGACTCTACCGACACGATGTACTGACAGAGCCCCGCAAACGAACCGAAGATCGAACCATAGCTGAGAGATTTCTTGGCTTTGCTCGCGAGATCGCAGCACTAGAAGACTCTGCCGACTTCGCTCAACGGTATGCTGCCGAATTGGCCCGAGTCACCCGATTCATGCCTTTTGCACCCTCCGTGGTCATCGATAGCGTGTTCGACCTGCATCGGCGGCATGCCGAGCAGGTCAACGCGGTGATCATCGAGGCTATGCAGGCGTCAGCCGAAGACCAGTATCTCGGAAAGATCGCCGACGGATCCATGCTTGCGTTTGGCTTCGGCACGAGCGGCGGTGATCACAAAGCTGCGCTACCCAAGGCGGCGCAGCCATCAGAAGCTGATGGCGGATCACGCCCATCCCATCCACTGAGCAAGAACCAGATGCTGCTCCTCACGGTTCTCTCAGAGGCCAAATCGCTTATGAGCCAGGCTGACATGGTTGAGGCTACGGATGCCAAGGGCCACCGCCTCACGCGCAAGACCATCGGCGGCGAGCTCAAAGAACTTCGGGACCTGGACTTTGTGTGCTATCCCAAGGGCATGCGCTCGGGGGCTGCCATTACCCCAGGCGGCCGTTCCCATCTGGCGGAAGCGACGGCACACTAATTACCCACTAGTGACGCCTTGATGACGCGCTGAAGACGCCGTAACTACCCACTAGAAAACCAGATAAGCGGCACCATTCCTCCGACACCTAACGGCCAGGAGTCGGAAGCCGCATGACCCACACCAACCAACAGAGAGAGTCTGTCTTGCCCCGCTCTCGGGGGCCTCCGCGATGGTCGCGGCTACCGCAAGGTGCATGACCATCATCGTTGTCTAAGTCCATCATCAACTTCGCAACTGGCCGCGAAGCAGTGCCGTTCGGGTGTCGTCGTCTACGACGATTCCGCGAACCGCCGCTAAACGGTCGGGCGCGATCCGTGCGCACTGATGGCGACACCCCAGGCGCTGCCTCCGGTCTCGGAGGCCCGTCATGGGTAACCCCAACCAGATTGTTTCTGACCCCTTCACCGCCACCCTCATCCGCATCAAAGCCGCCCAGCTCTGCCGGCGCACCGACTTCTCCTGGTCGGACCGCGACGACCTGACGCAGCAGATGCTGCTGTATCTGCTGGAGAAGGCCCACCTGTTCGATCCCGCCCGGGGGAACATCGAGGCGTTCGTCACGAACGCCATCGATTCCTGGGTGGCGATGGAGCTGCGATTCCGTGGCCGCCACAAGCGGCGCGGCGATTACGAGGCGATCTCCCTTGAGGGAACGCTCGTCGAGTGCGACGGCGACGCCGTCCCGCTTCGCACGGTCCTCGGTCCTGCCGACCAGCAGCGCCGCCGCCAGTCCGCCCCCGCTTGCCAGTTTGATACCGCCGAGACCGCTGAGGCCGTCGCGGCGGTCATGGCCACCCTCGACCCGAAGGACCGGGACCTGCTTCGGCTCGTCGCCGAGCACGGCAAGGCGGCGGCCGCGCGCGAGTGGTCGCGCCGATCCGGCGCTTCGGTGAGCCGCCGGCAGATCCAGAACGCTCTCGAACGGTTCCGCGCCCGCTTCGAGGCGGCCGGGTTTGGGCCGGCCTGACCGCGCACCGGCGGCGGTGGCGGCATAGGTGACCCAAGAAGCGCCCCCCGACCGCCGGTTCTCTCTCTTCCCTCCGGAGGCCCCGGCCCCTCGACCACGGTGTACGCCGCGGCTCGAGGGGCTGGGTCTCACGGGCGGCGGTCGGTGCGCCCGTGAAAGGAGCTCCTGATGTTGACCGATGTGTTTCGATTCCGATTCGCCTCCTCTGCCGCTCTGGCGGAGGCAGAGGCCACGCTGCACCTGTCGATCCTGGCCGCCGAGGGTCTGTTCGGTGAGGCCCGGACCCGCACCGATGTGTCCTACCACACCGATCCGCCCCGCGCTGCGCTGCTGGTCGATGGCGGCTCGCCCTGCGGGGCAGCCGTGGTCCGGATCTTCACGGCATTCCTGATCAAGGAGTTCGGGGCCGACGGGTTTGCGGTCCGGCGGATGCCCTGCGGCGGGCCCAGGAGCGGTCAGGCCCGCGCACCGCAGGGGGTGGCCGCCTGATGAGCGCGATACCCCAGAACACAGACGACCTCCACTCTTGTCTCGCCCGTGTGCTCATCCGCGAGCCCGCCGAGACCTACCACGCCCGGCGTGGCGATTGCCTGACCTCTCACCGGCTGGCGGAGTTCCGCTCGTGCCCGCTGCTGTTCCGGCGCAAGGAGATGGGGCTGATCCCGGACCGGGACAGCCACGCGTTCCTCGTCGGTCGGGCGGCGCACACGCTGATCCTCGAGGGCCGCGGGCGCTACGAGGCCGAGTACGCGGTCGGCGGGCCAATCAATCCGAAGACCGGGCAGCCCTACGGCTCGAACACGAAGGCGTTCGCCGAGTGGGCCGAGAAGCGCGGCAAGCCCGTGCTGGCCGACACCGACGCCGCGACGGTCGAGCAGATGGCGGCGAGCGTGCGCGAGCATCTGTTTGCCCGCGAGCTGTTGGCCGAGGGCGTCGCGGAGGGCGTCGTCCGCGGCCGGATGAACGGCGTGCTGTGCCAAGCCCGGTTCGACTGGATCAACCCCAAGGACGGCCGCGGGCTCGTTGATCTGAAGACCTGCGACTCGATCGACTCGTTCGAGTGGCACATCGACGCGTTCAAGTACCTGCACCAGCTCGCGTTCTACCGGGCGCTGCTCGCCGTCGTGAGTGGCGTCACGTTGCCCGTCCACATCATCGCGGTCGAGAAGCGCGAGCCGTTCCGCTGCGGTGTGTGGCAGATCGCGCCGCGGTGCCTCGACGCCGCCCAGGCTGAAAACGATCGCGCCATCGAAGAGCTCATCCGTTGCCGGGAGACCGGCCAGTGGCCCACGGGGTTCGAGTCCCTGCGGCTGTACGACCGCCTGCCCAACTGACCGTCGCACCAGGGCACCCAGTCCTGAACCCGCACCACCAACCGCAAGGAGACCCATCGATCATGACCGCACTCGCACACATCCAGAAGGGCCGTACGCTGATGCCACGTCGCGTGATGCTCTACGGCGTCCACGGCGTCGGCAAGTCCACCTTCGGCGCGATGGCCGAGACCCCCGTCTTCATCACGACCGAAGAGGGCACCAACGACATCGACTGCGACCGCTTCCCGCTGGCGACCAAGTACGGCGACGTGCTCGGGGCGCTGTCGGCGCTCTACAGCGAGGAGCACGGCTACCAGACGGTGGTCATCGACAGCCTCGACTGGCTGGAGCGGCTGATCTGGGGTGAGGTCTGCGCGAAGCGCGGCGTCGAGACCATCGAGGATATCGGCTACGCCAAGGGGTACATCTTCGCGCTCACGCAGTGGCGCGAGGTCCTGGCGGGCCTCGACGCGCTGCGGACCGAGCGCGGGATGCAGGTGGTCCTGATCGCGCACGCGGCGATCGAGAAGTTCGCCAACCCCGAGACCGACACCTACGACCGCTACGTGCCCCGCCTGCAGAAGCAGGCCTCGGCGCTGATCCAAGAGTGGTGCGACGAGGTGCTCTTCGCCACCTACCGCGTCCACACGAAGACCCAGAGCGAGGGCTTCGACCGCAAGCGCACGCAGGGCATCGGCACGGGCGAGCGGATCCTCCGCACGACCGAACGGCCCGCTCACGTTGCGAAGAACCGCCTGAACCTGCCCGACGAGCTGCCGCTGGATTACCGCGTGTTCGCGGCGATGGCGCGCGGCGAGGGCGATCCGACCGTCGTCAACGAGAACGTCGACCAGAACGAGACCAACCAGCAAACCAAGCAGCAAGGAGCCTGACCCATGGCAGACCTGAACGGATTCGACGCGACCAACGTGGAGCCCAATGCCGGCTTCGATCCCATCCCCGCCGGCAAGTACGTGGCCGCCATCACGGCCAGCGCCATGAAGCCGACCAAGAACGGCAAGGGCGAGTACCTGGAATTTGAGATGGAAGTGCTGGAGGGGCCGTTCAAGGGCCGCAAGCTCTGGGACCGGCTGACCCTCAAGCACACCAACGCGCAGACGGTCGAGATCGCCCGCGGGACGCTGTCGGCGATCTGCCGGGCAGTGAATGTGCTGCGGCCCCGCGACTCGGTCGAGCTGCACAACTTGCCGCTGGTGGTCAGCGTCGCGATCAAGAACCGCGAGGACAACGGCGAGCCGACCAACACCATCAAGGGGTACGCGAAGCGGGACAGCGGCGTTGCGCCGCAGCGTCCGGTGGCGGCCGCCTCGGGAGGGACGCCGCCGTGGAAGCGCTGACCGCCGCGGCGGCGGGCGATGGCGCGTTCGTCGTCGAGCTGCCCTACCCCCCCAGCGTGAACAACTACTGGCGTCGCGTCGGCGATCGGACGCTGATCAGCCGCGAGGGACGGAAGTTCCGCAAGCGGGTCTGCGCCCGGCTCGCGCGGCGAACGGCAGAGCCCATGTCGGGACGGGTGGCGGTGCATGTCACCGCCCACCCGCCCGACCGGCGTCGGCGGGACCTGGACAACGCGATGAAGGCCCTGCTCGACGCCCTCGGGCATGGCGGGGTGTACGAGGACGACTGCCAGATCGATCGGCTCGAGATCGAGCGCGGGCCGGTCGTGCCCGGGGGCAAGGTGGTCGTCCGGATCACAAGCATGGAGGCGACGAACTGATGGGACTCAGGCCATACCAACGCGACGCGGTCGACGCCGTGTGGAGCCACATCGCCGCCAGCGATACGAACCCAGCCGTCGTCCTTCCGACCGGCTCGGGCAAGACCCACGTCATCGCCGAGCTGTGCCGCGACGCGGTGCAGAAATGGAACGGGCGGGTGATCGTGGTCGCCCACGTGAAGGAGCTGATCGAGCAGGCGGCGGGCAAGCTGCAGGCCGTCGCGCCCGATCTGCCAGTGGGCGTGTTCAGCACCGGGCTTGGTCGGCGGGATCTCGGGTACGCCGTGACGATCGCGGGCATCCAGTCGGTGTACCAGCGGGCGCACGATCTTGGACCGCTCGACCTGGTCATCGTAGACGAGGCGCACCTGATCCCCCCGGACGGCGAGGGCATGTACCGCCGGTTCCTGGCCGATGCGCGGGACCTGTGCGACCACCAGCGCGTCATCGGGCTGACGGCGACGCCGTACCGGATGAAGACCGGCACGATCTGCGGCCCCGAGTCGGTGCTGCACGAGGTGTGCTTCGAGGCGGGCGTGCGCGAGCTGATCGTGCAGGGCTACCTGTGCCCGCTCAAGAGCCGGGCCGGGAAGGCGGTCGCCGACACCAGCGACATCCATGTGCGGGGCGGCGAGTTCGTCGCCGGTGAGCTCGAAGACCGCATGGACGAGGACGGGCTGGTCGAGGCGGCGTGCGCCGAGGTCGTCCTCGCGACAGCCGACCGGTGCAGCGTGCTGCTGTTCTGCTCGGGCGTCCGGCACGGGGAGCACGTGGTCCGGGTGCTGCGTGAGAAGCACGGCGTTGAGTGCGGGTTCGTCGAGGGAGGAACACCAGCCAAGGAGCGCGATGCGCTGATCGCCCGCTTCAAGTCGGGCGAGCTGAAGTACCTGGCGAACGTGAACGTTCTGACGACGGGCTTCGACGCCCCGAATGTCGATTGCGTGGCAATGCTGCGCCCGACGATGAGCCCCGGGCTCTACTACCAGATGGTCGGGCGGGGCTTCCGGCTGGCCGATGGGAAGACCGACTGCCTGGTGCTGGACTTCGGCGGCAACGTGCTCCGGCACGGCCCGGTGGACGCGATCCGCCTGGCGGACACCAAGGACGCCTCGGGTGAAGCCCCCGCCAAGCAGTGCCCCGAGTGCGATGCGCTGATCCACGCGGCGTATGCCGTCTGCCCCGAGTGCGGGCACAAGTTCCCGCCGCGGCAGGTCAAGCACGCGGCGATCGCCTCCGACGAAGAGGTCGTCAGCGGCTCGGAAGGCCCGGCCCGGCGCGACGAGCGCGTCATCGAGGTTGCGTACTACGTCCACCACAAGCGCAACGACCCGCTGGCCAAGCCGACGATGCGCGTCGAGTACCGCATCGGCTTCAACCGCTGGGCCCGCGAGTGGATCTGCCTGGAGCACCCCGAGGGCGGATACGCACGCAAGAAGGCCGAGCAGTGGTGGCGAGAGCGGTCCAATGACCCGCCCCCGTCTTCGGTCGAGGAGGCCGTCGAGTGGGCGAACGCGGGCGCGGTGGCCCGGACCGAGCGCATCACGCTGGAGAAGAAGCCCGTCGACGAATGGGAGCGGATCGTCGGCTACGCGCTCGGTGACAAGCCGCCGCGGCTCGAGGATCCGGACAACCTGCCCGACCCGGGGCCTGAACACGCCCTCGCGGCGTACGGCTACAGCGATGACGAGGTGCCGTTCTGATGCAGGACGCGCCGCACCCATCCGATTCGCCCCGTCGCAACGGCACGCTCGCTTCGCACGCATCGGCCTGCGTGGCCGCTGGGCTGTGCGCCCTGCCCGCGATCCGCCGTGGCGAGGAGAAGCGCGTCGCCCTGTCCTCGTGGAAGCCGTACCAGACGCGGCTGCCGTCTGGCGACGAGTTGGGTTCGTGGTTCAACCCAGAATCGTCCCCAACCGCGATGTGCCTCGTGTGCGGCTCGGTCTCTGGCCATCTGGAGATGATCGACTTCGACAACTGGGACGGCGGCGGCGGCGAGGCCTTCGAGGCGTGGCGTGAGGCGGTCGAGGCGGCAGCGCCCGGACTGCTGGAGCGGCTGGTCATCGAGACGACGCCGTCGGGCGGCAGGCACGTGGTCTACCGCTGCGAGACCCCCGTGTCGGGTAACACCAAGCTCGCCCAGCGCCGAATCGATGTCGATACCGACGAGCCGGTCGTCGTGGGCAGCAAGGAGTACGCGCCGAGGCGTGACGCGTCGGGCGCGTGGGTGGTCACGGTGACCATCATCGAGACGCGGGGCGAGGGCGGGCTGTTCCTGTGCGACCCCTCGCCGGGCTACGAGGTCGTCCAAGGCGACCTGTGCGGGCCGCCGCTGATCACCGCTGACGAGCGGGATGTGCTGCTCGGGTGTGCGTGGGCGTTGGACGAAACGCCCCAGCCGGCGGTCGGCGGTGATGTCGCATCCGCCAACTCTTCGGCATTCCCGAATTGTTGCCCCTCCCGCCCCGGCGACGACTTCAACGACCGGGGCGACCCGCGCGAGGTCCTGCTCCGGCACGGCTGGGCGCTCGTTCGCTCCGGGGAGTTGGGGGGGAACGAGCACTGGCGTCGGCCCGGCAAGTCCGCGGGCACGAGCGCGACGCTCAAGGACCGGGTCTTCTACGTCTTCAGCACCAACGCCGCGCCGTTCGAGGCGCACAAGGGCTACTCGCCGTTCGCGGTCTACGCGCTGCTCGAGCACCACGGCGACTTCGCGGCCGCGGCGTCGGCCCTCGCGACCGAGGGCTACGGCTCGCGCGAGCACACGACCGGCGTTGACCTCTCGGCGTTCATGACCGACACGCCGTCATCGACCGGGCCGCTCGAGCCCTGCCCCGTGCCGGTGGGCGAGCTCGTCGCGGCGTACCCGCAGCTGCGCGAGCCCGTGATCCACGGCCTGCTCCGCGCCGGCGAGACCATGAACGTGATCGCCAGCCCCAAGACCGGCAAGAGCTGGCTCACGCTTGACCTGGCGATCGCCGTCGCCACCGGTCGGCCGTGGCTCGGGCGCTACCAGACCGAGGCCGGGCCGGTCCTGATCATCGACAACGAGCTGCACCGCGAGACCAGCGCCCACCGCCTACCGAAGGTCGCCCAGGCCCGGGGCGTGGCGATGCGCGAGATCGCCGAGCGGATCTTCGTGGACAACCTGCGCGGGCGGCTGCAGGACATCTTCACGCTCGCGCCGTACTTCGAGGCCCTCGAGCCCGGGCGGTTCAAGGTCATCGTGCTCGACGCTTTCTACCGCTTCATGCCCGCCGGCGGCGACGAGAACGACAACGGCACGATGGCCAACATCTACAACCGCATCGACTCGTTCGCCGACCGCCTCGGCTGCTGCTTCGTGCTCATCCACCACTCGACCAAGGGCAGCCAGAGCGGCAAGAGCGTGACCGATGTCGGGGCCGGGGCGGGCGCACAGAGCCGGGCCACCGACACGCACCTGGTCCTTCGGCCGCACGAGGAGGACGGCGTGGTCGTGCTCGACGCGGCCGTGCGGTCCTGGCCGCCCATCGACCCGACCTGCCTGCGGTGGGACTTCCCGGTGTGGTCGGTCGACGACACGCTCGACCCGGCGTCGCTCAAGAACGAGCGGCCGGGCAAGAAGAAGGACGCCTCGCCCAAGGCGGACAAGCCCGCGGAGCCGTCGTGGGGCGTGGAGCGGTTCGTCGCCCGGTTCATCTCCGCCGAGCCGGTCGGCAAGGCCGAGATCCGCGAGGACGCCAAGGGCGAGCCCGGGCTGTCCTGGCGTCGCGTGGCGGACCTGCTGGACATCGCCGAGGGCGAGGGGCGGATCGAGCGCGTCCGCCTGCCGGGCCGAGGCGGGCGCTGGGGCTACGCGCTGCCGGGCGGGGAGGTGTCGTCATGACCCGTAGATCGCCCTTGAACTCGGAGCGCCGCGAACTCGGAGCGCACGGAGTTCACCCCGAAATCTGTGCGCGCTTCAAGTTGAACTCGAAGCGCGCGCACCCCCCCATACCCCCCCGCGGGCGTGCGCTCACGCTTCGCCCGCGGGAACTCGAAGCGCGTGCGCGCTCCAAGTTCGCGCTCCGAGTTCGGGAGGGGCAGGGCCATGACGGGCGGCGTAGGTACTTCCCAGGGGGGATGGCCAGCCGACGCCCGCGGGAACAGCCGCAATCCCCGACTGAGTTTGTTTCGCCTGTCCGGTCCGCCCCGCAAGCCCTCGCCCGTCCGGCCCCGGGTCGCCCCACGTTGGCCCGTGTCGCGCCCGGCGGCGGACTCCCGATCCAACCCCCGATCCTGCCAACCGGCCCCGCACGGGCGAACGTCGCCCGCCGGTCCGCCGGCCTGTTGACCCCGATCCCCAACCCCGAAGCACGGAGGCCACTGCCATGAAGATCGAACTGCGTCCCCTCGCCGACATCACCCCGTACGAGAACAACCCCCGGATCAACGACCAGGCGGTCGACGCCGTCGCCGCATCGCTGCGCGAGTTCGGGTTCCGCCAGCCGATCGTGGTCGACACCGAGGGCGTCATCGTCTGCGGCCACACGCGGTACAAGGCGGCGCTCAAGCTCGGGCTGGAGAAGGCCCCGGTGCATGTCGCCAAGGACCTGAGCCCAGCGCAGATCAAGGCGTACCGCATCGCCGACAACAAGAGCGGCGAGCTGGCCGAGTGGAACTTCGACCTGCTGCCCATTGAGCTCGGCGAGCTGCAGGCGATGGAGTTCGACCTCGCATCGCTGGGCTTCGACGAGAAGGAGCTGACCAAGCTGCTCAACGCCGGCGGGAACGCGGGGCTGACCGACCCCGACGAGGTGCCATCCCCGCCCGACGAGGCGACCACGCGCCCGGGCGACCTGTGGATCCTCGGCAAGCACCGGCTGCTGTGCGGCGACAGCAGCAGCGCCACGGATCTGGATCGCCTGCTCGACGGCGAGGTGATCCACCTGGTCAACACCGACCCGCCGTACAACGTGAAGGTCGAGCCGCGGAGCAACAACGCCATCGCGGCGGGCAACAGCTCCTTCAGCAAGCAGCCCGGTAAAGAAGGCGGCAAGGCCCAGACCCATCACCAGAAGCTCGACCTCGCGCGGCACCCCGAGAAGGCCAAGCCGACCGGAAGCAAGATGCGGGCAAAGGACCGGCCGCTCGCCAACGACTTCGTCACCGACGACGCCTTCGACGCGCTGCTGCTCGCGTGGTTCGGCAACGCGGCGCGGGTGCTCCAGCCGGGCGGGTCGTTCTACATCTGGGGCGGCTACGCGAACCTCGGCAACTACCCGGGGCCGCTCGATGCGTGTGGGCTGTACTTCAGCCAGGGGATCGTGTGGGACAAGCAGCACCCGGTGCTGACCCGCAAGGACTTCATGGGCGCGTTCGAGATCTGCTTTTACGGCTGGAAGGAAGGCGCGGGCCACAGCTTCTACGGCCCCAACAACGCCACCGACCTCTGGCACGTCAAGAAGGTCAATCCGCAGAGCATGGTCCATCTGACCGAGAAGCCCGTGGAGCTCGCGGTCCGCGCAATCCAGTACTCGTCCAAGCCCGGCGAGAACGTGCTCGACCTCTTCGGCGGCTCGGGCTCGACGATGATTGCCTGCGAGCAACAGGGTCGGCGCGGCTTCCTTATGGAGCTCGACCCCCTGTACTGCGATGTCATCGTACAGCGGTGGGAAGCGTTCACGGGGAAGAAAGCCGAGCGGGTTCCGGCGAACGCTGTGGCCGAAGAGAAAGCCCCGGCGACGGCCGAGGCGTGAGGAAGGGGGGACGCGATGCGGTCAGTCGCTCGGGCCCTTCTCTCGGAGGGCGTGGTACTCGGTCATCCCGTCGAGATGGACATCGGTCGTCGCCGGGAAGTTCCGCCGGCGCTCGGTGGTGACGATGCCGCGCTCGAGCAGGAACGCCAGCGCCGTCGCGGCCTGGGTGACCGGGATCTGCGCGGCGGCGGCGAGCGTCTCGACGGTGTCGCCCTCGCCATGCTCATCGAAGCGCCAGCAGACACGCTTGAAGGCCCACATCGTGCATCGGTGCTCGTAGGGCGAGCCGACCCTGGGGACGACGCTGCGCACCAGGCTGCCGTCGGTGTCGACTCGGAACGACTCGCTTCGCTCGGGCCGGGGCTCTTGGTCTGGCCGGTACATTCAGCGGCCCCCCTTCGCATCCGCCGCGACGAACAGGCCGCGGTCGGTCTTCTTGAAGCGGGCCGCGTCGCCCTTCTTGGAGATCTCTCGGATGATCGCGGCGTAGAGCGTGGCGTGCGGCGTCTTGCCGCTGGTGGTCCAGCCCGCCGCGATCGCACGCTCGGCGATGGCCTTGGCGGCCAGCGGCTCGCCCGCTTCGGCGAGGACCTTCGCGGCGAGGTCGAGCCCGCTCGGCTTGCGATCAGACGCCGTCTTCTTCGATCGCGACTGCTTGGGGGCCTTGCTCTTCGCGTAGGCCTCCAGATTCGCGTCGTTGGCGATCTCCTTCGGGCTGGGCACCTCGTGGTCCTGCGGGACGGCCTTGGCCTGCCGAGCCCGCTTGGTCTTGGCCGCGCCCTCGGCTCGGGCGGCGCTCGCGGACATGCGGGGCGTCTTCTTGGCCGGGGTCTTCTTCGGGGCCGCCTTAGCGGTGACCCTCTTGGAGGTCGTCTTCTTGGTGGTGGTCTTCTTCGGGGGGGTGGTCATGTCGGTACTCCTTCGTGTTCCAATAACAGCGAAGCCCGCGACGAGCGGGCTTCAGAGAGGTCGGATCTCGATGTCACGGTTGCAGGCCGGGCATGTGGTTCGTGTTGGCGGGGCTGCCTTGTGGCCCGCTTCGTACGCCCGTTCGAGCGCTTCCTTGATCGACCAGACCGAGAGGTCGTGGAAGTCGAGGCTGTCCATGTTGCGGGCCTCGAGGGTTTCGAGGCCGAGGGCCTCGCGGGCGATGCGGTTGATGGCGGTGTCGCGTGCTTTGCTCATGGTCGTCTGCTCCTTTGGGATGCGGTGCGTTCAGTTGGCGTCGGCGTCATCCGCCTCGACCAGGAAGTCCTCGATGCGCTCGCGCTCCATCCCGCTCATGCTCATCACCAGCTCGATCAGCCCCTCGCGGATGCGGCCGAGGTCGCCCGGGTAGCCCCAGTGCTTGTCGGCAAGCGCGGCCCGCTTGGCGTGGGCGTCGAGCTCCATCTGCAGGACATCGATCAGGCGGGCGATGTCGCTGCGGCGCTTCGCGTAGGCCTGGCTGGCGGTCTCGTTCGTGGTCGTCATGGCGTGGTCTCCTTCGGGTGGTCTATGCCGCGGGGATCCGCCCCGCGTGTGACACATGAAGCCATGACATCCGGCAGAAGGGAAGGCGTACTGGCCTGCATTTGCAGATGTTTTCGAGATTCTGCGGCAATGTGGCGGCAAGGTCCGGGAGGTGCGCGATGACTCCCGAACACGCGCCTAGCGACGGCGGGCCGCAGCGCCTCAACCCGGCCGCGATGTCCCCGGCCGACGCGGCCCGCGTGCTCACGCGCGTAGGCGGAAGCCCCGTCACCGAAGACATGCTCCGGGCGGACATCGCCGCCGGCGCGCCGACCAACGCGGACGGCAGCGTCAACCTCGTGCACTACGCCGCGTGGCTCGTGCAGCAGATGAGCGCCGGGGGTGGCCGTGGCGAGTGATGCGAACCAGCCCGCCATCCCGAAGATCGACCCGCGCTCGCTCAAGCCGTCGGAGACGTGCCGGCTCCTGAACTCGACCCCGCTGGGCGAGGTGATCAACGAGCGGCAGCTGCATCGCCACCGCACGCGGGCGGGCTTTCGCATCGGCGACGGCAAGACCGTCGATCTGTTCCGATACACCGCCTGGCTGGTCGCGACGCGCCACGAGCCGAAGCCCGAGCCAGCCGAGGATGAACTCTCCGGCTACGACGCCGTGCGCGAGCGGGCCCGCGAACGGAACAAGGCCCTCTCGCTCTCGGGCCGGAACATCGGCGAGCTTCCACCGGTCGGCAACCCCGAGCGCAAGCGACGCTGTACCGAGTCGTTCAAAGCCTTCTGCGACACCTACTTCCCCCAGACCTTCCACCTGCCTTGGTCGGACGATCACCTCAAGGTGATCGCCAAGCTGGAGACTGCGGTGCTCGAGGGCGGCCTGTTCGCGATGGCCATGCCGCGCGGCAGCGGAAAGACCACGCTCTGCGAGACCGCCTGCCTCTGGGCCATCCTGATCGGGGCCCGGACGTTCGTGTGTCTGATCGGCTCCGACGAAGAGCACGCGGCCTCGATGCTGGAGAGCATCAAGAGCGAACTGGAGAACAACGACCTGCTCGCCGACGACTTCCCCGAGGCGTGTTACCCCATCCGCTGCCTGGAGGGGATCCACCAGCGGGCTTCGGGCCAGCTCTATAAGGGCGAGCCGACGCACATCGGGTGGACCGCCAAGGAGATCGTGCTGCCGACGATCGAGGGCTCGGCTGCGTCGGGCGCAATCATCGCCGTTGCGGGGATCACCGGACGCATCCGCGGCATGAAGCGCAAGCGCCCGGACGGCCAGAGCGTCCGCCCGTCGCTCGTGCTCATTGATGACCCGCAGACCGACGAGTCGGCCCGGAGCCCCAGCCAGTGCGCAGCACGGGAGCGCGTGCTCGCGGGAGCCATCCTCGGCCTCGCCGGGCCGGGCCAGAAGATCGCAGGGCTGATGACGGTCACGGTCGTGCGCCCCGACGACCTGGCCGACCGGCTGCTCGACCGCGACAAGCACCCCCAGTGGCAGGGCGAGCGGACAAAGATGGTCTATGCCTTCCCGGCCGACGAGGCGCTGTGGGCGAGGTACGCCGAGATCCGGGCCGAGGGCCTGCGGGCCGACCGGGGTCTCTCGCAGGCGACGGCGTTCTACAAGCGGAACCGCAAGAAGATGGACGCCGGCGCATCGATCGCCTGGCCGGCGCGGTTCAACCACGACGAGCTCAGCGCCGTCCAGCACGCGATGAACCTCAAGCTTCAGGACGAGGCTGCGTTCTGGGCCGAGTACCAGAACGAGCCGCTGCCCGAAGTCGCGGCCGACGACGACCTGCTCACGCCCGAGCAGATCGCCGCGAAGACCAACGGCATGCCCCGGGGTGTTGTGCCCATCGGCTGCACGCGGGCGACGGCGTTCATCGACGTGCAGGGCAAGCTGCTGTTCTGGCTCGTCGCGGGTTGGGAGGACGACTTCACCGGCTATGTGCTCGACTACGGCGCGTGGCCGGACCCCAATCAGCAGTACTTCTCGCTGCGCGATGCGCGGCGCACGCTGCTGACCGAGTTCCCGAGGGCGGGCCAGGAGGGCGCGATCTACGCCGGGCTCGAGGCCCTGACCGACGAGTTGCTCGGCAAGGCGTGGCGGCGCGACGACGGGACCGACCTGCGCATCGAGCGCTGCCTGATCGATGCGAACTGGGGCCAGTCGTCGGACGTGGTGTACCAGTTCTGCCGCCAATCGGCCCACGCCGGGATCGTGATGCCCAGCCATGGCCGGTACGTGGGCGCGAGCAGCATCCCGTTCAGTGACTACAAGCGCAAGCGCGGCGAGCGTGTTGGCCTCAACTGGCGCGTGCCGTTGGTGACCGGCAAGCGGGCCGTGCGACACGTGGTCTACGACACCAACTACTGGAAGAGCTTCACGCACGCGCGGCTGGGCATGCCCATGGGCGACCCCGGCTGCCTGTCGCTCTTCGGCCGCGAGGCCTCACGGCACCGCCTGCTGGCCGATCACCTGACCAGCGAGTACCGGGTGAAGACCGAGGGCCGCGGCCGGACGGTCGACGAGTGGAAGCTGCGGGTCACGGGCCTCGATAACCACTGGCTGGACTGCCTGGTCGGCTCGGCTGTGGCGGCCTCGATGCAGGGCGCGGTGCTGTTCGGGACGGATCACAAGCCCGTCAACAAGCCTCGAATCAAACTTTCAGAGCTCCGCCGCGCATCAGTGTGAATGGGCTTCTAGCCGGTCTCACCGTCTGACAGGTGGCTGAGGTGTTCGGAGGAAACGGTTCAGTGGGCAGGGATCCGGGTCATCTCGACCGATGTTGATCGGGAGATGCTCCAGCGGCGTCTCATCGAACACCGCGCGAACGCCCCCAGGTTCGAAAGCCGATCCAGCAACCATCCGTTTCGTATCCAACCAGCCCGGGACGCACTCTGCATTCACGACACCGGACTTGGACAACTCACAGACGGTTCCAGGCTTGACGGGGATCCGATAGATGTTGGGATGGCTGAATTCCCAGTACCTGGCAATCCCCTCTCCCCGCAGCGACGGATCGTGAAAGAGCATCGGCGATGATTCGATCAGCCATGGTTCGACGAGGCAGTCGATCCGCTCGGATATCTGCGCACGGTCACGAGCCGGTACCACGATAATCTCGGGCGGCAGCTTGGGATCGTCGCACTGCATTCCGATCGTGAAGCCACCATCTGTCATGGCGACACGCATCAAATCCGTCGCGTTCTCGAAGCGAGGGACATCCGTGAAGTAGATGAAGTGCCTGTCGTCGAGCTCGGCGCTGCCCTGATAGTTCCACTTGCTGGCACGTATGTGCCCGCTCTTCTTGATGAGCGGAAGACACTCGGTAGATGTGTGATGGAACAGCTTGAGCCTGAAGCCGTCATGGTCAATCGCTGCCTCTTGAGGAAGCACATCCGCATCGGTCACGAGACACTCGTAGAGGGCACTGCCGTCCGGATACTCAGCCAACCGGCGATGTCGGGTGTACAGGATGTCCGCCCTGGCGGGTCTATTGAATACGACGTCGAAGTCAACACGGGCCCAATAGAACTGGCCTTCGTCCCCTTGGACGATGGCGATCGGGAGCATCGTTGGCCGCCATGCCTTCTCTCCGATGAACACGAATTGCGGGACCACGTGTCGCCCGAAAGGCAATACGACGTTCTGCACTTTGATCGCCCCGCGCACGGCTCCGCGCTCGACCAGATCGGCTTCGATCTCTGTCCAGTCCACTTCACTGAGATGGATGCTTTCGGCATTCACGAGAGATGGTACCGCTTGCAGCTCGCCGCTCGAATCAGAACGAGACACGATGAGTCGAGCGAATATCATTGTTCCACTTTTTGCCGACCCTCGCCTCGTCGGCGAAGTCAGGCCACTGCTTTACCGCATCAATAACCTCATCCAGAATGGAATCCGCTCGCCCGCGTTTCATTGAAGCGGTGTCACCCAAGGCCCTGAAGTCCTCGCGTGTGAACTGGTCGCGTTTGCGGTTCATCGACATCTGGTGGGTGGAAGTCCATGCCCCTGAAGGGTTGTAGCTGTAGGACACGTCAAATGCCGGAGACAGCGACCATTTCCCTTTCTTGTCCATCAGGAACGCGATGTTCTTCACGTGGTCGTCCTGATTACGAGCCACGATGTTGAAGGCCATACGCCTGAACTGCTCCTCGATGTCGTCCATGGACAGCCCAAGCCGCCGAATGACCATGATCGCCTGCTCGTAGGAATGCGACCCCGCATCGTTGAAGTCGAAGTGCCCGAGCGCCCCGAGCGATTGCATGTGGAGCTTGTCGCCCCCGTTGGTGCGATCAAAGCGTTGGGTCATGAAGTGTCGGCGGCCATTCTCCTCGAGCAGGCGACAGTCGGCCATACGGATACCCGCGGCTCGTGCCATGAGCGAGTATGCGTACTCAATCGCGCCGTGTCCCTGCGGGTCAGCAAGCTCTTTGTCGCGGTTGTTCGACACGCCATCAAACTTGAGGAGCCAGTACTCGAAGCCCGGGGGGGCTGTGATCTGTCCGGAGAGGATTTCGTTGGAGGTCGGATTCCACGCGATGAGTGCCTTTGCTCGCGCACCACCGGCGGAAGCGCTGACTTGCAGGATCTGCCGTAGCGCAGCCGCTTCTTGGCCATCTTCCCAGTTCGTGCTGAAGCGCTCCCGATCCGTGAGCACTTGCGATGCCAGCCGCACGAGTGCCGCGACTTCCAAAGGCACGGCTTCATCGGCTTGTGGTCCCTCGGCGGGTTCGAACTCGAGTGCGCCCATGCCCCGTTTGCCGGTATAGCACAGGCGCTCGACCGCATCGATCTCGTATGGCAAACGCCCTTGGGCAGCCAACCAGGCGTCGATGACGGCGTTACCGAACTTGTCGGGAAGCGAGTCTGCGAGCATTCCTGGCAACCCGTGAAACGATCGTTCGGCGAGACCCGGGAACCGGTAGACCTTGGAGGAGAGGGGCATCATTAAGGGCGCAACTTCGATGCCGCTCCGGCGGAACGCTTCGGTGTATTGGAACGAGGCCACGCCACCTGGCCCGTCGACCGTGACCCCACCGATCTGCCGCCCCCACATACGGACTTCGGCGACGGTCATGATTCAGTCCCTTCCTCGTCGCCCCAAGTCCACTCCTCGGATCCCTTCTCGCCATCGGACTCTGCGCGTCCGCTCGCTCTTTTGCGTCGCTTCTCCTTCGATCGCAGCAGTTCGAGCGGACTCGGAGTTGGCGGTGGCAGCAGCTCATCGATGTTGGCGAGCAGGTCGAGCGCGCGGAGTATCCTGATCAGGTTGGTCAGCTGGGTGGATTCTCCTCCCTCTAATCTGACCACCGTGCGTTTGGAGACACCGGCCTCCTTCGCGAGCTGGGCTTGTGTCCAGTCGAGCTGAAGGCGGTGCTGCGCGATCCGTTCGCCGATCGCGGTTAAAGCCGCCGTATCCGTCATGTACTTGGGGGTGTCCATAGGGCGTCCGTAAAGTGCCAATACTGGCAACTATATCGTCAATTCGCCCATAAAGCGACAGAATTGGCACCACAAAGTGGGCCGAGAATCGGTCCTGAGGCCCGAGAACGCGCTTTTCTGACCTCCTGCTGCCGGTCCCGGCACGCTTGGCCTTGCCAACCCGTGCAGTCGGTTCTTGAACGGCATAGGTGACCCGAGAGGCCCCCGCGAGGTGCGGGGGCACGCGAGGTTGCCGTGCCGGATCCCACCCCCAATCTCGATCAGGCGATCGCCGACAACGCTGCCGGGCCGGCCAAGGCCTCGGTGGACGGGCAGTCGGTCGAGCAGCACGCGATCCGCGACCAGATCGAGGCGGACCGCTACCTCGAGTCCAAGCGGGCCACGCGCCGGCGCGGGCTGGGGATCCGGCTGTTCAAGATCGTGGCAGGCGGCACCGGCGGACGGGAGGGCGGATGCTGAAGCGCCTGCTCGCCCCGCTCTCGCGCCAGGCCGATACGGTCCGGGCCGCCTCGCCGATCATGCCTCAGCGGGCACGGATGGTCCGGGCGCGGTTCGACTCGGCCCAGACCACCGCCGACAACCGCCGCCACTGGGCCGCAGCCGACGGGCTCTCGCCCAACGCGGCCGTCAGCCCCGAGGTGCGCCGCATCCTGCGCAACCGCGCCCGCTACGAGGTGGCCAACAACTCCTACGCCAAGGGGATCGTCCTCACGCTGGCCAACGACACCATCGGCACCGGGCCGCGGCTGCAGATGCTCACGCCCGACTCGTCGGTCAACGCCCGCGTTGAGGAAGCCTTCGAGGCCTGGTCGGCGGCGATCGACCTGCCCGGCAAGCTCCGCAGCATGCGGATGGCCCGGGCCGAGAGCGGCGAGACGTTTGGCCTTCTGATCTCCAGCCCCGGGCTCGACACACCCGTCAAACTCGACCTGCGCCTGCTCGAGCCCGATCAGGTCTGCACGCCGTGGTTCGGGCGCACGCCCACCGGTCAGGCGGTGACCGATGTCGACGGCATCGTCTTCGACGCCAGCGGGCTGCCGATGGCGTACCACGTGCTGCGGCACCACCCCGGTGACGGGGCGTGGCATGCCGTTCGAGACCACGACACCTACCCGGCCGCCTCCGTTCTGCACTACTTCCGACCCGATCGGCCGGGGCAGTGGCGCGGCATCCCGGACATCACACCCGCCCTGCCGCTCTTCGCGCAGCTCCGCCGCTACACGCTGGCGGTGATCGCCGCCGCCGAGACGGCCGCGGACTTCGCGGCGGTGCTCTACACCGATGCGCCCGCCAACGGCGAGGCCGACCCGCTCGAGCCGATGGACGAGGTCGAGCTCGAGAAGCGGATGGCCACCGTGCTGCCCGGCGGCTGGAAGCTCGGGCAGGTCCACGCCGAGCACCCATCAACGACCTACGGCGAGTTCAAGCGCGAGATCCTCAACGAGATCGCCCGCTGCCTGAACATGCCCTTCAACGTCGCGGCCGGGAACAGCTCGGGCTACAACTACGCCTCGGGCCGCCTGGACCACCAGACCTACTTCAAGAGCATCCGCGTCGAGCAGCACCGCCTCCAGCAGACGGTGCTGGACCGCTTGCTCCGCGCCTGGCTCGACGAGGCCGCGCTGGTCGAGGGGCTGCTGCCGCAGGCCATGCGTGTGCGCGGCGCAGCCACACCGCACGTCTGGTTCTGGGATGGCGTCGAGCATGTCGACCCGGCCAAGGAAGCCAGCGCGCAGGCGACGCGGCTGGCCAACCACACCACAACGCTCGCGCACGAGTTCGCACGCCAGGGACGCGACTGGGAGGACGAGCTCCGCCAGCGGGCCAAGGAACTGGCCGTCATGCGCGAGCTGGGGCTGCCGGTCACCACCAAGCCTGGCGGCCCGAGCGACACAACGGGCGAGCCCGATCCCGAAGACACCAACCCCGACACCGACGAGACCGTCACCGACGAAGCCACCAAGGAGGCCGCGTAGCGATGTCACACCACCGCATGATCCAGGCGTCCGCTGCCCCCGCGCAGCCCACTGCCCTTGCCCACCCGAACCCTGGTTCGCACCCCAAGACACTGGCGCTCACCGCGCAGGCGGAGTTCGAGATCGAGGGCGCTGACACGGTCAGCGGCGACGGCGGCGCTGCCGCTCCGCTGCCGCGGTTCCGGATGATGGCCTACAGCGGCGGGCCGATGCGCGTCGCCGGCTGGCGGCACCCGGTGGTGATCGACCTGGCCGGGCTGGCGATCCCCTCGCCGTCGCGGCCGATCCGGTTCGGGCACGACGCGACGGCGGGCGTCGGGCACACCGACCAGGTGATGGTCGAAGACGGTCGGCTGGTGGCCACGGGGATGATCTCCCGCGACACGCCCGCGGACCGCGAGGTCGTGGTCTCAGCGCGCAACGGCTTCCCCTGGCAGGCGTCGGTGGGTGCGAGCGTCGAGGCGTTCGAGTTCCTCCGCGAGAACCAGACCGCGACGGTCAACGGCCGCGAAGTCGCCGGCCCCTTGAACATCGTGCGCAAGTCCACGCTCGGCGAGATCAGCTTCGTGGACCTCGGGGCCGACGGCTCGACCTCGGCGACCATCGCCGCGGGCGCTGCCGCGGGGGACGATGCATCCGATCCCGTCCAGGGCGCGGGCACCCCTGCGCCCGAAGCGAACCAGCCCGCGATCACCGACCCGGTGCAGGCCATGCGGCAGCAGATCGCCGCCGAGAGCGAGCGGATCGCCGCCGTGCGACGGCTGTGCGCGGGCCAGCACCCCGAGATCGAGGCCCGCTCGATCCGCGAGGGCTGGGACGCGACCAAGACCGAACTGGAGGTCCTGCGGGCCAGCCGACCCAAGGCCCCTGCCATCCACGCCCCCGCCGCGCCGGCGGTGAACCAGCGGGTGCTCGAAGCCGCGTGCGTTCTCTCTGGTCGGCTGACCACCCCGGAGCGTCACTGCGCCGAGCAGGATCTGGAAGCCGCGACGCGGGCCTTCGGGCAGTCGATCGGGCTCCAGGAACTGCTTCTGCACGCCGCGTGGGCCAACGGCTACACCGGCCGGACCTTCCGCGACTGGCACGGCGTGATGGACGCGGCCTTCGGACGCGGGATCGAGGCGTCCAACAGCACGATCAGCATCGGCGGCATCCTCTCGAACGTCGCCAACAAGTTCCTGCTCGAAGGCTTCTTCAGTGTCGAGCGCACCTGGCGGAACATCACCGCGGTGCGCAGCGTGACCGACTTCAAGGCCGTCACCAGCTACCGCCTGACGGGCAACGACCAGTACGAGCGCATCGCGCCCGGCGGCGAGATCAAGCACGGCACGCTGGGCGAGGAGACCTACACCAACCGGGCCGAGACGTACGGCCTGATGCTCTCGATCGATCGCACCGACATCATCAACGACGATCTGGGCGCGATCACCAGCGTGCCCCGCAAGCTCGGCGCGGGCTCGGGCAAGACCATCAACGACATCTTCTGGAAGACCTTCCTGGCGAACTCGGGCTTCTACACGGCGGGCAACAACAACTACCTCGCCGGCGCGGACACCGCCCTGTCGATCGACGGGCTGACCAAGGCCGAGGTCGCCTTCATGGACCAGGTGGACTCCGACGGCAAGCCGCTGGGGGTGATGCCGCAGGTGCTTCTGGTGCCCACCGCGCTGTCGGCGCTGGGCAGCCAGCTCTTCAAGAGCATGGAGCTTCGTGACAACGCATCGAGCGCCAAATACCCGGTGACCAACCCGCACCAGGGCAAGTTCCGCGTCGAAGTCAGCCGCTACCTGGGCAACGCGGCCTACCCGGGCCACTCGAGCAAGGCCTGGTACATGCTCGCCTCACCGGCGGACCTGCCGGTCATCGAGGTGGCGTTCCTCAACGGCCAAGAGGCCCCGACCATCGAGACCGCCGAGCAGAGCTTCAACCGGCTGGGGATCCAGATGCGCGGCTACCACGACTTCGGCGTGGCGCTGCAGGACCCGCGTGGCGGCGTGAAGAGCAAGGGTGAGGCATGACTCAGTTCGGCGGCGGGTTCGACCCTGTCGACCCCGGTGACACAGGCAACGGCAACGGAGGCACAGCGATGGCAACCACATTCGTACAGCAGGGCGCGGCGATCGACTACACGCCGGGGGCGGACACCCCCGCGGGCACGGTCGTCGTGCAGGGCGATCTGGTCGGGGTCACCCGGGTGGATCTCAATGCGGGTCAGCTCGGGGCCCTGGCGGTCGAGGGGGTCTTCGACTTCCCCAAGGCCACCGGCACCGGCAACGGCTTCACCGCCGGGCAGCTCGCCTACTGGGACAACACCAACGACGTGGCGACCAAGACCGCGACGGGCAACAAGCTCATCGGCAAGGCGGTGCGGGCCGCGGCGGAAGCCGACGCAACCGTCCGCATCCGGCTGTCGCAGTAACTGGCCCGCATCGATCGGAGGCTGAACCGTGGCGGACCTGCTCGAACAAGGCGCATCGTTCCTCGATACCCAGCGGCACGCGCATATGACGCGACCGGTGGTGTACCAGCGGGGCGCTGCGCAGGTCGATCTCAACGCCACCATCGGCCGTACGGAGTTCGAGCAGGCCGACGAGGCCGGGCTCATCCACCGGATCGAGTCACGCGACTTCCTGGTCCGTACGGCTGACCTGGATCTGGGCGAGGGCCCGACGCTGCCGAAGGCCGGCGACCGCGTCCGCGAAGCCGTCGGTTCATCCGTGTTCGTCTACGAGGTCAACGCGCCCGGAGGTCAGCCGCCGTGGCGGTACAGCGACCCGTACCGCAAGGCGCTCCGCATCCACACCAAGCACATCGCCACCGAGGACCTTCCGTGACCAGTGTTCCCACAAACGGACATCCCGCCAGGCCCACGCCCCCACCGAACGGCGGGCACCGGTGGGCCGCGATCGCACTGACCATCGGCATGGCAGCGCTCGCCGTCACCGTCCAGTGGGGCGTTGTGACCACCAAGCTCGACCACGTCGAGCGGCGGCTCGATGAGCTCATCGTCGAGGCCCGGTCGCTGCGGGCCGAGTACCAGGCGATCGAGCGTCGGGTGTCTTACCTGGAAGGCCGCTTCATCGGAGGCGCGAAGGGACCATGAGCACGATCAGCACACTCGCCGACGCGGTGGCCGAGCATATCAACGCGGGCACCTACGCCCAGCCGGTGTCGGCCGTTCGCACCTACCAGCCCGCGTTCACGCTCGAAGAGCTCGGCGAGCTGCGGGTATCGGTCGTGCCGAGGACGACCACTGTCTCGGCCGCGAGCCGCGAGAGCAGCACGTACGAGCATGTGCTCGATGTGGGCGTGCAGAAGAAGCTGCCCGCGGAAGACGACCAGGCCGCGATCGACGAGCTGCTCGAACTCACCGAGGCCATCGGCGACCGCCTTCGGCACACGCGGCTGGCGGGCTTCCCCGAAGCGGCGTGGGCTGGCCTTGCGCACGAGCCGGTCGTCTCCAGCGAGAGCCTCGAGCAGCACCGCGTATTCACCAGTGTTCTGAGCGTCACCTACCGGGTGAGGAGGTAACCGATGGCAATCAAGCTCGGCATGGAGGCCAAGCTGCTCTACCTGGTTGGCGGCCAGGGCGGGGCCGGCACGTGGACGGCGATGGACAACGTCCGGGACGTGACCCTCAGCCTGGAAGCGGGCGAGGCCGACGTGACCACCCGTGCTAACGCGGGCTGGCGCGCGACGGTCGCCACGCTCAAGGAGGCGAGCGTCGAGTGGGAGATGGTCTGGGACACCGCCGACGCGGGGTTCACCGCCATCAAGAACGCGTTCTTCAACAACGACCTGATCGGGCTGCAGATCCTCGACGAGGCCGACGGCCAGGGGCTGCAGGCGGACTTCTCGATCACGAACTTCAGCCGCAACGAGGCGCTCGAGGAAGCCATCACCGTCTCGGTGACGGCCAAGGTGACCTACTCGGACACGGCCCCGAGCTGGATCGGCGGATAACGGATCGGAGGCATCGATGCGCACGTTCAAGGACAACCAAGGCCGCGAGTGGACCGTCGAGATCACCGTCGCGGCGATCAAGCGCGTGCGCGGGCTCGCGGGCGCCGACCTGATGGAGGTGCTCGAAGGTTCGAACGGGCTCATCGAGAAGCTCGTGCGCGATCCCGTCTTGCTCTGCGATGTGATCTACGCCGCGTGCAAGCCGCAGGCGGATGAGCGTGAGGTCGCCGACGAGGCGTTCGGCGCGTCGATGGCCGGGGACGCGATCGAGCACGCGACGGCGGCGCTGCTGGAGGAACTGGTGGATTTCTGCCCGAGCCCGAGGGACCGGGCCAACCTCGGGCGGGTGCTCAAAGCCACACGCGAGGTGATGGACAAGGCCCGGGACGTGGTGGAACGCCGGATCGACGAGCTGATCGACGGCGGGGCGCTGGAGCGGGCGGTGCTCGAAGCGGTGCCTCCGAAGGTCGAGGTGGCGGCTGGCGGCTCGTCTGGCAGTGCGCCGGCATCCTCGGCATCGATCCAGCCCCCCTGACGCTGCGTGAGCTGGTCGCGATGGCAGAGGCCCGGCAGCACGACGAGTGGAGCCGGACGAGTTCGGTCATGGCGCTGGTGGCCAACACCCAGCGCAACCCCAAGAAGACCCGCCCGTTCCGGCCCAGCGACTTCGACCCGTTCGCCCGGGCCGCTGACAAGCGAACGCAGATCATCCCGGCCCCCGTGTCGGTGCTCAAGGACGTGTTCATCAGGAACCAGAAGCAGCAAGGAGGCACACGTGAAGATTGATCCCAAGCATCTGGCCTTCGGCTTCGGCGTAGTGATGCTCTTGCTCGGGCTCGGCGCGTGCGCCGGCTTTGACCTGGGCGACGTCGTCAAGGTCAAGACGCCGAGCGGCATCCAGCAGACCCGCGGCCTGCCGCGCACCACCACGCTCAACGAGGCCGAGGCCGAGTACCGGGCGTGGTTCGAGGACACCCAACGCGTCGGGGCTCAGTGGAAGGCGTCGATCGAACGCGGCGGCGAGATCCGCGGCCTCCTGGGGCAGATCACCCTCTCGGCCCTCGACGACTTCGGCCCCACGCTCGCGGGCGTGCCCATCGCGGGCCCGGCCTTGCCGGCGCTGACCGGCCTGGCCGGGCTGTTCATTGGTGCCGGACGACTCCGTAAGGAGAAGGAGGCGTCGTTCAACAAAGGGCTGAAGGAAGGCCGCGTGGTGCCCAGCGGAGGATCGGACGCGTGATCACCATGCGGATCAAGGACGTGTTCTTCGACCGGCCCGCGGTGAAGCGGTCGGTGGACGCCGCCAAGCGCCGTGTGCTGAGCAAGGGCGGCGCGTTCATCCGCACCGCCGCCCGGACCAGCATCCGCAAGCGCAAGGGCTCAGCCCCGCCCGGCAAGCCGCCGCATTCGCACGAGGGCTCGCTGCGGCGGCTGATTCTGTTCGGCTACGACCGCAGGTCCGACAGCGTGGTGGTCGGCCCGGTGGGCTTCAAGAAGAGCGTCGCGCCGCGAGCACTCGAGCACGGCGGCGCGACCGTCGTCGTCTCGCGCCGCCGTGGTCGCCTGCAGAGCCGCAAGGTCAAGATCGCCGCCCGTCCCTACATGGCCCCGGCGCTCGAACGCGAGCGCCCGAAGCTGCCGGTGCTGTGGCGCAACAGCGTGCGGAGGGGGTCGTAGATGGCCGACACCCGAGGCATCCGGGCCGGACGGGCGTTCGTCGAGCTGGGCGTCAGCGACAAGCTCTCTGCCGGGCTGCGGCGCGCCCAGAAGCGGCTCAAGGCCTTCGGGGACGGGCTTCGCAGCGTCGGCACCAGGCTGACGGCGATCGGGGTCGGCGCGGTCGCCTCGCTGCTGAGCACGGTCAAGGTGTTCACGGCCATGGGCGACACGCTCGACAAGATGAGCAAGCGCACCGGCGTGAGCGTCGAGTCGCTCAGCGAGCTCGGCTTCGCCGCCGAACAGTCGGGCGCGGACATGGCGACCTTCGAGAAGGGCGTGCGGTCCATGCAGCGGTCGATCAACGACCTCGGACGCGGGCTTTCCACCCAGACAGACGCGTTCGCCACCCTCGGGCTGACGATGGCCGACCTCGATGGGCTCTCACCCGAAGCGCAGTTCAAGCTCATCGCCGAGCGGCTGAGCCAGATCGAGGACCCCAGCCGACGCGCCGCGATCGCGATGCAGATCTTCGGCCGCGCCGGCTCGCAACTCTTGCCGCTCATGGAGGGCGGGGCCGCGGGCATCGAGGAACTCCAGGAGCAGGCACGCCGGCTCGGGCTGACCGTCTCGACGCAGACCGCCAAGGACGCCGCGGAGCTCAACGACACGCTCAACATCCTCTGGCGGGTGATCAAGCAGGGCGTGTTCGTCATCGGCTCGGCGCTCGCGCCGGTGCTCAAGGACCTGGCCGAGCGCATCACCCGGGTCATCGTCGGCGCATCGGACTGGATCCGCCAGAACCGGGCCGTGGTCGTCTCGGCGCTCAAGATCGCCGCGGCGGTCGCGCTGGCGGGTGTGGTCCTGATCGGGCTGGGCGTGCTGGTGGCGGGTGTCGCGGCGACCTTCGGCCTGCTCGCGAGCATCATCACCGGCGTTGGGACGGCGCTGGGCATCGTCGGCGCGGCCCTGGGGGCGCTCCTCTCGCCAATCGGTCTGGTGGTGGCGGCCGTCGTCGGGCTCGGCGGCACGCTGCTGGTCAGCTCGGGCAAGGGCGGCGAGGCGCTCGCCTGGCTCATGGAGCAGTTCACGCGCTTGCGCGATTGGGTGTCCAAGGTCACCCGCGGCATCTCCGACGCTCTCGCGGCCGGCGACATCGCACTCGCGGCCGAGATCCTCTGGCTGTCGCTGAAGGTCATCTGGCAGAAGGGCGTGGCGGCGCTGAACTCGGCGTGGCTCGAGGCACGGCGGTTCTTCGTCTCGACCGCCCAGTCGATGTGGTACGGCGCGCTGGCGGCCGCCCAGATCGTGCTGCACGCGCTCGAGGTCGGCTGGATCGAGACGACGGCGTTCCTCTCCAAGACCTGGTCGCGCTTCACGGGCGGCTTCCAGAAGGCGTGGGAGTCGGCCTCGTCGTTCGTCGCCAAGCGGATGCTGGAGATCCAGGGGCTGTTCGACGACGGGCTGGATGTCGAAGCGGCTAAGAAGGCCGTGGACGAGCAGCTCGAGCAGCGGCTGGGCGAGATCGACGACCGCACCCGCGCGGCCCTGGCCGACCGAGAGGCCCGGCGATCGTCCGAGCGCGACCGATCCAGCGATCTCAACGACGCCACGCTGTCGGAGATCGGCAAAGCAGTACGAGGACGCCCAGAAGGCCCTCGATGCCCAGACCGACGAGCGGGTCACCGATGCGCAGCGCGAGCTCGAAGCCGCCCGCAAGCGGCTCGACGACGCCATCGAAGAGGCCCGCAGGCGTCGCGAAGAAGCCGAGGGCGAGCCCGACAGCCGTCCGCGCAACCTGCTGGCCGAGTTCGAGGACCGCCTGCGCGGCATCGGCGACCTCGTGGCCGAGGGCATCTCGGTGCGCGGCACCTTCAACGCCAGCGCCGTGCAGGGGCTGGCCTCCGACGACGCCGTCGCCGAGCGGACGGCCAAGGCGACCGAGCAGACCGCCAAGCACACCCGCCAACTCGCCGACGCCGCCAAGAGCGGCGGCCTGACTTTCGCATGAACAGGACCTTCGCGTAGGAGCAACACCCCGTGCCGATCACCGTGACGGAGAAGTTCGAGAGCCGCCGGTCCACGAAGGGCGACAACCCTTCGGCGGAGCTCGTCTACACCGTGCGCGGCACCAACGACGACCTCGCGGCCCGGTCAGCCGCCGAGGCCGAGAGTCCGGCCACCTACGACGGCTTGCCCCGTCAGACGGTGTCGGTCGAGCCGGTGGGCTTCGAGCTGTGGGAAGCGACGGCCCGCTACGCCCAGGCCCAGGGCGGCGGGTTCCCGCAGACCGGCGAGAGCGTCTTCAGCTTCGATACCGGCGGCGGCACCCAGCACATCACCCAGAGCAAGCAGACGATCTCGAGCCACGCGGCATCGGGGACGACCGCGCCCGACTTCAAGGGCGCGATCGGCGTGACGGGTGACGGCGTCGAGGGCGTGGACATCACCGTGCCGGTGTACCAGTTCAGCGAGACGCACTACCTGCCCGCGAGCCAGGTCACGCAGGGGTACAAGGGCACGCTGTTCAATCTGACGGGCAAGGTCAACAGCGGGTCGTGGAAGGGCTTCAACGCGGGCGAGGTGCTGTTCCTGGGCGCGTCCGGCTCGCGACGTGGCACGGGCGTGGACTCCGACTGGGAGATCACCTTCCGCTTCGCCGCCAGCCCCAACGCCTCGGGCATCTCGGTCGGACCGATCAGCGGGATCAGCAAGAAGGGCTGGGAGTACCTGTGGGTCCGCTACGCCGACGCGGAGGACGCGGGCTCGCAGGCGATCGTCAAGCGCCCCGTCGCAGCGTACGTCGAGCGGGTGTACGACCAGGGCAACTTCTCGGCGCTGGGGATCTGAACCATGACCGACGCCTTCCGCAAAGTCCGATCCGGCCAGCCGCTGGTGATTCCCGCACGGGCGTACAACGCCTTTGTCGATGCGGCCGTGGCCGAGCGCCGGCGCGAACAGACCCGGGGCGGTGGGTTTCTGGCCGACAGCATGCCGCGCGGACTGGTGCTGGTGCGGAACGACTCCGACCAGACGATCGAGCCGTACCACGTGCTCGCGATCTCGGGCGTGCTGGTCGAGCCGGGCGAGAACGACCAGGAGCGGACGTTCCACAGCCGCACGCCGCTGACGGGCGAGATCGCGACCGAGGACTCGAGCCCGATGGCGTTCGTGCTGGCGACCCAGCCGATCAAGGCGGGCGAGCTCGGGCGGTGCGTGCTGACTGGCGTCACGCCCGCGCGGGTGTTCGTCAACAACGAGCTCGACACCACCTGCGACCTCGCCCCTGACGAAACCGTGCTCACCAGCACGCCCATGGGCGGCGTGCCGATCCTGTGGAAGGAGAAAGGCGTCGGGGAGAAGTGGGCGGTGATCGAGATGGGCCGGCCGTCGTCGGGCCGCGTCACCGCGATCCTCGGGGCGGCCCAGCCGATCCCCAGCGAGCACAACCGCTGGCGATACCCGTGGCAGGAAGCCCGCCTCGACGGCGATCCCGGAAGCGAGACCTACCTCCGCTACATGGCGATGCCGGACGGCCTGTCGTCGCAACTGCCCAGTGGTGGCGAAGACCCCACGCTGCTGGCGATCAACCGCTTCGAAGCGCACCACATGAACACGGGAGAGCCGGGCTCGGGCTTCGAGGGCCTGCTGGGACTTGGTCCCGTGTGCGATCTGCCCGGCGTGCTGCCCAAGTGTCCGCCCGCGCGGTCGCTTCGGCCCAAGCTCGTGCCCATCCCCGAGGGCGTGTGCGTGCAGCTCACCTGCGAGCGCAACAGCAAAGGGCGGCCCGTCTGGGTCTTCGAGGCGATGACGCTGATGGAGCTGGCCGACCCCGCCGACGGGGACCGCAAGTTCAACCTGTTCGTGGAGGGCGGGGCATGAGCCAAGCCACGAACGATCTCGACACCCGCCGCGACCACGAGCGGGCCAAGTACCTGGAACTGGCCGCGCGGCCGGGCTCGGCGTATGGCTCAACCAATCACGGTCGCCACGCGGTCCCGATCGTGCGGGGCTGGAAGCCGCGCTTCGTCATGGACTTCGGCTGCGGCCGCAACGACTTCATCCGTCACTTGCGCCGGCTCGGCATCGACGGGCTTGGCGTGGACTTCGCGTTCGACGACGCTGATGTCGTCAAGCCCATGCACGCGACTGGGCTCGTGGAAGGCGTGGCCGACGTGGTCACCTGCTTCGACGCGCTCGAGCACCTGTTGCCCGAGGACGTGAACCCAGTGCTGGCCGAGATGCGCCGCGTCGCCCGGCCGCGCGGGTGGTTCTGCGTCTCGGTGTGCACGCGTCCCAGCCGCATCACCGCCCTGGGCGAGAACCTGCACCCGACCGTGCGGCCCATCAACTGGTGGCTCGACCGCATCGGGCGCGTGGGCTCGGTCACCGATCGCCGGGCGGGCGGTCGCTACATCATCGGGAGGTTTACCCGCTGATGCGCGAGAACCAGTCGGACATCGCGGCGCTCCAGCACGGGCTCAAGTCACGCCGTCCCGCCCGGGACGGGCTGCGCCTGTACACCGCCGACTTCGACTCGGTCTCGCTCGCGCGGTTCTACCGCGGCCGCTCGGCGTTCCTGATCCTCTCCGGCCCATCACTGAACCAGGTCGATCTCTCTCTGCTCCATCGGCGGGGCATCGTCACCATGGGCGTGAACAACTCGTGGACGATCCACCGGCCGACGCTGTGGACCTGCGTGGACGACCCGGGCCGCTTCATCGACACCGGCTGGAAGGACCCCGGCATCCTCAAGATCGTGCCGACGTGCATGTGGTCCAAGCGGCTGCGCATCCAGAACTTGGACGGCACGATGCGGGATAGCGCGTTCAAGGTCCACCAGATGCCCTCGGTGCTCTTCTTCCGCCGGGCCGACCACTTCGACCACGAGCGGTTCCTGACCGGCGACTCGATCCCCTGGGGCAACGACGGCAAGACTGCTGATTCGCTCGGGATCGTCGGCAAGCGCAGCGTGATGCTCGTGGCCCTGCGCCTGCTGCACTACCTGGGATTCGGCACGGTGTACCTACTCGGCTGCGACTTCAAGATGGCCCCGGACCGGCGCTACGCCTTCGACGAGCACCGCTCCAAAGACGCCATCCGACACAACAACGTGCTCTACGACTCGCTTGCCCGGCGCTTCGAGGCCCTGCGGCCGCACTTCGACCAGCACAAGTTCCGCGTGGTCAACTGCTCGCCGGGCAGCGAGCTGCGGGCGTTCGAGACGATGACCTACGAGGACGCGGTGGCGGCGGCGAGCGCCGAGTGCGCCAAGCCCGTCAGCTCGCAGGGCTGGTACGAGCCGAATCCCTCGCCCGAGAAGACACCTGCGAAGGAGGCCGCCCGATGAGCGACGGCCCGACGCGCTACTACCTCTACATCCCCGTCTGGGCGACGGGTACGCCGCCCCAGGGTGGCGGGTCGAGCCAGTACTCGTCGGGCTCGGGGTCCGCGCCCAGCGAGACGCCCTCGTCGTCGCCGTCGATGCCGTCGAGCGAGCCGTCGAGTTACTCGACCACCGGCGACGTGATCTACACCACCGGGCCAGGCGGCACGCCCACGCTGACGACCTACACGACCGACGCGTTCACCACCGATAGCGGCACCACGCAGTCGGGCAGCGGCACCCCGACCGAGACCGCCTCCAGCCAACCAACCGAGTCGAGCGGAAGCGGATCCGGCGGCTCATCGAGCGGCGGCGCGTGTTCGTCGGCCGGCAGTTCCGGCTTGAGCAGCGGGCTGTCGTCGGGCGGTTCGTCTGGGGGCTCCTCGGGTGCCTCATCTGGAGGCGGATCGAGCGGTGGCGGCTCCAGCGGGGGCGGCTCTTCGGGCGGGGGGGGTTCCTCTGGCGGTGGCGGCTCGTCCGGAGGCGGAGGTTCGTCGGGCGGAGGCGGATCCTCTGGCGGCGGTGGCTCCAGCGGCGGAGGGGGTTCGTCCGGGGGCGGTGGGTCGTCGGGTGGTGGTGGCTCCTCCGGGGGTGGGTCGAGCGGCAACTGCCTCATCTTCGGCACCCTCGTCCGCCTGGTCGACGGCCGCGTGACGCCCATCGAGAACCTCAAGCCCGGCGATCTGGTCGCCTCCGTCCGCGTCCCCGGCCTGGAGGTCGATGTGCCCTACCGCGCCCAGTACAACTGGCTCTCGCACCACGGCCTGCACGGTGCCGAACGCACCGAGGCCCGCGTCGCCAGCGTGACCCTGGGCGAGCACCAAGGCTTCGTCGTGATCAACCGCCGCATCAAGGCGACACCCGAGCACCCGATCCTCATCCGCCGCGGCGATGAGTGGGGCTTCGCATCCGCCGAGTTCGTCCAGCCGGGCGACCACCTGGTCGACGACCAGTTCAACGAGGAGCCGGTGGTGCAGGTTGAGCGGGTGGAAGCACCCACAAGGACCGTGGCCATCCACATCCCGGGCACCAACACCGTGCTTGCCGAGGGCGTCTGGGTCCACAACGACCTGCCCGCCACCGCCGCCTCCTCTGGCTCGGGCAGCGGCATCTCGGCGTCTGCATCAGGTTCTGGATCGGGCTCCAGCAGCGGCTCGGGCTCATCCGGCAAGTCGAGCGGTTCGTCGTCCTTCTCCTCCTCGGGCTCCTCCAGCGGATCGGCCAGCGCTTCCGCGTCCAGCAGCGGTCCTGGCTTCTCGGCAACCGCGAGTAGCCAGAGCGGCGCGCTGACCGAGGCCACAGGGCCGGGGCAGTCGGTGAAGAAGTAGTCTGCTAGGAGCTCGAAGTGATCCACCGTAACCGAAGTGCATTGGTGATCACCGAAACCGAACTGAAGCTCATCGCCGCCGCTGCGATCATGGGGCTCAGCAGGACGCCGAACACCGGATACAAGATACCCGCGGCGATCGGCACGCCCGCGGCGTTGTAGGCGAAAGCGAAGAACAAATTCTGGCGGATGTTCCGCATCGTCGCGCTGCTCAACTCGCGTGCCCGCACCAGACCGTTGAGATCACCACCGACAAGTGTCATCGAGGCGCTCTCGATCGCCACACCGGCCCCGGTGCCCATAGCGACACCGACATCGGCCTGAGCGAGGGCGGGGGCGTCGTTGACGCCGTCTCCCGCCATTGCGACCTTCTGGCCCTCGCTCTGGAGTTTGCGGATGATCTCGGCCTTCTGGTCCGGCAGCACCTCCGCCTCGACGCGGTCAATGCCGAGTTGGTCGGCGATGGCCTGCGCCGTGGTGCGATTGTCACCGGTGAGCATGACCACCGTCATTCCCTGCCGGTGCAGGGCGTCGATCGCTTGCCTAGTGGACTTCTTGATCGGGTCGGCAACGGCAAGAAGGGCTGCCGGCGTTCCATCGATCGAGGCGAACATCGAAGTCCCGCCCTTGCGTCGCTGCTCCTCGGCACGTTCGGCCATGGACTCAACGGCAACGCCCTCATCTCGCATCAGCGCGGGCGAACCGATGGCTACACGCACGCCGTCAACCGTGGCGATGATTCCTTTGCCGGTGATACTCTCGAAGTCCGCGGCGTCGAAACGCAGCTCGGTCCTGCTTTCCAGGCCGGAGACGATTGCTTCGGCAAGGGGATGCTCACTGCCCCGCTCCGCCGCCGCGAGCAGAGCGAGTACTCGCTGTTCATCCATGCCTTCCGCCACCTCGGCCACCACGAGTTCTGGCCTGCCTTCGGTGAGGGTTCCTGTCTTGTCGACGACGATGGTGTTGATCTTCTCAAAGACTTCAAGGGCGGCGGCGTTCTTGATCAACACGCCCTGCTTGGCCCCCTGTCCCGCCGCCACCATGATCGACATGGGAGTGGCCAGCCCGAGGGCGCACGGGCAGGCGATGATGAGCACCGACACCGCTGCGACCAGGGCGTAGCTGAACGCCGGGGACGGACCGACGAGCAACCACACGACGAACGCGATAATGGCGATCAGTACCACAATCGGGACAAACCATGCCGCGACCGCGTCTGCGAGCCGCTGGATGGGCGCTCGTGATCGCTGGGCCTCGGCGACCATCTTTACGATCTGCGCCAGCGTTGTATCCGATCCGGTGCGGCTGACTCGCATCACGAACGATCCGGTCTTGTTGACCGTGCCACCGGTGACCGAGTCTCCGGTGCCCTTCTCCACGGGAACGGGCTCGCCGGTCAGCATGGCCTCATCGATGGTGCTCCGGCCCTCAACGACCTCGCCGTCGATCGGGATCTTGTCTCCGGGGCGGACCCGCACCCGATCATCGGGTCGGAGTTCCTCGACCGCCACATCCTCTTCGGATCCGTCTTCGGCAATGCGCCGGGCCGTCGGGGGTGCGAGTTCGAGCAGTTCCCGGATGGCTCCACCGGTCTGGCGGCGGGCTCGCAGTTCCAGGACCTGCCCGAGCAGCACCAGGGTCACAATGACCGCCGCGGCCTCGAAGTACACGCCCACCCTACCCGCCTCGTTTCGCAGCGTTTCGGGGAATAGTGTCGGCGCTATCGTCGCGACAACGCTGTATATGTACGCCAGCGATACGCCGATCGAGATGAGGGTCCACATGTTCGGCGACATCAATCGGACGGAGCGCACGCCTCGCATGAAGAACGGCCATGCGCACCACAGCACCACGGGTGTGGCCAGAGCCATCTCGGCCCACTGACTCACCGCAGGGCTGATCCAGCGATGGAACGGATGCCCAAGCAGCATATTGCCCATCACATAGATTAGAAGCGGAGCGGTGAGCACGGTCCCGACCCAGAACCGACGCGTCATGTCACGCAGTTCTGTGTCGTCCTGCTCGACGGTGGCGTCGATCGGTTCGAGCGCCATGCCGCACTTCGGGCAGTCACCGGCCCCGACTTGGCGGACCTCCGGGTGCATCGGGCAGGTGTAAATTGCGTCCTTCGGCCCGTCGTGCCGTTGCGCCCCTTGATCCGCGTGCTTGTGCGAGCAGCAGGAATGCCCTGTGGTTCCAGCGCCAGTATCACCGTCCGACAGGTAACGCTGGGGATCGGCTCGGAACTTGCCAGCGCAGTGCTTGGAGCAGAACAGGTGCGTGACACCGTCGTGCACGACGCGCTCCGCTTCCGAGCCGGGGGTTACGGTCATGCCGCACACGGGATCGGTCGTTGGCTTACTCGGATGTGTCATCGCTGGAGTCCTTCCGTCTCAGGAACCACCATTCCGCCGAGAAGATCATGGCCATCCCTGCCGCGGCGACGGCGACGACCAGTGGGTCCGATTCGAGTTTGATCCAAATGAACGCACCGAGCACGACCGCGTCCAGGACAATCGCCGTGAGCAGGACCCACCCCCGTGCACCAAGGTCCGTGCGAAGGTAGCGGAAGATGCCCCAGTGGATCGCCATGTCCATGACGATGTAGAAGATCGCGCCCAGCGAGGCGATGCGGCCGAGGTCGAAGAACGCCGTCAGGGCGATCGCGAGGACGGCGGTGTACACGAGCGTGTGCTTCTGGATCCGCCCCGGCATGCCAAAGTGACGATGGGGGACAAGCTCCATGTCGGTCAGCATCGCGAGCATCCGGGACACGGCGAACATGCTCGCGATGATCCCCGAGACGGTCGCCACGATGGCCAGACCGATAGTCAGCCATTCGCCCCAAGGTCCGACCGCTGGGCGGGCCGCCTCGGCGAGGGAGGAGTCACGCGCCGCGATGATCTCGTCCACGCTGAGGTTGCCGGCCACGGCGAGCGTGACAAGCAGGTAGAGGCCGGTGCAGATCAGCAGGCTGAAGATGATCGACCTGCCAACATTCTTCCTGGGATCCTTGAGTTCGTCTCCGCTGTTGGTGATGGTCGTGAACCCTTTGTAGGCGAGGATCGACAGAGCGACAGCGGCGAGGAAGCCGCCGATACCGCCCGTGGCTTCGCTTGCCGAGCCATCTCCAACAAGGTTATCGAAGGAGAGTCTGGAGACCCACAGGCCGAATCCGGCGAATACCGCGATGCCGCCGATCTTGATGATCGCGGTCGCCTTGCTCAGCCCCCCGATCACCTCGTTGCCCATCAGGTTGACGATAAACGCGAATGCGATGAGCCCGACACCCAAGGTGGGCACGAGCCATGAGTCCGAGCCGACGCCGAAGATCCGCAAGGTGTATGTGCCAAAGGTGCGGGCAACGAGACTCTCGTTGATGACCATGGAGAAGTACATCAACATCGAGCACCCGGCGGTTACCACACCCGGCCCGTACGCCTTCTTGAGGATCATCGCTATGCCGCCGGCGGACGGGTACTTGTTGCAGACCTTGACATATGAGTAGGCGCTGAACGCCACCACCATAGCGGCGGCGATGAACGCGAGCGGGAACAGCCCCCCGGCGAGTTCGGCGACCTGACCGGTGAGCGCAAAGATGCCCGCGCCGATCATGACCCCGGTTCCCATCGCGATCGATCCGGTAAGCGTGAGGCTGCCGCTGCGGTACTCGGACCCGTGATTGTGCTCGTCGTGTTCTGCCATGCTCAATCCTGCGGCAGCTTGACGAGGAACTCGGCCGGGTTCGCCTTGAACTTCGGCAGGCAGCCGGCGCAGCAGAAGCGAACCAGTCTCGTTCCGGCGACGAGCTCAACCGGATCGCCCATGGAACCCAGCTTCGCACCGGTGACGACGCAGGTGTCAAGGGCGTAATCGTCACGCTGCTGATCGGCGTACGCGGCATCGAGTTTGGCCATGTACTTTGCAGGCTCAGTGGCGATGGACTTTTCGCAGGCACCACAGCACAGGCGGACGAGGCGGTTCATGTAGATGAAGTTGACCGGCTCACCCATCGAGCCGAGCGGACCACCGACGGGGCAGTTGTCCATCGGGTATCCGGGGAGCTGTGAGTCGATGATTCGCTTGTCGAGAGCATCCAGGTACTTCTTCGGATCGGTCTTGAACGCGGCAACCGCGTCGGCGCTCGCGAGTCGGACAAGGCGGTTGTTGTGCACATGGTTCACGGCATCTGCGCCAAGCTCCTCTCCGGTGACGATCCAGGTGTCGATGGGGTAGTGCATGAGCTGCTGCTCGACGATCTTCTGGTCGATCTCGCCGCAGTACTTGGCCATATTGCCCTCGAACTCTTCGATGCAGCCCGCGCAGCAGAATCGCACCTCCCGGTTGTCGTAGACCTTGATGATGGGATCTCCCATCGAGCCGAGGGGGCCGCCGACTGGGCAGTTTGGCAGCGTGTAGGGGTAGGAAGGACCCGGCGAGGCCGCGCCCGTGGCGGATTCGTCGGCGGGCTGGCCGTGCCGCTCCGCTCCCGGTTCGCGTCCTGCGACAGCGAGCACGACGAACTCGTCCTTGCGGGCTTCATCCCAGGCGAGGAACGCCTCACCGCAGCCGGGGCAGCAGAGGCCGATGGTCTTGCCCTTGTACTCGACGGTCCCGGCGGAGGGGACGATCGGCTCCTTGCCGATCGGGCACATGGCGTTGACGGGCTCGGCGGCCTGCTGAGCGAGCGAGCCGGAGTCGTGGTGCTGAGCCGTCGCCAGAGCAGCCGGTGCGGTGAGGCAGAGGCACGCGATCAATGTTGCGGGTTTCATTCAGAATCTCCTTGTGCCGGGGGCACATTGGTGTTGGACGCTGGGCGTGCGTGTGACAAACGGAATTTCCACTCCTGCGCCCAGCAGTACAGGATGGGAACGACGAACCAAGTGATGGACGCGACGGCCATGCCCCCGAACGAAGGGATGGCCATGGGGACCATGATGTCCGAGCCGCGACCCGTGCTGGTAAGCACCGGGAGCAGCGCGAGAATCGTGGTGGCGCTGGTCATGACAGCCGCACGGATACGGAGCTGTCCACCATCAACGACGGCCTTTCGGATGGCCTCGATCGACTGAGGCTTGCTTTCCGCCATCGACTGCTCGATGCGGGTGGCCATGATGACGCCGTCGTCGGTGGCGATGCCGAAGAGCGCGAGGAACCCCACCCAGACCGCGATGCTCAGGTTGAACTCCCGGATCTGGAAGAGTTCGCGGAGATTCGTACCCAGCAGCGAGGTGTCGAGAAACCACGGCTGGGCGTAGAGCCACAGCATCAGGAACCCGCCGCCCCACGCGACGAACACCCCGCTGAAGACCATCAGGGTGACGCCCACCTTGCGGAACTGGAAGTAGAGCAGGAGGAAGATCACCGCCAGCGAGAGCGGCAGGACGATGCTCATCCGCTTGGCGGCCCGGACCTGATTCTTGTACGAACCGGAAAACTCGTAGCTGACGCCCGCAGGCACCACGAGATCGCCGGAACTGATCGCTTCCTGGATGAACGCCTGAGCGTCCCGCACAACCGACACTTCCGCCTCGCCGGGCATCTTGTCGAACAGCACATAGGCGACGAGGAAGGTGTCCTCGCTCTTGATCATCTGCGGCCCGCGTCGGTATTCCAGCGAGGCCAGCTCCCGCAAGGGAACCTGCGCGCCCATCGGCGTGGGCACGAGGATGTCCCCCAGCGTCTCGGGCTGGTCGCGCAGCTCTCGGAGGTAGCGCACCCGGACGGGATAGCGCTCCCGCCCCTCGACGGTCATGGTCAGCGGCTTGCCGCCGATGGCCACCTCGATGACCTCTTGAACGTCGGCGATGCGCAGCCCGTAGCGGGCGATCCGCTCGCGGTCGATGTCGATCTCAAGGTAGGGCTTGCCGACGACGCGGTCGGCGAAGACGGCCGCGGGCTGGACGCTCGGCACCCGCTTGAGCAGGCGCTCGAGCTCCAGCCCGAATGACTCTATCGTTTCGAGATCTGGTCCGTAAACCTTGATTCCCATCGGGGCACGGAAGCCCGATTGGAGCATGACGATCCGCGTCTCGATCGGCTGGAGCTTGGGCGCACTGGTTACGCCGGGCATCTCGGCCGCCGCCACGATCGCGTCCCAGATGTCCTGTTGGGATTCGATCTCGTCCCGCCACTGCCGGTATGGGCGGCCGTTCTCGTCGGGGATTAGGTCGCCTCGTTCGTCGCGGACGAACTCGTCCGCCGCGTCGTCGTAGCGGAAGTTGATGCGCCGGCCCTGATCATCGGTCCGGTACTCGCTTTGGTACTGGATGACCGTCTCGACCATCGAGATCGGCGCGGGGTCGAGTGGGCTCTCGACACGACCGATCTTGCCCACGGCCATCTCGACCTCGGGCACGCTCATGATGCGGCGGTCGAGCTCCTTGAGGATGTCCGTCGCCTCGCCGATCGAAGCGTGCGTCATCGTGGTGGGCATGTAGAGGAACGCGCCCTCATCGAGCGAGGGCATGAACTCGCTTCCCAGTCCGGGGAAAGCGTGCGCGATCTCGACCATTGTTTCGTTATTGCGGATCGAGTCCGGCATCCATCCGAAGACTCGATCAAAGCCGAGCCATGTCGTTGCGCCCAGCAGAACTACGAGGAGAGCTGGTGAGAGTCCGATGAGTTTGTGGCGCAGTGTCCACGCGAGCACATGGGGAAACGCCAGACGCACGGCCCAGAATGCGAGCAAAATCCCGCCGACGATCACTCCGATGAATACCGCATTGCCTACCACTCCCGGTTCGGGGCCGAGCGGCTCCCACGCGCCGGCCAGGACGACGAGCACGACGAGAACCGCCACGAGATTCGCCGACCATTGGAGGCCCCGCGCGACAATCTTGGGCAGCCACGGCCGGGCGAGATAGAACACGCCGAACGCCGCGAGAATCAGCCCGCCGAGCGGCTGAACAAAGATCGCGAGCGCAAGCCCCGCCACGGTAAGCGCCGCGGCTGCCGCCGTGCGGACCGCCCCGGCCCGGAGCCGGAACCCCATCAG
>JBITAF010000036.1:0-56253 GCA_044440025.1 Phycisphaerales bacterium JB060 | reverse complement strand
CGGCGATGCCCGGGCGGCGGCCGGCGCGGCGGGGCTGGCGGCCGCGGGGCCGCGGGTGGCGGGATCGAGGCCGGTGGTAGGGTCGCGCCGGCTTCGACCGGGCCTGCGGGGGTCATGAAAGCCTGTCGCGGCCGGATTGGTCCGAGAAGCATCTTCCAAATGCCCAGCATCCAGGCGTCAGGATCAGGGCAACTCGCACCACTCTGTGCGGTGGAATGGAACCACCGATACGCGTAACGCGAGATACGTATTATCCCTTGCGTGACCGAAACGGCGTCTCGGCTTTGCGTGCAGACGCCGGCTTCTTTCATTGGGTTGTTGATCTTGAGAACGGATGATCGTTGCCAGATTCGGCGCACGATCGGGCTCCGATCACGGCGGTCCGGGGAGCGGATACCCACCGTTCGGGAGCACGTCCAATGTCCCAGCTATCCAGTGGTTTCGTCGAGCCGCAAGACCCAACGGCCTGGCCGGACGACGCCGAGGTTCTCGAACGCACCGCACGCGTGATCGAGGCGCTCGTCCGGATCCCCCTGGTGCCCTCCCCCCAGATCACCTGCGCGCTGAGCTCCGCGCTCGCACACGTTTCCTGGGCGCCGTGCACCGTGGTCGTGGCGATCGGTTCCTGGCAGGGCCAGCACGCCTGGAGCCCGGTGGTCGTCGGGCGCGTCGAACCAGGCGACCCGTCCGGCTGCACCCGCGCTTTCGCTCAGAAAACCGTACGGCAGCCCCTGCCACCCGCTGGCACGACCCGGACGTCCCGTGTCCCGCGGTCCGAACTCGGATCGGCCCTCTCTGGGCCTCCGGCGAGCGCGATGCACGGGAAACCCCTCTCGTCCATCCACCTGACGGGCTTTGGGACCGTGGTCGAGGCAACCTGGCATGGGCTGCCTGGGGACGCGGCTCCCATGGCCCAAGGGATGCTGGGTTGCGTGATGGAACGCGCGGCCAAGGTCATCGACGGGGCGTTTCCCAACGGCGTGCTCATGGGCAGCGTGCTCACGCCCATGGAACTGCGGGTCGCCGGGTGGCTGCTGTCCGGCGAGACGCGCCGCTCGATGGCAGCCATCGCCGAACGGAGCACCCACACCGTGAGCGACCATATCAAGCACCTGTACCGAAAGCTCGATGTAAGCTCACAGGGCGAACTCTTCAAGCGTTTGGTGCACATCGATCTGGAATCGCTCCGGGCCGGACCGGCACGGCCGGGCCTCGTCCGCTGAACGCCGATGGCATGGCGTTACGGCCCGAGCCCCTCGGCATCCCCGTAGGCCAACGAAGCCCCGACGGTGGCCACGGTCGCGCCTTCGATTGTGATGGTGGGCGAGACAAGGGCGTTGCCCGATGGATCGGTAAGATCGAAATCGCCGTAGCACTGGCGGACCCACCTGCCTGTATTCGTGTCGTATTCCCAGACATACCAGGAAGTGAGTGAACCGGTCGGTTGCGCTCGCAGCGAGGTGGCCTGCCACTGCCCCGGGGCCGGGTGCGGCACGCCAGAGGCGGGGGGATCGCCGCCCAGGAAGAAGACCTCCGAGACCACCTTCGCGTACGCGCTCCAGAAGGCGGCCGGATCGTACTGGTCGCCGCTGGTCGCCATATCGACCGCCCAGTCATGCTGGGCCTTGAAGGGCACGTTCCGCCACGCCTGGCTCTTGGAAAGGTCTTCGTCGTACGCCAGGATGAACGCGCGGAAGTGCGTCATGACGGCCTGGCCGTGTTCGGCCATGGCGACGGCGTCGAGCACGCGGAGGCGAAACGACAGGCTGGCTGTATCGAGATTCGCGAAGGGCATGGAACGGCTCCCTTTTGTCTTACGGTGAAAGGCTCTTGGCACAACGGAAACCCAGGCCGGTGAGGCGATCGGTCACGGGCTGCTCGGGGATCGAGCGGCCAGGCAGCGTCGAGGGCAGGAATGACGGCATCTCCCACGCGTGGCCGCAGGTGTATCGCACGGCGTAGTTGGCAACGCCATCGTGATAGGGGATGGACTCGGTCCATTCGCGGACGTTGCCGTACATAAAGTACATCCCTTCGGGCGTAACGTCCGCGACATTCTCGGGCGGCAGGGGCCCGCGCACGGGCAGGACGTGCCGCAGGTAGGCGTTCCTTGCCGCCGGCGAGGTCACGGGAATCGAGGCCAGCATCTCGATGGCTCGCCTATCCACGAACGAGACCCCGAGGCCGGACGCATGCTGCGGGTCCGAACCTCTCGGATAGAGGCGACCGGTCTGTGCCCGCGCCGCATACAACCATTCCGCGGCGGTGGGCAGTCGCTTGCCCCTCCAGCGGGCGTACGCCTGTGCCTCTGCCAGGGTGACGCCGACGACGGGCAGATCACGCATGTCCGGCGGGCATCGGCGTCCTTCCCACAACGGAGGCGACGGCACGCTCTGGCCGCTGGCCAGCACGAACGCTTCGTACTCGCCGTTGGACACCTCGTACCGATCGATCAGGTAGGGGCCCGGCGGCGGATCGAGCAGGTCTCGATACGCCCGCGGTGCTGCCGGCAGCACGGGATTGCCAATAGGGTCGAAAAGGACCATGTCCAATGAGACGTCGGCGGGCCTTGACGGGTTGACCGTCAGATCGATCGATGCTCCGTCCACCAGGAGTTGCGTGATCTCGGCCGACTCGCCCGATTGCCCGGTGACGGTGATCCGGTAGTAGCCCGGCTCGATCCTGAAGATTTCGTCGACCGCTCTGCCCGCCTGGCGAACCAACCCGGTCTCCAGGTCGACCTCCTGCACGAGCAGCGTGGCCCCTGGCGGGATGTTGCCGATGCGCACGCGAGGCCGGGTATCGGCCAGATGGGTCGCCAGGGCGGCGGCGCCGCCCGCGCTCAGCAGGATGGCGGCGATGGAGGCCGCCATGGATCGATGCGCTCGCATCTGCCGCCTGGCCTTGTCCAGCAGCGGCTCGGGGCGTGCGAGGATCGGCGCCCCGCGGAGCCAGCATCGAAGATCGGCGCCCAGGTGCGCGGCGCTCTGGTACCGATCCGCGGGGTCTTTTTCGAGCGCCTTGTGGCAGATGACCTCCAGGTCCTTCGGCACCGAAGGGGCCTTGCGCCTCACGGGCGTCGGGCTCGCCTGCTCGATGGCCTCCAGCACCTGGGCCTGGTCCTTGCCCTGGAAGGGCAGGGTTCCGGTGAGCACCTCGTAGAGCACGACGCCGAGGGAGAACACGTCGCTCCGGCCGTCGATCTCCACGCCTTCGACCTGGGCGTGCTCGGGACTCATGTACGAGACGCTGCCCGCGTCGATCGGTGGCGCCAGCAGCGGGCTGGCCGCACTGCGGATCGCGATGCCGAAATCCAGCAGCCTCGCGGCGCCATCCTCGGCTCGCATGATGTTCGACGGCTTGATGTCGCGGTGGATGATGCCGGCATGGTGGGCCTGGTCGAGCGCTTCTGCGATCGTCGCGAGCACCATGACGCACTGCCGGGTCCACGCACGGTCCGATTCGGCCGTCGATCCTCCCTCGCGATCCTCCGCTACCCTCGCGTCGATCAATGCCCGAAGGGTGCTGCCCTTGACGTACTGCGAAACGATGAAATGCAGGCCGTCGGCCCGCCCGAAGCGATGGACCTGGACGATCGCCGGATGCGAGAGCCGCGACACGTGCACGGCCTCCTGCTGGAAGCTGGCAAGCAGCCGGGCCGATCGGGCAAGGCTCGGTGATAGGATCTTGATGGCAACGTCACGCTTCAGGACCGTGTCCTGCGCGAGGTACACGATGCCCATGCCCCCACGTCCGAGTTCACGGGTGATATGGAACTCGTCGAGGTCGAACGGAGGCTCGGGTTCGGCCGATGTTCCCCCGAACTGCTCGTCCTGCTCCTGGAGGAAGGCGATGGTTCCCTCCTCGTGGTGTCGCAGGAGGCTCTCGATGCGGCGCCGCTGCTCGGGCAGTTCGCACGCGCCATCCAGGAACGCCTCGCGATCACCGCGTGGGAGGGCCAGGGCCGCGAGGAACAGGCTGCGTTCGTCGTAGCTGGCGGTCATGGCGGTCAGGCATCCCCGTCTTTCACACCGATACCACCGAGAAGGAAGTCTCGCTGTGCGCCGGCGATCCTCTTAAGACTCCGCAGACTGGTCGATCCGCTCGGCTAGCCAGGCTTTCGCGTATGCCAGCCGGCCGCGCACCATGGCCAGTGAGAGGCCAAGATCGCCCTCGATCTGCCGGAGCGAGCGGCCAGACACGTACTTGAGCCGCACGACCTCGGCGGCATCGGCGTCGACCTCGTGGAACTCGCGGATCAGCGCCTTGAGACGATCAAGGGTAAGCGTCGTGCGATCCAGGTGTACCGGATCGGCCGTTGATGGCGACGATCCCGGCGGAGGCGACCGCTTCTTGGCGGCCGCGCGCCGGGCCTGCTCGACCACCACGTCGTGCATCGCCCGCCCAAACACGAAGAAGAAGTGCCGACGGTCTTCGGCGTTGAGCTTCTCCGAGGCGAGCAACCGCTCGCAGGCCATATTCACCAGAACGGCTGGGTCCAGGTCGGCTCTTGCTGGCACCTCCAGAGTCAGTCTTCGCGCGATCTGTTTGAGCTCTTCGTACACGCGGTCGAAGAGGTCGTCCATGGCGACTCGATCCCCTTGTCGGGAGGCATCGAGCAATCTGGTGACGGTGCCTCGATGTTCGGAGGTGGACGTCGACATCGCAGGCCATGATAGCTTCACCGAGTGACCCCATTGGCAGACGCAGCTCGTTCCAGGGCGGTTCGCTCGCCGACGATGGTGGCCGCTGTATCGATTGCAACGGTGCCACGTGCCGTGCTCGCCGCTGCTGGCGACCTCCGATGCGTATCCGAGAACGAAACGATCCTGTGCCCTGCGCTGACCGGTCAGCCGCGTTCTTGTCGTGATCGTGCCGCCGGGCACCACGCGATACCGGTCACGGTGGCGGGGTCCATTCGCTGGCCTTCCTCAGGCATCGAGGGAGCGCCACACCAGCTCGACCTCGTCCTCGAACTGGTCGGGGCCGACCGTTTCGGCCACGACCTCGCGGACGAAGGCCTCCATGCGGTGGTGGACCACCTGGAGGGCCGCTCGGACGGCGGCCGCGGAGGCAAAACCGTGTTCGATTGCGAGGGTCTCGGTATCGGGTGGCTCGACGCTGCTCCGCAGCGGGGCGAGCACGCGGGCGTCGAAGGCCTCCCAATGGGCCTGCTTGCCGGTGCGCCGGTAGTGGGCGGCGCACCGCCGCATCGATTCGGCCAGGATCTGGCCGGCCCATCGACGATCGAAGGCGGCGGCGGCATCGTCGCCCCGCACCGCGGCCCGTCGTTCGACCTCGACGAGGTGGGCCGGGGCCCGCCACGCTCGCTCGCGGCTGGCCGCGCGGCGGTAGCCGTCGCGTGCGTAATTCTTGAGGGCCACGAGCAGGAGCGTGCGCAGCCGGCCCTTGTCGGGCGATGCCCCATCCATGAGCGTGCGACCAAGCACGACGTCGGAGAAGAAGCCCTGGGTCAGGTCCGCCGCGGCGTCGGCATCGCGCTGCAGCACGCGGGCGGCGGCGTAGATCGCCGGCCAGAACCGCTCGCAGATCTCTTCCATCGCCTCCGCTCGATCCTCTTCGCTGCCCGAACGCGCACGCTCGATGAGCGACCACTGCGTGGTCGGGAACGGGTACGCCGTCACGGTCCGCGGCGCGTGCTGGATCGCCATGCTCACCCCCTTTGAGATCCGACCTGCATTCCCTGCAAGGAGCCTATGAATGGACGTGGAGCCGAGTCGAGAGCATCTTACATCCCCGCAGGCCGAGGCGCTGGCCAGGTGGCTGCGCGACGAAGGGGGCGACGAGGCCAACGCCGCCGGTCCGTTCCCCCAGATCAAGGGGTTCCAGGTCCACGCCCTCATCGGCGAGGGGGCGACGTCGCGCGTCTATCTGGCCACGCGGGAGGACTCCGATCGCCGCCTGGCGCTCAAGGTCTTCAAGCATCGCGTGGGAGCCGGAGCCCTGGCCGAGGCCGAGCGGCAGGAGCAGCTCCGCCTGCCATGCGTGCCGGAGGTGGCCGACTTCGGCCGCGCCACCGACGGCACGTTCTATATCGCCTGTGCGTTCGTCGACGGCCGGCACGCCACGCGATGGGCCGACGAGCGCAGGCTCGACGTGCGCGGCCGTGTGGAACTGCTGGTGCGCATCTGCCGGGCGGTGGCCGAACTGCACGAGCGGGCGGTGATCCACCGCGACCTCAAGCCGGCGAACATCCTGATCAACGAGCACGGCGACGTGGTGCTCGTTGACTTGGGGCTGGGCTGGAGCCCTCCGGAAACCGGGAGTGGCACGCCCGAGCACACCGGCGGCACCCCCACCTTTGCCGCCCCCGAGCAGTGGGCCGGCGCCGCCCCGACCACGCGGATGGACGTGCACGCGCTGGGCGCCATGGGGCGGGCTCTGCTACGGGGCGTGTCGCTCCCAACACCCCTCGCGGCCGTGCTGGATAAGGCCGCAGCCGAGGATCCCAACGCTCGCTATCCGAGCGCCCGCGAACTGGGCGAAGACCTGGAACGCTGGCTGCGCCGCGAGCCGGTGGAGGCGCTGCCGGCGGGGCGGGTGCGCCGAGTGACGCGGTGGATCGGAAGGCACCCGGTGTGGGCGACGGCGGTGGCGTGCGTGGGAATGGTGGTGGCGACCGTGGCGGGGACGGGCGTTGTAACCTGGTGGTGGGCGTTCCAGCCGTACACGCTCGATTACTCCGTCACGGACCGCACACTCGCGGTTCTGGCTCGCAGTGGCACGGCGTTGCGCGGCGTTTCCGGGGCGGAGCACCTCGTCAAACTGCGTGGCAAGCATGGACCAGCGCGCCGCCTTGCCATGGTGCACGAGCCGGTCGGCGGCTTACCCAGGGCCGGGATCTATGCGTGGAGCGATCTCGAGCAACCGCTTCTCTCGTTCTACGATCTGGACTTCGAGCAACCGCCAGCGCCGCCGGAAGTCGATCATCACGACGACCCGGCCCGACTCGACAGACCGTACGAGATCTATGCGCTCGCGGCCGGCGATGTCTTCGGCAACGACGGCTTGGACGAAGCGTTGGTCTCGATCCGACGAGGTGAGCACTCGGCCAGTGCAATCCTGGTCGTGGACCAACAAGGTCGAGTCCTGGCCTCGCTCTGGCACGATGGGCAGATCGACGCGGTGGGTTGGTCTGAATCCGCTGGACTCATTGTCGGCGCGGGGGTGAATAGTGAGGTACACGCCCATGAGCGTGTGGGCGCCCGATGGGAAGGGTATGAGGGAGACCCACTTGTTGCGTTCGGCGTGGAAGTCGAGCGCGGCGTACACGGCTGGATCAACACGACGTCAATGAGCGGGACGTTGGAGCCTGCGTTCTACGAATGTCTCCTACCGCTCGATACAGCCCAATGGCTCCGGGTCGAGCAGATCGCCATCGACCGCGCCGGTATGGGCCGAGTCTCGTTTTTCCCTTACAGGAAGTTCGCAGAAGATCCCCTCCAAGCAAGCGTCCTCTTCAAACTCGAACTCAGCGGAGTGGGCTCGCTGGCGAGCGTGGGCGATGCCTACCCCGATTCACTGCCCGACCCCCGGACGTTTTCCTGGGCCGATCTGCCGCCTCGCAAGCCGGGTGTGAAAGCCGGCGGGCGGGAGTTAGGTCGGCCCTGAAAACGCTAGCCACGCCCTGCGCGAGCACCCGGGCTGCGTTCTGTTCCACGATGGACATGGGCACGCCATGGGGGCGTATCCAAAAGGTCCACGGAGGAGCATCGCGATGGCATGGAATCCACTTCTCGTAGCAACGCTGGCAGTTGGCACAAGCTCGGGCATCTGTCTCGCCCAGGGCACCGGGAGCGATTTGCTCCACGGCCAGCCCAGCATTCCCGTCGCCGACGGGCCGGTCAGCGTGGTCATGGGAGACCTGGACGGCGATGGTGATCTGGACATCGTGTCGGCGGATCGGGACGCGAACGGCTTGAGCGTCTTGCTCAACGATGGGTACGCACGGTCCTGGACTCGAACATCCGTGGCGGTCGGGTCGAAGCCGCGAGGCATTGCGCTGGGTGACTTCGACACCGACGGCGACTTGGACATTTTCGTGGCCAATCGTGATGACGACACCCTCTTGGTGCTGCAGAACGACGGCAACGCCGGATTCGATGTGCTCGTTATTGCGGGCGTCGGCTCGACGCCGGTGAGCGTGGCCCTTGGCGACCTCGATCGCGATGGTGATCTCGACGTCGTCGCCACGAATCTCGGTGGCTCGAGCGTGAGTGTGCTCTTGAGCGATCGGCGAGTTGGATTCGACCCGCACGTGGAATACGCCGTCGGTGCCGGACCATGGAACGTGCAACTCGCCGATCTGGACCAGGACGGAGACTTGGACGCGATCATCGCAAGCCGCGATGATGACTCGGTCTCGTTGCTGATGAACGACGGGACGGGCACGCTCGTGGCTGGCCCGGTGATCGTGACGGGTGACCAGCCCTTCGCCACCGCGATTGCCGACTTTGATCGCGATGGCGACCTGGATATCGCAATCGCCGAGCAGGGCGAAGACAGCATCGCCTTGATGCGTAACAACGCGGGAACGTACGACCTTGCAGATCGACTCGCGGCAGGGGGTGGACCGTTCCACCTGGCCACGGTCGATATCGACCGTGACGGCGACCTGGACCTCTTGGCAGCCGAACGCGATGCCGACGCCGTGGGCGTGTACCTCAATGAAGGTGATGGCAGATTCATCGACCGCATCGGCATCGACGTGGGGCGGGGTCCGGAGAACATCGCCGTGGGAGACTTGGACTACGACGGAGACCTCGACCTCACGACGGCGGACTTCCGAAGTGAGCAGGTAAGCGTTCTACTGAACCAGGGCTCGGCCCGCTGCCTTGCCGACTTCGACGGCGACGGCTCGCTGACCCTCTTCGATTTCCTGGCCTTCCAGAGCGCTTTCGACGCCGGCTGCCCCTGATCGCGATCGTCTCTCCTCTGTCTTCCCCAGCCCCGCCCGCACCGCGCGACCAGAGGGAGGCCGCGGACCGTGGGCGGGGCTTTTACAGCTCCCGATACTTATCGATCGTCTCGCGCACCCCGTGCGGGTCGCGAACGTCCTTCATGGTGATCTCAATGCCCGACTGGCCCGAGCTGGAGATCTCCATGACGCCCACGTTGAACACGCGGTCGACGAAGCTCTGTTTGACGGCGATGTTGCGGATGTTGTCGTGCAGGACCTCGCTGGTGGCGCGGCTGAACAGACCGTGGTTCTCCGTTGTCCGCTTGGTAGTGATCTCCAGGCATGCGCTCATGGTCTTGAGGAACCACACGAGCATGGTGACCGCCGCCGCCAGGAACACCAGCAGGCACACCACCAACCAGAACGCGTCGCCCGGCCACAGGGGCTTCTCGCTCACCGCGGCGTACAGGGCCACGACGCCCGCGGCGGCCATCAGAAGCACCAGGGCGACGAACGAGAACGGCCGGGCCCGGAACATCGCCGGCCGCAATCGCAGCACACGGACCTCGGGGCCGAACTCGCTGGGCAGGCCTGCCGCCGCGGCCCGGTCGACGCGCTCAGGCGTGCCGGAGGGCGCGCTGGATGGCGTGTCGGCATGGGACTGCCGCGCCTCGGGCTTCGGGGTGGGTCTGGGGGTAGGGCTGTCGGGCTTCTCCGGCGTGCGCTCGTCCATCGGGGTCTCCCACTCGCGGCGTGTCGGGCTGGCGTCAGTCTAGGACCGGACCGGCCTACCGCCCCAGGAACTCGCCCACCACCCGCAGCGGCTCGATGTTGTCGCAGGTGATCTTGATGGCCGACATGATGGGCACGGCCAGGAAGATGCCCGGGATGCCCCACATCCAGCCCCAAACGATCAGCGAGACGAAGATGACCACCGGATTGAGCACCAGGCGCTTGCCAAGCACCATGGGCGTGACGAAGCTGCCCTCGATGGTCGTCAGCGTGTAGTACACCGCCGGTACCAGCAGGATGTATCCCACGTGCTCGAAGTTGGCCGCCGCCACCACGGCCACCGCCAGCACGCCGATAATGGCCCCGCCGAAGGGGATGAAGTTCAGCAGGGCGGCGGCGATGCCCCACAGCAGCGGGTTTGGTACACCCAGCAGCCACATAGCCGTGCCGATGGCCACGCCAAGCAGGGCGTTGATGAGCGTGATGGTCAGGAAATACATCGCCACGTCGTCGTGCACCTGGTGGACCACCTCGACGGCGAGCTTCTTGTCCTTGAACTTAGGGATGACGCGGACCAGTTTGACCAGAAACAGGTCGTCAGCGGCCAGCAGGAAATAGAGCAACCCGATGGTCAGGAAGGCGTTTGCGGCGATGTACCACGTCTGCCCCAGCAGGAAGGGCGTGATGGTCGCCTGGGACACGCGGACCTCCACGGTGCCGTCGTCCTCGCCCTTGGTCATCGCCTCGACCTGCTCGCCGGCCTCGCGCAGCCCCTCCACGCGCTGCTTCAGCCCCCGGAACTTGCGCTCCATCTGCCGCATCTCGCTTGGCATGTCCTGCAGCCACGTCGTGGCCGGCGTCGCCAGGTTGTACGCGCTCAGACCGAGCACGCCCACCAGCGTGGCCAGCACGATGGCCGCCCCCATCGGCGGGGGGATGCGCAGCCGCACGCGCAGCCACCGGACCAGCCGCCCCAGCATCACCGCCAGCAGCACCGCCAGCACCATCGGCACCAGCACCGGCCGCCCGGCGTACAGCGCCGCCAGCACCGCCAGCACGAACAGGCCGGTCAGCATGAACGAGCGAACGTCCATCGGGCCGGCCAGCATGCTGGCCAGGCGGGTCACGTCCGGCTTACTTCTGTGCAGCTCCTCCGCCGCTCGCTCGGGCGATGGGTTGCTTTCTTCTTTATGATGATCTGCCAATCTGTCGTGCCTCGCGGCCCTCCGGTTGGGGTCGCCGGCAGGATAGGGGGGGCGCTACTGGTCCGGCGTGCCCAACGCGCGATCCGCCGCCCGTCGGCCAGCACCTGGGAAGTCAGTAAACAGCCCCGCGACCCCGTAATCATGGAAAAAACGGGCCATCGCCTCGGGCTCATTCTGAAACGTGTATGGATACAACATGAGGCCAAGCTCACGCGCCCTTGCCAGCAGGGGCAGCGGCTCGCTCGTATTCTGGTCCTCGAGCAGCTTCCGGCTGGGACCGATGCCGTGGCAGAAGGCGGCCGCACGCTCAAGGTCTGCCTGGCCGGGCGTCTCGCCCATCAGCCACACCATGCGGAGGCCACAGTTGTTCTTCTGCTTGAGGTCCTCGAGCGCGTCCAGGTCGAAGCACTGGATGATCGCCGGGTCATCCTGCGTGTGGTACCCGTGCCCGGCCAGTTCGATCATGACCACGCGCTCGACGAACCAGCCGTGGGCACGGTGGAACGCCGGCCGCTTGGGCTCGGGGATGACGCCCACGCGCCGCCGTCCATCCTCGCCGCCGATGGCGTTCAGCCGATCGACCAGCCGCAGGAACTCCTCGAACGTCGGCACCGCCCCACCAACCGGCCCACCAGCGCCCCCGTACGTCACCCGCAGCGTGCGCACCTCGTCGAGCGTGAAATCGATCCAGTACCACTTGCCGTCCTCACGGGCGCGATCGGGAAAGCGCTCGGCGACATCGGTCACGCGTTCCATGTTGACATCGTGAGCGCAGATCGCCACGCCGTCCTTGGTGAGCACGACGTCTGGCTCCAGGTAGTCGGCACCCATCGACCACGCCAACGTGTAGGCCGCCAGCGTGTGCTCGGGCAGGTGGCCCGAGGCCCCGCGGTGGGCCAGGACGAGGGGCTTGTCGAGCGGGCGGTCATCAGCAACCGGCGCGAGGCCGAGGCACGACAGGGCGGCGAACGCGATCAGGACAGTGGTGGCAAGAGAACGCATCGGCCAGCATAGAACGCCTGCGCGCCTCGCTGGCCGTCTTCACGAAATCGTAAACCAGAGCACCGCCCCCACCGCCAGCCACACGAACGCGAGGATCGCCAGCACGCCCAGCACGCGCTGGATTACGCCCGGGCTGCCGTGGTCGTGGCCGCCGCCCCCACCATCACCCTCCTCGTCCTTGCCGCGATGGCCCAACCACACCAGCACGCCGGTGATGCCCACGAAGGCGATGTTCAGGAAGAGCGTGTAGTCGACCTTGAACCGCTCGCCGGGCTCGGTCTGCGTGGCCTTGGCGCTCTCGGCGCTGGGGAGCAGGTCGAAGGCCGCCAGCCCCCAGTGCATCGCAAGGGCCGCGACGACGAGCGACGCCAGGAACACGCCCAGGATGTACGCGGCCATCTTCCAACCAAAGTACTGCGCGCTGATCCGCAGCATCGGGAACACGACCAGGTCAGAAAAGATGAACGCCATCACGCCCGCGAAGCTGACGCCCGAGCCGAAGAGGATCGCCGCCAGCGGGATGTTGCCCATCGACCCAATAAAGGTAAAGAACGCCGCGACCGGCCCGATCAGCGTGTGCAGCACCGTCTGCCACCACGTGGGGCCGCCCTCGCTGGCGCTGCCCACGAAGAGCGCCTCGAAGAACGCCGGCGGCACGAACGCGGCGATGACGCCCGCCACCGTGAAGCCCACGGCCACGTCCTTCCACACCATCAGCCACTCGGCCTGGTACTGCCGGCCGACCTTCGACCAGCCCTCACGCGTGGCGATGAGTTCCTTCCAGTTAGGCGGGTCTTCTTCGTCGTCGGCCGCAGACTTCTTCGCGTGCTCGCGCGCCGCCTCGACCAGCTTCTTGGGCGCCGTCCATCGCACCAGCAGCCACATGACACCGATGAGGATGAGCCCGCCCAGGTACTCGCCCACCACGAACTGCCACGAGAGGAAGATGAAGATCAGGATGCCAAGCTCGACGACCAGATTCGTCGAGGCCAGCAGGAAGGCCAGCGCCGGCGCCAGCCCCGCGCCCTTCTGGAAGAGCGCCCGCGTCGCGCTGAGCGCCGCGAAGCTGCAAGAGCTGGACACGAACCCGAAGAACGTCGCCAGCGCCATCGACCGCGGCCCCGCGGTGCCCATCGTCCGCCGCATGCGCTCGTGCGTCACGAACACCTGGATCATCGAGCTGATGCAGTAGCCCAGGCAGAACGCCCACAGGGCCATCCAGAAGAAGCCCAGCGTCGTCATCGAGGCCTGGGCCCACGATTGGAAGAAGCCGTCCATCGGGCCAGTCTACAGCCCCACCAAGGCCGCGCGCAGCGCGTGAAAGAACGTTTAGAACTGCTTCAAGAACCGCAGGTCATTCTCGAACAGCATCCGGATGTCCGGGATGCCGTACTTGCCCATCGCCAGGCGCTCGATGCCAAAGCCCCAGGCGAAGCCGCTCCATCGCTCGGGGTCGATGCCGCAGGCCTGGAGCACGTTGGGGTCGACCATGCCGCAGCCGCCAAGCTCGATCCACTTGGGCTCGTCGCCGGGCCTAAGCGCAATCATCATGTCGAACTCGGCGCTGGGCTCGGTGAAGGGGAAGAAGCTCGGACGCAGCCGGATCTGAGCGCCCTTGCCGAAGTACGCCTCGGCGAACTGCAGCAGCGTCGTCTTGAGATCCACCATCGACACGCCCTCGTCGATGTACAAACCTTCCAACTGGTGGAACATGAACGTGTGCGTCGCGTCCACCGTGTCGGGCCGGTACACGCGGCCGGGGCTGATGACCTTCAAGGGGGGCCCCCAGCCCTCCTTGACCGCACGCTCCATCGTGCGGATCTGCACGGTCGAGGTCTGGCTGCGGAGCATGCGCGGGCGCTGGGTCGTCGCGGGGTTGTCCACGTAGAAGTTGTCGATCGGGTCGCGGGCGGGGTGGTCCTGGGGGATGTTCAGCCTGGTGAAGTTGTGGTCCTCGTCCTCCAGCTCGGGCCCGCTGGCCACGGCGAAGCCCAGGCGGGCGCAGACCTCCACCAGCTCGGCCCGCACCTGCATGAGGATGTGCCGCCGCCCCTGCGCGCTGGCGCTGTGCAGCCCCGGCTCGGTCAGGTCGACGGCTGGCCCCCCACTGGCCGCGCCTGCTGCCCCACCGCCCGAGAGTGCCGCCTTGCGGCCCTCGAACGCTTCCTCGAGCGCCGACTTGACCGCGTTGGCCTTCTGCCCGGCGGCGGGCTTGTCTTCCCTGGGCACGTCCTTCATGCCCGCCATCGCCGCCTTCAGCCGGCCCTTGGAGCCCAGGAACGCGACCCGCCAGGCCTCCAGGGCGGCGGCGTCGGCGGCGTTCTCGAGCTCGGCCAGGCCGTCGGCCCGGAGGGCCTCCATGGAGGCGAGGAAGTCGGTGCCGGCCTGGGGGGTATCGGGTGTCTGGCTCATGGGTGGACAGGGTAGGGGCCCGCCCGCCGGCCGCCCCGGTGGGCCCGCCAGGCCCGCCGGGCCCGCCGGGCCCGATGCCACGCGCACGCGGCGAGCCTCATGGCGTGCCGAGAGCGACGGACGGCGTACCGAGAGCCGCTGACGGCGTGCCGAAAGCGACGGACGGCGTGCCATGAGCGGCTGACGGCGTGCCGAGAGCGACGGACGGCGTGCCATGAGCGGCTGACGGCATGCCGAAAGCGACGGACGGCGTACCGAGAGCGGCTGACGGCGTACCGAAAATGACTTTCTGCACGCCGGAAACTCTGCTAGGGGGGCGCCAGGCCGGTTTCTATATCCGGACGTGCTGTGCGGGGGTTATCGGCTCGCCGGCGCGTGGTCGGGTTCTCAGACCCTCACGGGGGCGGGCCCGCTGCGTCCCAAGTTCCCACCGCTCGGACCTGGCCATCACCGGAGACGGGATGGACAAGTTGCTTAAGAGGTACGGCGCCGCGGCCGGCATCACCATGGACGGGCTGTGCCTGCACGCCCTTCGCGCCACCGCCGCCACCAACGCCCTCGAGCACCAGGCCGACATCGCCTACGTCCAGATGTGGCTCGGGCATGCCTCGATCGCCACGACCAGGCTGTACGACCGGAGAAGGTCGCGGCCAGAGGATTCGCCCACGTTTAGGGTGAGTTATTGACCAACCGACTTCTCATTGCACGAGCAACTCATCGAGAATGCCGCGGCGAACAGCGAGCCGTCCTGCAGCAAGCACTAAAACTGGCCCTGGAGACTACGGCATGCGGCCGAACCGTCGCCACAACAAATAAGCAACCATCCAAGAAGGTTGACCGTGGTATCACCAATTTATCTCTGTAGCTGCTCCACAACAAGCAGGGCATGTAAGTTTGGATCGTACCATACAGCCGTCTTCGACGACTCATGATACACAACCCATTCCAAAGTTGCAATACGCGACGGCAGAAACCACCCTGGATATTCTGACGCATGGGGAATCTTGCTACGAGACGAAACCCGTGACCATCCGAACTGTTCCTCGAATTCTTGCTGGATGTCTTCTGCAGCAATACTGTCTGGAAATGAAATGGCCGTATACATAATACGTTCAAATTGTTCGGCCGACAAGACATGCCCGCCATAAGTCTTAACGACCCTTTGCTTCCACGCGATTTTAGGTTTGGGCTCTTGGTTCGAACCAGTGATAGCAAGGAAGCACGCGAGAGCGACAAGTACTGCGCCACACATAAAGATCGTACCGATAGTCTTTTTTGTCACTTGCTTTTCACCGATTTCGTTTAATTTATATTTCATCTCAAACATCCCAGATCGCAATCGGCCATCATCTACTTCAGATAAAGTCCTTTGTCCAAACAACAGCAGGTTCCGCCGCACTTACTTGGATCACAATGCCCTCGCCATTTCCCTTGGTACTTCCAGTACAGGCAGCCTGTCACCTTAGATCTGACGCACTTGAACTTGGCTTCCCCAATGCACTTCTTACACTTGTCCCAACACCAAATCACTGGAGCACATTTGAGCGGAATTCGATTCACAACACAGCTGCGACAGATCGTTTTCTCAATCCCTGGAGACCACACCACCTTATCTTCTTTGAAATACTCTCCGTTCTCGCCAAGGCAATAATCGCAGAGAGCAGGTCGCACTGGTTGGATAGTAACTTCAACGTCCGGATCGCTTGCGCCGCCACACCCTACGCTGATTCCAGCGTCAGATGAACGCGTACCACAAGAATATGAAATAGCTGTCGTAGTTGATGCTCTCTCGCTTACCACGACATAGCTACTAGCGGAGTTGGTTGCTTCACATCCAACCGCCTGTCCGAGCCCCACTCCACTCGCCAAGCCCATCGGATCTCTCATCTTGATAGGCGACGACATCACGTACTCATACAGATTCGCCCCATCAACATACCCCGCCGGATCCCTCTGGACCCACCGTCCCAGGTCGCTCTTGTACACCCGGTATCGCACGTGGTTCACGGTCGGGATGAAGTCGTCCTGGGTGTACCCCGCATACCCGACGGTCGACCCATCCCTCGACAGCACGTCCCACCCCATGTTGTCGTTGGTGCTGTAGCCCGCGTCGGTGGCGTCGACGTCGCCGTCCAGGTCCACGTCGGCGTAGGCGCGGTAGGGGTCGGTGCTCCAGTTGCTGATGGTCGTGCTGTCGCCGGTGCCGTAGTGGCCATCGAAGTCGGTGTCGCCCGCCACCATGCCGAAGACCCGGCCGTAGGGGCTGTAGTGCACCCGCTCACGCTGCACGGCCGCCTCGTCGATGATCGCCACCGCGTCCTGCCGCCAGTTCTGCAGCACGGAGCACCGCTCGTCCTCGGTCTGGGGGCTGCCAGTTGACAGGAAGGTCCGGCGCATCAGGACCGAGTCTACGTCGCTGGCCCCGCCGTAACCATCGAGCCCCGCATGGTGGTACAGCGTCTCCTCCAGGTAATCGGTCCCGTCGTGGCGGCTGATGAGCCGCCAGCGGTCGTCGTAGATCAGGTATTCGGCATCCGTTCCGTCGCCCTCGGCGATGCGGTGGATAGCCCCCATAGTCGACGCCACCACATAAGTTTATTAATGCTATGTAGTACTCATAAACCAGTACGTCGTTTGCTGCTTTTTTGTGGATTTATGATGTTTGAATAGATAGCGAGAACAGCGCACACTATCAGCCCAAGCCCGACAACAGTAACGCCTATTGTTACTGCATTTATTGCGTTTGCGGTATTGTTGATTAATACCGATATTTCTGGATTATTTCGATCTACAAAAACAGGGATGGCGCCGTCCTTGTCTGCCTCGGTGAACATCGTGTCGACGTCCGAAGGGGACATGAACGCGAACGCATACTTGCCAAAGGCAAACCGAGTGCTTGTATACGCCTGCCCTTCGTACACGTATTCATATAACACTTTCGGTTTCCAGGCTCTGGGGCGCTGTGGATGGCGATCAACTTCTCCTTTGATGAGCCGACCCTCAACTTCCACCAGGTCCGCACGTGCGGCTTTCAGAGCAATCGCGTAGTCCGGTGCCACAATCGCTATCAGGCCGATTCCCGATGCAATGACTAGTAGCATGACGATAGCTACGAAAATCTTCGAAAGAGGCTGATTCATTTGCTACAGGACTACCTTTCGTGAGCAAGTGCGTCTCGCAGTTGTTGTCGCCAGGCCAAGTTGGTGAACGCCTGCCAATCTTCCATCAATTGGTTGCTAAGCACGGACATTGACCAGACTTGTCAATACTCGTGCATGTGTAACATCCGCCTGCGCTGGCGCCCGGTCGCCATGGTCTTCCAAGTCCCCACTCACATCCGTACTCTAAGTTGCCGCTATCCAAAACGCACACGCTGCAGGAACCTCCGAATCCAAAAACGCTAAAACATGCCTTCCCCGAACACCCCGACTCTCCCGAGCAACTGCCAGTGGTGTGTGCAACCAGTTTTCCTGTAGCTTTAGGATTGTTTGGATAGCACTGCACTCCAACTCCAAGCCTAAGCGAGACTTTAAGACATGATTGCTTCGTGAAGCTTGAGACAGTGCATTGTCCTCTCAGGCCAAGGCAGGTACAGGTGTTCATCGAAAGATGAACACTGATCGTGACACATAGCTGAACTCCAGCGTAGATGTGGAAGCAGCACTTGCCTCCTACGGCTCCTCCAAGTTCTCCTATGATGTCGATAATGCCACCACCACCGCCACCGGAACCCCCGCCACCACCGGGATCTGCCGGAGCGGGTGAAGGACTTGGTGATCGTGGCACAATCAAGGGGAAGGGCAGAGGTCGCATCGGCCTCGCAGGAACTCCTGGCCGAATAATCTGCTTGTCAATCGTGGGGATGCGACACGCTGGGCCCGCACACTTTGTAGGATCTGACCAGAATGGTGAAAGGCCATAAGCATCGCGCATCACCTGCGGCGCGCTCATCACATACTCATACAGATTCGCCCCATCGACATACCCCGCCGGATCCCTCTGCACCCAGCGTCCCAGGTCGCTCTTGTACACCCGATGCCGCACGTGGCTCACGGTCGGCACGTAGTCATCCTGCACGTACCCCGCATACCCGACGGTCGAGCCATCCCTCGAGAGCACGTCCCATCCCATGGTCTCGTTGGTCGAATACCCCGCATCCGTCGCGTCGATCGTGCCGTCCAGGTCCACATCGGCGTAGGCGCGGTAGGGGTGGCTGTTGGCCGCCCAGCCGCTGATGGCCGTGCTGTCGCCCGTGCCGTAGCTGCCATCGAAGTCGGTGTCGCCGGCCACCATGCCGAACACCCGGCCATACGGACTGTAGAACACCCGCTCACGCTGCACGGCCGCCTCGTTGATGATGGCCACCACGTCCTGCCGCCAGTTCTGCAGCACGTACCACCGCTGGTCCTCGGTCTGGGGCGTGCCCGTGCTCAGGAAGGTCCGACGCATCAGGACCGAGTCTACGTCGCTGGCGCCGCCGTAGCCGTCCAGCCCGGCGTGGTGGTAGAGGGTCTCCTCCAGGTAATCGGACGCGCCGTCGTGCCGGCTGATCAGACGCCAGCGGTCGTCGTACACAAGATGTTCGGTATCGGTGCCGTCGCTCTCTGTGATCCGCTGGCCCAGCCCGTTGTAGCGGTACTCGGTCACCATCATGCTCGAGTTGCGCACCAGGATCGCCGTCAGCCGGTTCCACGCGTCGTACTCGTACACATAGTCCTTGTCGTCGTCGGTGAGGTTCCCGTTCGCGTCGTAGATCAGCGTCAGGTCGTCCGTCCCGTCGCCGTCGGTATCACGCGTCGTCCACTCGTTGGCGTTGGTGAAGTGGGCATTGACGCCAGTCAGCACGTTCAAGTCGTCGACCTCGTTCGTGCCGTCGTTGTCGCGGTCGACCACGCGCGTCGCCCAGTTGCCGGTCATCCCCAGCGTCCAGTCGCGATCCTCACGCACCGTCCCGATCGACGAGCCGTTCCAGTTGCCGCGGTCCTCGGCAAGCACGCGGCCCAGCGCATCGAGCGTGTAGGCCCGGTCGAAGTAGTGCATACGTCGATGGCGGGTCAAGCGAGAGCCGCCCGGCTCGCCGAGGCACCGGCTGCACGCGGCGAGCTGAGCACCGCGAAGGCGATGCCGAAGAAGCCGGCTGCCGCTTGCACCCGGTCGAGGCGACGGGGGCTGGGATGGGTGGAGTTCAACAGATCGGCGAGAGGAAATCGAGGGGCGTTGCCGGATTGATGTTTGACTGCTCGTCAAGCCTCGTTCATTGCCTCTTAGTCCGAAACTTTTTTATTTGGATAAACACCAGCATCGCTAGCAAGAGCGCCAAAGAGCAACCTAGCACAGACCAGGCCACGGCACTGGCCGCAGGCGAATGGGGAACAATCGACGAGGACGACATTTGGTACACGTAGGCCACTGGAGATTGCCAGTCCAAATTATCTTCTACTGAATATTGAGGCAATTCAGAAGGCAATGTCGCTGCCGCAGCTTCTTCGGCCACTCTCCCGATGATGTGCCCATCAGAGAGTTGTAGAACTTCGATTTCTCGATCAAAAGACCCGGCAGACGAAGTTGCGATATAGATATTATTATTATCGCTTGCGATCGCAATCACTTCAGAAAGACTGCGACTAAACGTAGTTCCTTCCTGATGGTTGACAACTGATATGTTATTATGAATGAGCCACAATTCAACGCCATCACTTAAGATCCTTCCTCGCTCTTCATCCATCAGAAAACACCTTGTGTCACGCGTGACAGTTCTCTAATCCCCACCAGAACAAGGCGCGTGAGGACGCTTCCCTTCGAGAGTCTCACTGACGCCGCCGCCCCACTCTGCCGTAATCCAGAACGAAACGCCGCCCAGCAGGCGATCTTGCAATTTTTCAATGAGTGTAGCAATTGCCTTTCCTTTCAAGCCCCTCTTTCTTGCAGCCTCAACTAATTGAAGCGGATCGCTGAACCAATCACGAGCGCGAAAAGAGATCGCGCACGAGTAGCCATAATAAGTGTCTCCTGGCTGTGCCTGACGATCGTCTCTGCAAATGGCCCAGCCAGTGCATCGATAGTCGAACTCAATGAAGTGTCCACCCATTGCCCAGCATAGACTTGGAAATGAACCCCCTGGGGTGACAGTTTCGCGATTGTTATTGAAGTCTCGGCCGTAGGAGAAAACCAACGGCATTGGAGATCCTCACTCACATGAGATTCGATCGTGAGCCGCCTTCGCCATCGTCATACCGGTAGTTTTTACGCGGCGCTCGATACGAGCAATAGCCGCCGCGACATTCGGGCACTTCAAATATCGCTTGAACATTTCACCTTTTAGTTCGAAGTCGCTTCCGCCGCCATAGAAATAATGGTTGATGAGACGGATTAAATCAATTGCAAGACCGCTAGGACCCCTTAAGTTGATAGGTGCACTTGTCGCATATTCATACAAATTCGCCCCATCGACATACCCTGCCGGATCCCTCTGGACCCAGCGTCCCAGATCGCCCTTGTACACCCGATGCCGCACGTGGTTCACAGTCGGCACGTAGTCATCCTGCACGTACCCCGCGTACCCGACGGTCGACCCATCGCGGCTGAGCACGCCCAAGCCCAGACTGTCGTTGGATGTGTAGCCCGCATCGGTCGTGTCCACGTCGCCGTCCAGGTCCACGTCGACGTAGGCGTCGTAGCCGCTCCAGCCGGTGATCGCCGTGTCGTCGGCGGGGCCGTAGCTGCCGTCGAAGGCGCTGCCGGACACCCCGGTGTCGCCCGCCACCATGCCGAAGATCCGGCCATAGGGGCTGTAAAACACCCGCTCACGCTGCACGGCCGCCTCGTCGATGATCGCCACCACGTCCTGCCGCCAGTTCTGCAGCACGTACAACCGCTCGGACCCATCTTGATCAGAACGGGTCTGGGGGCTGCCCGTGCTCAGGCCCTCATTCGAACCACCGCGGCGCATCAGCACCGAGTCTACGTCGCTGGCCCCGCCGTAGCCGTCCGGACCCCCTCAGCCCCCCACCACCGCGTTGCGCAGCACGCCCAGCCCCTCGATCTCCACCTCCACCACGTCGCCCGGGCGCAGGTACCGCGGCGGCGTGCGGGCGGCGCCGACGCCGCCGGGGGTGCCCGTCAGGATCACGGTGCCCGCCGGCAACGTGGCGCCCTGGCTCAGGCGGCTGATCGTGTCGGCCACGCCGTAGATCATGTCGCTGGCCGGGGCGTGCTGCACCGTCTGGCCGTTCAGCCGGGTTGTGAGCGACAGACCGCCGGGATCACCAACGCGGGCCGCCGGCACGACCGTTGGGCCAAGCGGGCAGAAGGTGTCGAAGCTCTTGCCGCGCACGAACTGGCCGCCCGCCCCGTGCTTCTGCCACCAGCGGGCCGAGACATCGTTGGCGCAGCAGTAGCCCAGCACGTGGCCGAGCGCCTCTTCCACAGACACGTCACGCGCCGGCGTGCCAATGACGACGGCGAGTTCACCCTCGTAGTCGACCTGGTCGCCGCCCCCATCCAGAGTCGTCGCCTCGTCGACGCAGCACGCGGGGATGGCGATCTCGTCCTCGTGCAGGATGACCGAGGCGGGGCTCTTGGCGAACACCGTCGGGTGGCCGGCCTCGCCGGTGGCCTTCGTGGCGGCCGCGGCCGAGGCCATCTCCTTCGCGTGCTCGCCGTAGTTTCGGCCGATGCACAAAATCCACCTGAGCGGCAGTGTCCCCTCATGGGTCAGAACGGAGGCTCCGAGCTCGTCTCGCACCAGTTCCATGCGCCGGAACGTAGGCACCGCGTCGGAGCCGGGTCCAAAATGCTGCAAAACACGGGCAAAACTGGTCAAAGCCCGCCACCCCCCGTTCGGGGGGGTGGCGGGCGGGTGCATGCCCGCGGCACTCCTTGGACGCGCCGGGACATTCAGGCGCTACCGGGTTACTGCCCGGGCAGGATGACCGAGTCGATCACGTGGATCACGCCGTTGCTGGCCTCGATATCGGAGTTGACCACATTCGCGCCGTTGATGGTCAGGCGGCCATCGTCGATGCCCACGCGGACGGCGTCGCCCTGGAGCGTGGTGGCGCGCTGGGCGCCCACGGCGTCGCGCGCGTACACGCGGCCGGGCACGACGTGGTAGGTCAGGATGCCGCGGAGCATCTCGCGGTTCTCCGGCTTGAGCAGCTCCTCGAGCGTGCCGTCGGGCAGCTTCTCGAACGCGGCGTTGGTCGGGGCGAACACCGTCAGGGCGTCGTCGCCCGTCAGCGCGCCCGAGAGGCCAGCGGCCTGGACGGCCCTGGCCAGGATGCTGAAGCGGCCGTCGGCGCTGGCGACCTGCACGAGATTCTTGCTCTCGGGCATGATCACGCTGTCGATGACGTGGATCACGCCGTTGCTGGCGTCGACATCGGTCGCGATGATGCGGGCGTTGTCAACGTAGGCCGAGCCGTTCCTGGTCGTAAAGTCGATGCGCTGGCCGTTGAGCGTGGTCGCGTCGTTGCTGGCCAGGACCTTCTTGGCCGGCATGTCGCCGCTGACCACGTGGTAGGTCAGGATGCTGACGAGCTTCTGCTTGTTCTCCGGCTTGAGCAGGTCGTTGATGGTGTTCTGGCCCAGCTTGGCGAACGCCTCGTCGGTCGGGGCGAACACGGTCAGCGGGCCGCTGCTGCTGAGCGCCTCGGCCAGGCCGGCGGCCTTGGCGGCGGCCAGCAGGGTCTTGAACTGGCCGGCCTCGGACGCGACGCCGACGATGGTCTGGTCCTGCGAGGCCTGCGAGCCGGGCATCGAAACCATCGTCACGGCCCCGGCTGTTTCGGATGGCGCCTTCTCGGCGCCGCAGGCGCTCTGGCAGCGGTCCTGGGCGCTCGAGCCGGGCCCGGTGCTCAGGGCCATGGCGGCGGTGGCCAGGCCGGCGACGGCGGCGATGGTCAGGGCGGCGGTCGTGCGTGTGATACGAATCATGGTTGCGGTCCTCCTTCAAGGATCGAGTCGTGCTGACGGTGCCCGATCTGGGCATTGCCGTAGAAAATGCTCCACCTTCCAGAGAGCCACACTGCCGGTATCCGTCGCATCCCTTATGCGCGCTGTTCCTACCGGTTTGTAAGCACAAACGCCCCTGTGAGGCCGCCAGGGGGTTTTGCCGCCCCCGGCCATCGGGACATTCCGCATCGGGGATCGCGGGCAAGCCCACGCCGGCGGGGGCAAGTCTGGTGGCAACTTTTTTGCGTTTGCCGCGACGGGAGCCCGCCCAGCACCGGCCGGCCACGAACGCGGGCCATCCCGCGGCGAGCTATACTCCCCTTCGCGCTCCGCCCGGCGGCGGGCGTGTTATCCACCCATCTCTTGCCCGCACGACCTGGTCTGGGGAGCTCGATCCATGGCCGACACCGCACAAGCGGACATCTTGAAGAACTACACCGTCACCGACAGCGGCCCCAGCCGCAAGCGCCTGGAGATCGAGGTCGCCGCCGACACGGTCGACGAGCGGCTCCAGACCTCGGTGGACACGATCCTCGAGGAGGCCGAGCTGCCCGGCTTCCGCCGTGGCCGCGTTCCCAAGGCCCTGGTCGAGAAGCGCTTCGGGTCCAACATCCGCAGCGAGGCCCGCAACCAGATCGTCGCCGAGGCCTACCAGCAGGCCGTCGAGAAGAGCGGCCTGAAGGTCATCGGCGACCCCTTCGGCACCCAGCTCAGCGACATCGAGCTCGAGGCCGGCAAGCCCCTGAAGTTCGGCCTGGATGTGGAGGTCCAGCCCGAGTTCGACCTGCCCAAGCTCGAGGGCCTGGAGCTGAAGAAGCCCATGCTCGAGGTCGGCGACGAGCGCGTCGAGGAGGAGCTCACCAAGATCTGTCTCAATGAGGGCACCCTGGAGAGCCACGACAAGAGCGAGAAGGGCGACTACCTCACCGGCAACGCGAAGATGGTCGATGCCGAGGGCGCCGAGCACTACAACATCGAGGGCGCCGTTGTCCAGACGCCACCCGACGGCGGCCAGGGCATGGTCCTGGGCGTCGTCGTCGAGGACCTGGGCAAGCAGCTTGGCCTGCCCAAGGTGGGCGACACGGTCACCATCAAGACCACCGGCCCCGAGCAGCACGAGGTCGAGGCCATCCGCGGCAAGGACCTGACCATCACCTTCGAGGTCACCGCCATCGACAAGATTGTCCCGCTCGACCGGGCCGAGCTGGTCGGCCGCTTTGGCCTGGAGGACGAGAACGAGCTCAAGGCCCGCCTGCGCGAGCGCCTCGACCAGCGCTCCAGGATCCAGCAGACCACCGCCTTGCGTCAGCAGGTCGCCAAGCACCTGCTGGAGAACACCGACTTCGAGCTGCCCGAGCGCATGACCGCCCAGCAGGCCGGCCGTGCCATGGAGCGCCGCCGCATGGAGCTCATGTACCGCGGCATGGACGAGGCCGACATCGAGAACCACGTCGCCCAGCTCCGCGCCGCCTCGGCCGCCGAGGCCCGCCAGAACCTCAAGCTGTTCTTCATCCTCAACCGCGTGGCCGAGGAGATGGACGTGCAGGTCTCCGAGAACGAGGCCCGCCAGCGCGTGGCCGAGATGGCCTTCGAGCGCGGCGCCCGCCCCGAGGCGTTCTTCCAGGAGCTGGTCCAGAGCGGCCGCATCCAGAGCGTCTTCCTGCAGATCCGCGAGCACAAGACCCTGGACGCCATCGTCGAGAAGTCCACCGTCAAGGACGTCAAGCCCGAGGAGCTCAAGGGCGAGCTGGGCGAGGGCGTCGAGGCCACCGCCTGAGCGGGGCCACGGCCCCGCGGCCCTCATGGTCATGATCGCGTATGGCAAGGCGTTGGAGGAGCGGGGCGGGTAGCCCCGCGTATCTCATGACAACGCGGCGGATGGGGCCGTACCCCATCCGCCGCGAAGAACCTCACCGTGTTGCGGCTGAACTCAGCCGGCCTTCTCGGATCCCTTGGCGCCCTGGGCGTCCTTGAGGGCCTTGGCGTTCTCGATGGTCAGGCCATCGCCGCCCGGGCCGTCTTCGGAGTCGCCGGTCGGGGCCGCGCGGGTCGCCGACGCGGGCGTGCTCGCGCCGCCCGACCCGGTGCCGAAGAAGAAGGGCACCGGCGAGGTCCACTGGCTGTAGACGCCGTTGGTCAGCTTCGTGCGGATGCGGTAGCGGACCTCGTCGAGCCCCTGGGGCACGGCCTCGTCTAGCCAGGCCTTCTCGGTGCTGGTGGTGGCGTACTGCCAGGGACCGGCGACGCCGCCGCCCGAGACGAACTGGCGTTCGATGATGAACACCGAGCCGGCGCCCTTGTTGGCGCTGAAGGTAAGCTCCAGGGCCCCGTCGGTGGTCGCGCTGATGCGCACGTCGGCGGGGATGGGCGCCTCGTCGCGCGGGGTGCGCTTCTTTGGCGGGTCGAGCTGGGCCCGGGCGTAGACGTCCTGGTCGCCGGTGGTCTTGGCGTAGCCATCGATGATCTCGATATCGCCGCCCACCATGGCGCGGGCGGCGGCCAGGGCGGTGTCCTTCTCGATGCGGGCCGCCTTCTTCTGGGCCTTCAGGTCCTTGAGGGTCTGATATTTCTCGTCCAGGGTCTCCTGGAGCCCGGCCAACAGCGCGATCTGCTCAACAGACAGCCCGATGTCGGGCGGGCCGGTCTGGCCCCCTTCCCAGAGGGCGACGTGATCCCGGAGCCATTCCACGAACTCGGCCTCGGTGCGAGGCACTCTCTCATTGCTCATCGTTCAATCCCCCGGCCCGCGCGGGGCCGTGTGCTGCACCCGGCCGGTCTCCTGTGCCGGCCGTGCTGGGTTCATCGGCGTGGCCGGATTGCGTCGTGAGCGTTCCTGGGCTCCGGGCGGCGAGAATCTGAAGAATCGGTCCGTCTGTGCGGTCTGGGGAAGCTTGGGGCCGGCCAACCGGGCCATGGGGGGCGTGGAGGGGGTTCGGCTGCTCCTTCTTGGGGGAGGGTGATGGGACCATGGGCGTGGGCCGTCGTGGTGCGGGCATGGAAAGGGGCCCGCATGGCGGGCCCTTGGGGCGAATCGAGCCGCTGGCAGGAGCAGCCCTAGTCCTTCTGGGCGTTGTAGGCTTTCTGGTAGATCGCCGCGTCGGTCGCGTCGGTCTCGCCATCGGTGTTCATGTCCACGCGGCGTGCGCCGGCGTTGAAGAAGTCGGTGAAGAGGGCCATGTCGTACAGATCGACGTCGCCGTCGAAGTTGAGTTCGGGATCCTGGCAGTTCAACGGTTGGAAGAACATCCACTCATCGCGCTCGTCCAGGTCGTGGGCCAGGGTGTGGGCCGACCAGAAGCCGCAGTAGAGCGGGTCGGCCTGCATGTCGGCGTAGTCGGCCCAGAACGAGCCCGTGGTGGTGTCGAACACGACCGAGGGCTTGGACTGGATGACCGTCTCGGATACGACGGCGGTGTAGGTGTTGTCGAGGATCGCGCGTTGCACCTGCGGAAAGGTGCTGCCGTCCGAGTAGGTGTACTGCAGGTGTGCCACGCCCTGGGGCGTCACGCCGATCACCGCGTGGTAGCGGTCGCCCGAGCCGGCGTCGATGCGGCCGCTGGCGACAACCTGCGGATCCCACTTGTTGCTCGGGTTGCGCAGATTGGTCAGGTCGGGATCGATCACGTACCACTGCACGACGTACCGCTCTTCGCGTTCCTCAGGGTTCTGTGAGCTATCAACCGGGATGACGTGGTGCGCCGCAAAGATGCGAGCGGCGTTCGAGTTGTCGTACACGAGCACCGCCGAGGCGATGAACGAGCTGGTTGCCGCGGGTCGGAAGTCGGTGTCGGGCGTCAGCGGTCGATAGCCGCCGGCCGTGTCGTAGAAACGCAGTGCCGCGGCGGTGGTCGGGCTTGGATTCAGGTCCATGTCGTCGAGCGCTGTGGGTGTCGTGCCTGGCGAGGTGTTCACCCGCTGGCGATACTTCCACTGGCTTGCGGTCGAGTCATACCACAGCCCACCCAGACGCAGTCCCTCGTTGATCTCGCCGTCCACGGGCAAGCTCAGGAAGAACTGAGCGTTGTCAAACTGGTCGAACGGCTCCTGCACGGCGTAAGCCTCCAGCGAGTCGTCCGGCAGGTTGCGTTCGCCCGAGGGATCGTTCAGCAAGTTGCGGCGCATCATGATGATGTCCGTTTCCGAGGGGCGATCACCATCCAGCATCGAGCCGTTGGAATGCTCGATGGGAATGATGACGATCGTGCCGAACACGGCGCCCGGTCCGGTGCCTTCGACGCTGTACGGCGTCAGGTAGACGGCCTGCTCGTCGATGCTCATCGCCGGCAGATCGGCCAGCGTGACGAGGGGGTTGTGACCTTGGCCGGATCGGAACGGGCTCACCTCAGGATCTACCTGTGGATCGACGGGTTGCCCAAGATTCAGCGCCTCGCCATCGATCGCGGTCCCGCCGATGCCCGTGAAGTAGTACCAATCGTCCGTGTCGAAGGAATCGAGCCCGCCGCTGGGCTCAGCCCGCGACACGGCCAGGTGGATGCGTGAGAGCGCACCGCCGCCGCCATACTTGAAGTTGTCTTCGCTGTACATCATCCACAATCGATCGTTGGCTTTGTCATACTCGGTGCGAGGGTCGAAGAAACGGCCAAACGTCGTGTCGACCTTCTTGAACGGAAAGTCGCTCGCCATCGCGTCTGGGAAGCCCGTGTCCAGGTGGTTTCCGCCGGTGCGCGCGAAGATCGACATCCGCATGTTGCTGAGCACGACCACCGCCTCGTCGTTCACGCCGATGGCGGCCTCAACCGGGCGCGAGCCAAGGTCCTCGGGATCAGAGGGGTCGACGACCGCCGGTGTGGTGATGGCCACTTGCTGCACACTGGTCTGGCCGATGGCCATGCCACATAGAGTCAGCAAGCCCGCGATGCTGGTCAGGTTCCGATGCATGATCATTTCTCCTAGTTTTCGTACAGTGATGCTCCAATTACGACAGATTACCCATATTTCTTAGTCTACAGACATGGGTTTCCCTTGATCTAAAGAAGTTTCTGGTTCCCATGGGCCGAACTACCCAATCCAGCGGATTCCCCTCTTGCATCCCTCCGGGCCAGCGGTCATACTCATGGCATGAGGAACGCAAAGCAGCTCACCATCCCGATAGCCCTTGCCACCTGTCACGCATTGCCATCCATCGCCCTGGCCCAGCTGGCCCCCTGCGAGACCCAGCGGCTGGTGCCGCCGGTGCTCAGCGACTGGGGCGAGTTCGGCGGGCACGTGGAGATGAACGGGCGGCACATGATCGTGGCCGACTGGCGCGATGGGGCCCTGGCCGTGCCGGCGGGGAGCTATCTGCACGGCGGCGTGCAGGCGTACCAGCTGAACGATGCTTCGGGCCAATGGGAGCTGATCCAGACGATCTACCCGGCCGACATCGACGCGGGGCACCTGTTCGGCTATCACATCGACCTCGATGGCGACCGGCTCATCGTCGGCGGCACCGGCAGCGACCTGGGCGGCTCGAACGCCGGCGCGGCGTACGTGTTCGACTTCGACGGCGCGCAGTGGGTCGAGACCGGCGTGCTCTTGCCCAGCGAGCCCGAGGCGGGCGGCGGCTTCGGCGAACGCGTGGCGATCAGCGGCGGCTTCGCGGCCGTCACGCAGAGCGGCGCGGTGTACGCCTATGAGCAGGTCGGCCGCGCGTGGAACTTCGTGCAACGCCTGGACACCGCGACGCCGCCGGGCACCGGAACGGGCTACGGCGTGGGGCTGGCGATCGATGGCGAGTGGATCGTCGTGGGCGAGCCGTTGAACGGCGAAGTCGTCGTGCAGGGCGGGGCGGCGTACGCGTACCGGCGCGATGGGGAGGGCGTGTACGCGCTGGAGCAGGTGCTCAGGCCGGAAGGGACGCCGGACAGGATTCAGATGTTCTTTGGAGAGTCTCTTGACTTGGATAGCTCCCGGCTTGTCGCAGGCGCTCCAAGAGATTCTCGCGGCGCGATTTATGTACTTGTCATTGGCGACGGGACTTGGGAACTGGAGCAGAGGCTTGCCTACATGGGCCCCGATACCTCCACACATCTAGGCAACTGCGTCCATCTACACAGCGACTTCATCGCCGCGGGGGCATCGTTCGAAGACCCCTTTGGGACCGGCGCAGGCTACACGTACCGCCGCAGTCCAGACGGCATGTGGCAGCAGGTCCTGCGTTCTGCGGCCGCAACACCGACGGCGGGCTTCGGCGATGGCGCGGCGACCAACGGCCGCTTCTCTGCATTTGGCGCTTCCAACGAATGGGTGCTGGGCACCGAACGTGACCCGCTGGGCGCGGTGCACGTCTACGACCTCTCGTGCGCGATCTGCGCCCCCGACCTCGACGCCGACGGCGCCCTCACCGTCTTCGACTTCCTGCTCTTCCTCAACCTCTTCCAGGACGCCAACCCCATCGCCGACTTCGACGGCGATGGCGAGCTGACGATCTTCGACTTCCTGGCGTTCCAGACGGCGTTTGCGGCGGGGTGTGGGTAAGGAGGCAATGGGCATTGGGCAACAGGCAATGGGGCGGAGGGAAGAGAGACCTCCGGCTGCGGACCCATTGCCCATTGCCTGAAGCGGAACTCCCCGCGCCCGGCGCGGTCCACGATCTCGGACCCTGGGGCCCATGGACCCACCGGCCCACGCGCCGCCCGGCCGCACGAGCGCCCGCGCGGCGCGCTCTCGGACCGTCCGCATAGAGGAACCGCCCTGCGAGCCCGCCAGGGCCGATTCCTGGCGCGCAGCGCAAATCTGCAGGTGAACAGAACACTTCTGTTCACCTGCAGAACTATTCTGTTCACGTGCAGAAGTGTTCTGTTCACGGCCAGAACAGTTCTGTTCACGTGCGGAACTGCTCGGGCGGTGAACAGGCTTCCGCCGCGGGCGGGCGGGGCCGGGGGCGTTCTCGGACGCGGAGCGGCAATCGGGACTCGGTAATCGGCAATCGGCAATCGTGGGAACGGGAGCGACGCCCTTGCCGTCGCAGCCGCCTCCGTGCCTCCCCCCCCCTCCCCCTAGCATCGCCCGATGCACCGATGCCTGCTCAACCCCGCCCTCGAACGCGTCCGTGTGAACGGCTTCGCCTTCCCCCTGGGCGTCTATCCCGTCGAGCCCATCGCCCCGGCCAGCGGCTACACCGCCGACTTCGAGCCCGCCGATGGCGACGAGGAGTGGGAGGAGTGGCCCGACCGCTACGTCTACGAGATCCTGGTCTCGGCCGAGCGGCTCAAGCCCCTGTGCTCGGCCCTGCTGAGCCTGCTGCCCGGGCGGGTGTACCCGATCCTGGACGTGCTGGGCAACGACGCCTTCCGCGAGATCGACCCGTACATCGCCTACGAGCTGGTGGGGGTCGAGAGCCTCTACGACGGCGTCCGCTGGTACGAGCCGTTTCTTTTTGAAGATGGATTGTGCGGCTTTGGGGCCATGAGCGAGGAGCCGTTCATGTACTTCTTCCTCGACGAGCACAAGGTGCTGACCGTGCGCGTCGAGACATCACAGAAGGAGCGGGTCGACAGGCTGCTGGCGGCCTTCGAGCTGGCGAACCTGGGCGGGAGCGCCGACAACGGGGCGGGGGGGAGGGCCCGCAGGCCCGACGGCCGACCGCAGATCGAGGTCATGGCCGCCGACGCGGTCAGCCACGAGCACCGCAGCGTGCTGCTGACCCCCGAGGACCGCCCCGAGCTGCCCGGCCCCGAGGAGGTGGCCGAGGCCCTGGTCGACCTCTGGGGCATGACCCTCAACATCGACGTGGAACGCAACCTGGACGACGATGGCCGCGAGCTGGGCGTCACCGGCTGGCGATGCCTGGTCCGCGTCGATCCGCCCATGTCCGGCGGGGCCGACGACGCCGGCGGCGGTCAGGAGGGAAGCGGCGAGCGGGAGACCCCCCCGGGCGAGCAGGACCGGCCAGAACCGGAGAAGGACCAGGGCCCGCGTGTGCGCTACGCCGAGGTGCTGCTGGCCGCCGGCTGCTGGCGCGAGGCCGAGGATCTGGCCGTCCGGGCTGTCGAGAAGCTGCCCGATGAGACCGCAAGCAAGGGGGTGGGCGCCCCGGTCGCCGAGGGCTTCGGGCCCCGTGTGGTCTCGGCCGATCGGCTGTGGCGTCGCGAGCTGGCGGCGTTTCTGGCCGTCCCCTTGGGCAAGCCCGGGGCCCACGCCTCCCAGCCGCCCGCCCCGCCCGAGGCCCACCTGGCGCGTTCCAGCGATCCCTCACCGCTGGTCACACCCCCACCCGAATCCCAACCATCGTCCGGTTCGATGCCGCCCACGGATCCCGACGTGTTCGACGATCCGAGCCCCGCCGAGCCGCCCGAGATCGCTCGCCAGCTGGATGAAGCGCTCGCCAATGACGCGGCCGGACGGATCCTCGCGAGCCGTTGGCTCGAATAGCCGGCTACCCGTGCCGCGCGTGGCGTTTGCCCCAAGGCGCACCAGGTCGGAACGGGGAGTTGCTCTGGCGGGGGGTGGTGATTATCCTCCACCCGCTCAGGTCTGGGCCGATTTTTGGTCCGAGCGTGCATCCCGCGGCGTGTGTCGCGGGTATCAATCGAACACCCAGCGCTCCGGGCACACCCGGGGCGTCACCGGGAGCCCCGCCCTGGGGACCAACTCCCGTTCCGCCGGCTCGACGCGTCGGCCCACCCGGGCCGGGCGACCGGCAGGCGCCAATGATGGCCCACGGGTCATGATGGCGCCCCGGTAACGGGCCGCCCCCAGCCGCGTACACGTCCCACCCGCGTTCCCATACCGATTCGATCCCGGCGGCCCCAGCCGATATTCCCGCCCGCCGCTTCCCCTCACCGCACACTTTGGAGCTTGGCATGAGCACCAGCAGGACCCCCCGTCGCCTCCTCGCCCTGGCATTGGCCACCTCCCTGGCCACCACGCTGCACGCCTCGGCCCTCCCGGCTCTGGCCGATGACGGCGCCGCCACCCTGGCCCAGGCACGGGCCCAGGCCGACCAGTTGATGACCCAGGGCCAGTTCGTGCGGGCTCAGGCCACGCTGATGAGCGCCCTGAGCGATGCCACCGGCAGCAGCGACGAGCGGGCCCAGACGCTGGTGGCCCTGCGCAACATCCAGAACAAGATCTCCGGCGCCGATCGCCTGGAGATCGCCCTCCAGCAGGCCGACCTGGCCATCTCCCAGGGCAACCTGGCCTTCGCCGCCACCCGCGTGGCCTCGGTGCTCGACGCCGCCGACGAGGGCTCGGCCCTGTGGACGCGGGCCGACGAAGCCCGCCGGGCCATCACCCAGCGGCAGGAAGCGATCCGCCCGATGGTCGCCGACGCTCTGAGCCAGGCCGGCGCGGATCTGGACGCCGGCCGCTACGCCCAGGCGAAGGCCCAGCTCGCCGTGGTCCGTCGTGCGGGGCTCGAGCTCGACCGCAAGCAGGGCGAGAAGCTCAGCCGCATGGAGCTCCGCGTCGCCGATGCCGAGCGTTCGGCCGGCACGACCTTTGACGCCAGCGCCGCCGCCGCCGCGGGCGTACAGGCGGGCGTGGTCCGCGGCCGCCAGGACGGCCAGGGTTCGGGCCAGCAAGGCGCCGGCGATCCCCAGCAGCTCTTCCGCGAGGCCATCCAGCAGGAGGCCCGGGCCAACCTGAGCCAGGCCGATGCCGCCTTTGAGCGCAACGAGCTGGCCGAGGCCCGCCGCCTGTACGTGCTGGTGCGGGCCAACCAGGACCTGCTGACCCCCGAAGAGCGTGAGCGTGTGGCCACCCGAATCGACGAGATCGACGTGCGGCTGTCGGGCGCCCCGAGCGGTCAGGAGACCTTGGGTGGCACCCGCGACCTGGTCCGCCAGAACGCCCTGGCCGAGTTCCGGGTTGGCGTCAACGAGGTCGAGCGTCAACTGGCCCAGGGCAACCTGAGCGCTGCGCAGACCCAGCTCTCGCGCACCCGGGTGGACTTCCAGCGCAACCGCGACGTGTTCGCCCAGCCCGAGTTCGAGGCCCGCATCAGCGAGCTGAACGACCTGGAGGCCCGCATCGAGGCCGCCCGCATCCGCATCCAGGAAGAGCGGGCCAGCGAGCTGGACGAGGCCGCCCGCAGCGAGCAGGCGCAGCGCACCCAGCAGCAGCGCAACGAGCGTGAGCGCACCATCAACCTGCTGCTGGACCAGGCCCGCGAATATCAGATGAACATGCGGTACCGCGAGGCGCTGGACACGATCGAGCAGCTCCTGCTGATCGACCCGGTCAACCCCTCGGGCCTGCTGCTGAAGAACGCCTACGAGAACATCCTCGTCTACGTGGATTACAACCAGATCCGCAAGCAGCGCGACAAGGGGTTCGCCCACTTCCGCCTGGAGGCCGAGCGGGCCCTGATGCCCCCGCTGGACGTGGTCAACTACCCCGAGAACTGGCCGGCCATCAGCCAGAGCCGCGAGGCGCAGGCCGAGTTCGTCGACAGCGCCGAGAACCGCCGCGTGCTGGCGCAGCTCGAGTCCAGCCGGGTGCAGATGAACCTGCAGGACAACCCCCTCGAGAGCGCGCTGGCCTACATCGCCCAGCAGGCCGAGGTCGACATGGACGTCGAGTGGGAGACGCTCGAGCGCCTGGGCATCGATCGCCAGACGCCTGTTACGCTCCGCCTTGCCAGCACCGTGAACGCCACGACCGCGCTCGATCGCCTGCTGGCCAAGGCAAGCCCCGATGACTTCAACGCCGCCGACTGGGCGGTCATCGACGGCCTGCTGACGATCTCTTCGGCCGAAAACCTTCTCGATAAGACCGCCGTTGGCATCTACGACATCAACGACCTGCTGCACGAGATTCCCGACTATCCCGACGTGCCCGAGATCGACCTGCAGCAGGCGCTGCAGAGCAGCCAGGGCGGCGGCGGCCGCCAGAGCCCCTTCCAGGACCAGGGCGACAACGAGATCGAAGAAACGCCCCTGGAAGACCGCATCAACGAGATCATCGAAATCGTCGAGAACAACATCGACGAAGATCGTGGCTTCCTCGAGGGTCGCTGGACCATCACGCCCTACCGCGGCCTGTTGATCATCCGCGCCACGCCCAAGGCCCACCGCCAGATCGGCGGCCTGCTCGACAAGCTCCGCGCCCAGCAGGCCCTGCAGCTCAACGTCGAGACCCGCTTCCTGCTGGTCAACCAGGACTACTTCGAGCAGATCGGCTTCGACCTGGATATCTACTTCAACGCCAAGAGCGACCAGTTCCAGACCGCGGCGGCCAACGATCCCAGCCTGCTGCCCAGCGACTTCTTCGACTTCTCGGGACCCACCGGCCGGCGTCGCACGGTGGTCGGTGGCGGTGCCGATGACCAGCAGGTCACACAGCCCGTCGCCGCGCCCGACAACACGGGCGTCGTGGGGGCCGGGCAGAACTCCCTGGGTCTGGCGGGCGCACTGGCGCCCTCCAGCGGCCTGGCGAACACCATCCTGGGTGCGGCCCCGGCCCTGGGCGTGGCCGGCTCGTTCCTCGATGACGTGCAGGTGGACTTCCTGGTGAAGGCCACCCAGGCCGACCGCCGCTCGACCCAGCTCACCGCGCCCCGTCTGACGCTCACCAACGGGCAGCTTGCCAACATTTACGTCGCTACCCAGGTGGCCTATGTGGGCGACCTGGAGCCGGTGGTCAGCGACAGCGCCGTGGGCTTCGATCCCACCGTTGAGGTCGCCACCGAGGGCGTCACACTCCTGGTCCGCGGCACGATCTCCAGCGATCGCCGCTACGTGACCATGAACGTCGACGCGGGCCTGGCCCAGATCGACGGGTTTGCCAGCGAGCAGGTCACGGCCGTGGCCGGCGGCACGTTGGTCAGCTCCGCCGACACCTCCTCGTTCATCCAGCTGCCCACCGTGACGGTCACCCGCGTCCGCACCACCGTCACCGTGCCCGATGAGGGCACCCTGCTGCTGGGCGGCCAGCGGCTGGTCAGCGAGTTCGAGGTCGAGACGGGCGTGCCCCTGCTGAGCAAGCTGCCGGTACTCAACCGCTTCTTCACCAACCGCATCCAGAGCAAGGAAGAGCAGACCCTGCTGATTCTGATGAAGCCCACCGTGCTCATCCAGAGCGAGCAGGAAGCCCGCAACTTCCCGGCCATGGGTGGCGGCCTGAACCCCTTCTAAGACCGTCCCAACCCCCGGGAATCACAAACATCAGATAACGCCCGCCCCTGGACTGCCCGGGGCGGGCGTTGTTGCTACGCTTGCGCTCGGGGGATCGACGGCTCGATCCGCCCAGCCCACTCGGAGAGCCCAGCATGCCTGCCGAAGAGACACGTTTGCGCATCACCGATCAGGATGGGGTGACGCGGGTCGAGTTCCTCGACCGCAACATCCTCGATGAGGCCAGCATCCAACGCATCGGCGACGAGATCACCGAGGTCATCGAGGCCTCCAGCAGCCCCAAGCTCCTCATCAGCTTCAACAACGTCGACCACATGTCCTCGGCCGCCCTGGGCACGCTGATCACGATCCACCACAAGATCCGCAATCGATCGGGCCAGCTCCGCCTGGCCGATATCGATCCGCAGATCCAGGAGGTCTTCAGCATTACCAAGCTCGACCGAATCTTCACGATCCACGAGAACACCGAGAGCGCGATGCAGAGCTTCGACTGATCCACTCCAGCACCCAGGCGGCACCGGCATGGCACACCCAGATGAGCAGGCCAGCGTGAGCGACTCGGCCCGGGTCACCAATGACCGCGAGCGGATCGACCGACTGTGGCTCTCCATCGAGCTTGCCATGCAGGAACGCGGGTATCCCAAGGCCGCGACCTTCGCCGTCCGCCTTGCCCTCGAGGAGGCCATGACCAACGCCTTCCGCCATGGCCTGCGGGATCTGCCCGACGACACACCCATCACCGTCGAATACGGCGTCGACGCCAATACGGTCCGCATCGCCGTGGAGGATCCCGGCCCGGGCTTCGACCCCTCCGAGGTGCCCGATCCAACCGCCGAGGAGAACCTCACCCGTCCGGGCGGTCGCGGCCTGCTGCTGATCCGCTCTTACATGACCCGCGCGGACTTCAAGAACCAGGGCCGCCGGCTGGAGATGGTCTACCAGCGGCCGCCAGAAGCCGAGAACTGACCCCGCGGATAGCGGACCGCTGCGAGCATTTGGGGATTACCCCGCTTAGCCATGCGATTGCTTGCGGTTGAGACTGGATATCACTACACTGGAACTGTTCTAAATGGGCGGCCGAACTCGCCGTCCAACGAGCCGACGCGGTTCGCTTCCCGACCTACCCTGACGGCACGCGAACGCCCGGCTGACCCACGCCGCGGTTCACGCCGCCCCACGGAGACACCATGGCTGTTGATCTTCCCATCTATCTCGACAACGCCGCCACCACCCGCACCGACCCCCGTGTGGTCGAAGCGATGCTGCCATACTTCACGCAGACCTTCGGGAATCCCGGTAGCCGCAACCACAGCTTCGGCTGGGAGTCTGAGGCTGGCGTGGACAAGGCCCGCCAGCAGGTGGCCGACCTGATCGGCGCCGACCGCAAGGAGATCATCTTCACCAGCGGGGCGACCGAGAGCAACAACCTTGCCATCAAGGGCGCTGCCAGCATGTACGCTAAGGGCCCGGCTGGCACCGAGAAGCGTGGCCACATCATCACAGCGATGCACGAGCACAAGGCCGTGCTCGATCCCTGCAAGCGGTTGCAGAAGGAAGGCTTCGACGTCACCTACCTCGCGCCGGGCAAGGACGGCCTCATTACCGCCAAGATGATCGAGGAGGCCATGCGTGAGGACACCATCCTCGTGACCATCATGTGGGCCAACAACGAGTTGGGCACGATCAACGAGATCCCCGAGATCGGCAAGCTCTGCCACGACCGCGGCGCCGTCTTCCACACCGACGCGACGCAGTGGGTCGGCAAGATGCCTACCGACGTGACCAAGGACAATGTCGATCTGCTCAGCTTGAGTGGACACAAGATCTATGGGCCCAAGGGCGTGGGGGCGCTGTACGTCCGCCGCCGTAAGCCGCGCGTACGGCTGACCGCGATCCAGGAGGGAGGCGGTCAGGAGCGTGGCTTCCGCTCGGGCACGCTCAACGTGCCGGGCATCGTGGGGCTGGGTAAGGCCTGCGAGCTGTGCGCTGCTGAGATGGACGACGAGCGTGAGCGCCTGCTGGCCCTGCGCCACAAGATCGAGTCGGCCATCACCAGCCAGCTCGACACCGTGCAGGTTAACGGCCACGCCGATAAGCGGCTGCCCAACATCACCAACATTTCCTTCGGCTTCGTCGAGGGCGAGAGCATGATGATGGCCATCAAGGAGATCGCCGTCAGCAGCGGCTCGGCCTGCACCAGCGCGAGCCTGGAGCCTAGTTACGTGCTCAAGGCTCTGGGAATCGGCGACGACCTGGCTCATAGCTCTTTGCGGATCAGCATGGGCCGCTACACGACCGAGGACGAGATCGACTACGCCATCGAGAAGATCGTGGCGGCGGTCAACAAGCTCCGCGACCTGAGCCCCTTGTACGACATGCACAACGAGGGCATCGATATCACCAAGATCGAGTGGCAGGCGCACTGAACGGGAACTGACGCGGCATCGGCCGCGAGAGGAGGCCAGCTATGGCATACGGCGACAAGGTCATCGATCACTACGAGAACCCGCGCAACGTGGGCAGCTTCGGCACGCAAAAGGACCTCAAGGCCAGCAAGGACGTGGGCGTGGGCCTCGTGGGCGCGCCCGAGTGTGGCGATGTCATGCAACTCCAGATCAAGGTCAACGACCAGGGCACCATTGAAGACGCCAAGTTCAAGTGTTTCGGCTGCGGCTCGGCGATCGCCAGCAGCAGCCTGGCCACCGAGTGGCTCAAGGGCAAGAGCCTGGACGAGGGTCTGACCATCAAGAACACCCAGATCGTCGAGGAACTCAGCCTTCCGCCGGTGAAGATCCACTGCTCGGTGCTCGCCGAGGACGCCATCCGGGCGGCCATCGAAGATTACAAGACCAAGAATGGCATCGCGTCCGAAGCCGCCCACGCCCACTGAGACAGTTTTCTCGGTTGATTGGGGAGATCCCAGCCCAAGCATCTGAACAGAACACCCCGGCGGGTCGTTCTACACTCTGAGTCTCCGAACTCTGGCCCAACGCATCGCAGGAGCATCCATGACCGCCACCTCAGCCAATCCCAGCCAGGCCGACACCAACGCCGTCACGATCACCGAGAAGGCCGCCAGCGAGATCCTCCGGATCGTCGAGGAGCAGGAGTTGGACGCGAGCAAGGTCCACCTGCGCGTGGGCGTCAAGGGCGGGGGCTGCTCGGGTTTCAACTACATCCTGGACCTCACCGAGGCCGTCCGCGACACCGACGAGGTCATGGAGATGCATGGCATCAGGGTTGTGTGCGATCCCAAGAGCCTGCTGTACCTCCACGGCACCGTGGTCGACTTCAAGGACGAGATCATGAGCCGCGGCTTCGTCTTCCAGAATCCCAACGCCAGCGCCACCTGTGGCTGCGGGTCGAGCTTTTCGGCCTGACGCTCGCGGGTGGTCGGTCTGAGATCATCCGCACAACCCTACAGACGCAACGCTGAGCCCGGACGCACCGTACCCGCCTCTGGCGGGTATTCTTGTTGGTGGGTTCTGGGTCAGCAGGCTCCAGGACGACAGCCACGGGTGGCCGGACGGTTCTTTTGGAGAAGGATTCTCGATGGGCTCACAGACCGCCACGCCGCTTGAAACCACGCGGGGCTACGCGACGCCCACGGTGACCCAGTTTAGCGTGTTTCTGGACAACCGCGTCGGCCGGCTGCACGAGTTGGTGGCCGCCTTCGACAAGTCGGCCGCCAAGATCTGCGCCCTGAGCGTGCATGAGGCGTCCGACTACGCCGTCGTCCGCATCATCGCCAACCGCGCCGCCATCGCCGCCAGGATCCTGCGAGAGCAACGCCTGCCCTACGGCGAGAAGGAGGTGCTCGTCGTCGAGCTGAGCGAGGGCCACAGCCTTGAGAGCCTGTGCCTGTCGTTGCTGGGTGCCGAGTTGAACATCCACTTCGCCTACCCCCTGATGAGCCTGCCCAATGGCACGGCCACCATCGCGCTTTCGGTGGACGACATGACGCTGGCCGGACAGATCCTGCGACGGAAATGCTTCCGGCTGTTCGGAGAGGCGGATTTGCCAGCGGCGTGAGCCCTAGTCGTCGGCGTCGTTGAGCGTGTAGAGCTTCTTGGCCTGGTACGAGCGGTCGGCGGTGCGCCACTGGCGAACGATGTCCTCCTTGGTGTAGTGGGCGCCGCATTCGGGGCACTGGCCGATGGCGGGCGATGAGGTAAGGTCATACATGCAGTGCGGGCAAAGCTGGCCTCGGAACTGCCTGGCCCGGCGGATGTCCCGTTGGGTGAAGACGGTGATCATCGCGATCATGCCAAGGGTCGACGTCGCCGGCGGCCACCCGAACCGGTTGGACACCACGAGCCCGATGAACGAGGCCAGGATCGAAACCGTGACGCTAGCGAGAAACCACTTGCCGTGGCGTTTGAGGATCGGGGGTATGCCCTCGGGATAGAGCGATGCCATCGGCTGACCATACGCGCACGAAAAGCCCGGGCTTGCGCCCGGGCCTCGTTCGATGCTCAGGGTTTGGTCAGGCCGTGGCGACTTCCAGGTCGTGGGCCTCGGCGACGGGGCGGTTGAGCAGGCGGCCATCATCGCAGTTGATGGCCATGGCGAAGCCCGCGTCGCGGCTGGCGATCTCGTGGGGGCCGACCTTGGCGAGCCGGCGGGCCCAGGGGATGGTCGCGTTGTTGAGCGCGTGGGTGCTGGTGCGCGAGACGGCCCCGGGCATGTTGCCAACGCAGTAGTGCACCACGCCGTCGATGATGTAGGTGGGCTGGCCGTGGGTCGTGACGCGGCTGGTCTCGACGCACCCGCCCTGGTCGATGGATACGTCGACGATGACCGCGCCCTCTCGCATGATCTTGAGGTCCTCGCGGGTGACCAGGTTGGGTGCCTTGGCACCCGGCAGCAGCACGGCGCCGATGACCAGATCGGCCCAGCGCAGGTACTTGCGGATGGCGTGCGGGTCGCTGTAGATGGTCGTGACGTTGTCGGCCATCACGTCCTCGAGGTAGCGCATGCGGTCCAGGTCGATATCCATCATGATGACGTCGGCGCCCATGCCGCTGGCGATCTTGGCGGCGTTCATGCCCACGACGCCCCCGCCCAGCACCAGCACGTTGCCCGGCTCGACGCCCGGCACGCCCCCGAGCAGTACCCCGCGGCCCTGCTGGGGGCGCTCGAGGTATTTCGCGCCTTCCTGGGTGGCCATGCGGCCGGCGATCTCGCTCATGGGTGTGAGCAGGGGGAGGGTGGGGCGGCCGTTGAGGCCTGGGGCCTCCAGGGTCTCGTAGGCCACGGCGCAGATCCTGCGGTCGAGGCATGCCAGGGTGAGTTCGCGGTCGGCGGCGAAGTGGAAGTAGGTGAAGACGACCTGCCCGGCGCGCATGTGGGGCCACTCGACGGCCTGAGGCTCCTTGACCTTGACGATCATGTCGGCCTGGGCCCACACCTCGTCGGCGGTCTTGGCGATGGAGGCGCCCACGTTCTCGTAGGCCGCGTCCTCGAAGCCGATGCCCTGACCGGCGCCCGACTGGACGACGACGCTGTGGCCGTCTCGGATGAGCAGATCGACGCCCACGGGCATCAGGCCCACGCGGTACTCATCGGGTTTGACCTCTGTGGGAACGCCAACGATCATGCTCACAAGCTCCTCTGGACGGGTTCGCGGGGGTGGTGGGCGGCGGGGGCACCGGGCGGCCGGCGCGCATCGCAGATTGTATGCAGCGGGCGGACCAGCCGGGGAGGTCGGCGTCGTTGCGAGGGGTTGATCAGCCCGCGGCCTGCGGGTGCGGGGGGTTTCGGCTAGTATCCGCCCCTGGCGGTGCTCGCGGGCGCGTTTCCTTGTAGCGCCCGGCCCGGTCCAGGCATATAAGCCCCCTCAATGCCCCGGCCCGGGGCGTTGGTTTCCTGACGCTCTCGGAGGCAGTCGCGTATGTGCTTCAATCTCGCTCTCAGGCTCGTGGCTCGCAGGTCCAAGGTCCGGCCGGTGGCGGTGCTGGTGGTCGCAGCAGCCCTGCTGGTCCCGGTCGCGGCTCGGGCACAGAGTGGGGGGCAGGGCAACTTCATCGAGCGTGTGAACCAAGCCAGCCGGGCTATCCCCCAGGATCAGCGCGCCGATCGCGTGCTGTTCCCGGCCATGGCGGGCATGGCCGACCCTCCCGCGGTGGTGTCGATCACCGAGAACGGGCGCGTGATCGACGCCATGCTGCTGGGTCCGGGGCTGCGTGGCTGGGAGGATGCCTCTCAGTGGGCAGCGGCCGCCCCCCAGCAGCAGGTGGTCGCCGCGTTGGATGAGATCACAGAGGAGCCCGCCTTCCTGGATGCCATGGTGATGGCCCAGCCGTATGGCATCGACGGGGTTCCGGTCGACTTGGTCCGGGCGGGGCTGTACACCGAACTGGGCGATCCTCCCACGCTGAGCGCGGCGGACTTCCGATACCTTCCGAAGCTAACCAACGTGGCCATCCTGGCCCACGTGGAGGCAAGCCGTCGCCTGCGCGAGGGCGATCCGGCCGCCGCCATCGACGTGCTCATCGACCTCCTGCATCTGGGCCGAATGATGGCAAACCGGGAGTTCTACGAGGAGGTGGCTTGGGGCTACCGCACCATGATCGACGCGGCCATCCGGGTGCGTGACATCGCCTATGTCGATTACTCGTCCGACCAGCCCTCGCTCACCCACGAGGAGCTCACCACCGCCATTGATCGCCTGGATACGGGCCGCCGCGGCTTCCTGATGATCGATCGGCTCCGCCTGCCCGAGGGCGACCGCATCGGGGGCGAGCAGATCCTCTCCCGGATCTTCGACGATCGCGGCCGGCCGACCGACCGCTTCGCCTCGACCATGAGCTCGCTGACCACCACCCAACGCCCGCTCCGCCGCTTCAGCGAGGCGGGACTGTGGACGCAGGTGCAAGCCGTCCACGGCGATGGCTTCGCGACCCGCGAGGCGCTGACCGACGTGTTCAACGACTGGTCGCAGCTCTGGACACAGAGCGATTTTGCGCCCGGGCACACGCTCGTTCGCGAGTACAACAGGCTCAACCCCATCACCGAGGGCGTGCTGCTGGCCATCGTGCCCAACATGACCGGGCTCTTCAACGAGCGACGAATCCTCCGGGCCGAGATCGGCGGCACGCGGACCGCCCTGGGCGTCGTCGCCTACAAGGCCCGCCTGCGGACCCTTCCCGTCAGCCTGGCGAGCCTGCGGCCCCAGATCCTGCCCGAGCGCGAGATCGACCCGTTCGGCCCGATCCGTGACGCCCAGCGTCGCCCACTGGTCAGCGAGTTCAACTATCTTGTCCCCTCGCGCGACCTGCCCGTTGATCCCGCCGTCGGCCCCCAGCCGCTGGTCATCGACATCATCATGCTCAACCAACGCAACTTCGCTATCGGTGTGGGCCTGGACGACGATGAGTTCGTCGTGTGGTCCACGGGTCCAGACTCGGACGACGACACCGCCCGCCGCGTGCGCGAGAATACCCGCGCGCTCTACGACGGCGACTACCTCATCTGGCCGCCGGTGATCTCGCTCTACCGCGAGTTCCTCCAAACCGAGGGCGAGCTCCGCTAACCCGTACCACGCGGCAACGGCATGGGCTCGGGAACATCCCGGGCCCGCTCGCGATTCGCCTCTCTCCACAAACCTACAACCACGCGAGACCATCCATGAGCGAGAACGGGCAGGATTCCAAGATCGAAAAGCTGGTCATCATCGGCTCGGGCCCGGCCGGCTGGACGGCCGCGCTGTACGCCTCGCGGGCCCAGCTCGACCCACTCTGCGTCATCGGCGTGCCTAAGCAGGATCCCGGCCCGGTGCTGCCCGGCGGCCAGCTTATGCTCACCACCGATGTGGAGAACTATCCCGGTTTCCCCGAGGGCATCGCCGGTCCCGAGATGATGCAACTGTTCCAGAAGCAGGCCGAACGCTTTGGCGCGCGCATCATGCACGATGATGTCAAGACAGTGGACTTCGGAAAAGGTCATACCCAGCCCCACACGCTGACGACCGCCAGCGGCAAGACCATCCGGGCCCACGCGGTGATCATCGCCACGGGCGCCACCGCCAACTGGCTGGGCCTGGACAACGAGCTTCGGTTAGCCCAGACCGGGGGCGGCGTCTCGGCGTGCGCCGTGTGCGACGGCGCGCTGCCCATGTTCCGCGGCAATCCCGTCGCGGTGGTGGGGGGCGGCGACACGGCGATGGAAGAGGCCCATCACCTCAGTAAGTTCGCCTCGAAGGTCTACATCGTCCACCGCCGCGATGAGCTGCGCGCCAGCAAGGTCATGCAGGAACGCACCCTGGGCAAGCCCAACGTCGAGATGGTTTGGAACAGCACCGTCGTCGATGTGCTCGACCACAAGGACGAGGCCTCGGGCGCCGACGTCATCCGCGCCATCGTGCTCCAGGACACCGTGACCAACGAGCAGCGCGAGCTGGCGGTCAACGGCCTGTTCGTCGCCATCGGCCACACGCCGGCCACGAAGTTCCTCCGCGACAGCGGCCTGGAGTTCGACTCGGCCGGCTACATCGACCTCAAGAAGCGTGACAGCACCACGAATATCGAGGGTGTGTTCGCCGCAGGTGACGTGGCCGATGCGAAGTACCGCCAGGCCGTTACCGCCGCGGGCATGGGCTGCCAGGCCGCCCTCGACGCCGAGCACTGGCTCGGGGCCCACGCGCTGGTCTAGCGTCTCCTACTCGTCCTTGACCTCGTACGGATCAGCGTCCTCGGGCCGGTCGATCGTGTGGCTCTTGGGCATTGGGATGTCCTTGGGAATCGCCGTTCGGCCGGCGCGGGCCGGCTGGCCCTTGTCGTTCATGACATCCAGACGCTCCTGGAGCTTGGCTTCGGCGGCGATAGCTCGCTGACGCTCCAAGACAGCACGCCGTCCAGAGACCACGGTCTTGTGCCGTGTGTTCTGCACCGCCCAGTTCGCGGCCCTGGCCAGTGCGAACAGGCTCATGGCCAGCAGCACGACGCCGATGAGCGCGAAGATGACAAAGACCACGTACAGCAGCCCGAAGATCTTGAAAACAGTGATCACGGCGGGCGTGACCAGCAGTCCCACGCCGCCAACCGCCAGCAGCCAGGCGGCGTTCTGGCACCGTTTCTCGGCGTCGTCGTCGCCCATCCAATGGGAGAGTGCGGCCAGTTGCACGCACACTGGCACGAATCCGAGGAACGCGATCGTGTCGAAGAAGTAGATGCCCACGTTGATGACGCTGGCGGCGGCGCTGAGCTTAGGCACCAGCGTGAGGGCGTACAGGATGCTGGTGAAAAGATGGCACGCCTGTGATCCCACGGTGGCCCAGCGCCAGCGGTGGTCGTCGAACGCGTCGATCGTTCTCGATTCGTAGCGGTCGGGCTTGGGCTGGGTCACCAGCCAGAGTGCACCCACCCAGCCGGCGATGGCCACGAACTCGAGCCCAAGGATCACGGGGTGCTTGAAGATGCCCGCGAGCATTGAGAAGAAGGCGTACCCCAGGAAGGAGCATGCCGCGACCCACAGCCAGGTGCCAAGACTGTTTACGTACGCGATCGGCGCTCGCGAGACGCCGGTGCCACGCTTCTTGTCGTAGCTCACGCGGGCGTTGGCCGTGCCGCACTCGGGGCAGATCGTGCCGTGGGGCAGCCCGGTGAGGTCATAGTCGCATTTGACACAGCGATACCCGGCCTCGAACGTGCCCTTGGGCGTCAGGCCGTGGCCCAGTTCGCGGGGGTCGATGGGGCTCATACTAAATCGTACGGATTCGTGGGGCCGGGGTTGCGGTCAGACCGTCTGGTGGTTGGGCTGGTCGGTGGAGTCCGATTCCGACTCGCTCTGATCCTTCTTCTTGAGGGCCGAACGGATCTCTTCGAGCAGACGCTCGACCTGGAAGGGCTTGAACAGCACGCACTGGAGCCCCTCTTGCGAAGCCCGGACGATGCTGTGGCTGGGGTCGTACCCGAATCCGGTCATCAGAATCACCGGCACGTTGGGCAGGCAGCGACGGGCTGCGGAAAAGACCTCGTACCCGTTGCGGTCGGGCATCTTGATATCGCTGATGACCAGTTCGAAGCTCTCGCCCTCTGCGACGGCGGCTCGAACCGTCTCGATGGCGGTCGCGCCGTTGTCGCAGACCTCCACGGTGGCCCCGCGGTTGCGCAGCACGTCGGCGATCACGCGGCGGACGGCGGGCTCGTCGTCGGCAACAAGAACGCGGCGGCCCTCGATCAGCGGCTCGTGCTCGGTCGAGTTCATTGCCCGCTCGACCCCCAGCAGGGCGCGGGGCCCCTCGGCCACGCGGCGCATCCGGTCGCGGATGGAATCGACATCGCCGGCGATGCGACCCAGGCGGGCGGCCAACTCCGGATCCTTCTCTGCCGCGTCGCGCATCTGGTCGACAATCTCGGCGATATCGTCCAGCGGTTCGCGCAGCTCGCCCTGCATCCGGCCCGACACCGTCGCGTTTGTCTCGCAACGCTCGACCACCAGCAGGTCCAGCACCCGGAGCGCCATGGCCAGATGGCGTGCGAAGTGCTCTGCAAAACGGCGGTCTTCCTCGTTGAATGCGCCGGGCTTGATTGCCTCGACATCCAGCACGCCGATGACGCGGTCGTGCAGGCGGAGCGGGACAACCATCGCGCTGCTGGCGCCCTGGAGGCAGGGGAGGAACCGAGCATCGTGGGTCGCGTCATTCGAGACCTCACCAACACCCGTGGACGCCACGAATCCGGCAATGCCGTTGCCCTGCCTGGAGGGATACAGGTCGAGCTCTGCGGCCTGGGGGCTGAGCCCCTCGGAGATTACCAACTCGAGCTTGCCGGTCTTGTCATTGATCAGGCGGATGGCGAAGTGGTCGAAGTTGAGCAGCTTGTGGGCCGTCTCGATGATCCTGCTCTCGAGCACGTTCAGCCGCTCCATAGCGTTCTTGGAGCGGACGAACTCGGGATCAATCGAGACCAGGTCTCGCCCGGCCTGCTCGATGGCCGTCATCTTGCGGTCCAGCCTGCGAGATTCGGAAACGTCGCGGATGACCGCCACCATGCGTGTGTCGGCGACGCCGGCACCCTCACCCTGGGCCAGTGAGATGACCACCTCGTACCAGTTTTCCGATTCCTCGTCGCCCACCTCGACGTTCCGGGTGGTGCAGCGGCCGCGGCGATCTCGTTGCTCTAGAAGCCAATCGAAACTGTCACTGGCGGCAGCGCGGATGCGCTGGCCCACCTCGGGATCGAGCGTTCGGAAGAATGCGTTCGCCCACACGATCGAGCCGTCCGGGCCCATCAGGCACACGCCCTCGTTCACCGCGTCGAGGAGGGCGTAGGCCCGGTCCATCTCGCTGAACTCGGGCAGGCTCGCGTCCTGGCGGATGGCCACTACCCGTTCGCCCCGAGCGCGAAGCTCGAGCTCCCGTTCGGCGGCTTCCTCGGGCGAACAATACTCGATTCGGGCGGTCTGCCCGTCTTGCTGGCCGGCCCGGGAAGCTCCCGCTTCCGATGAACCGACAATCAGGATGGTGTACGCTGGATCACCCATTGCCACCCTGCCCCTGGACGCCCCCGCAAGGAACTGTAGCGGGCCAGTTGGCGAAAACTGCCCAAGCCCGCCTCGACTCCACAATCCGGTCCACTCTTGAAGATCGGCATTTGAACGCCGAGTGTTTCATCCGAACGGATAAACCAATCACCGCGAAGAATCCATCCCGGCCGTCCAAACCGACAAAACGCGCCCAAAGTCCCATCTCTCGCACCCGATACCCGATACTCGGACCATGATCGAAGCCCGTCATCTCCATAAAACATACGGCCGGCTGCACGCTCTCAACGGCGTGAGCTTCGACGTGCCCCCGGGCCGGGTTACCGGGCTCCTGGGGGCCAATGGGGCCGGTAAGAGCACGACGATACGAATCATCACCGGATATACGTCTCCCGATCGCGGTTGGGTCCGTGTTGGGGGAATGGATGCTTCCCGTGATCCGATCAGGGTTCGCCAGCATATTGGCTACCTCCCAGAGTCTGCCCCGACCTATGGCGAGATGCCGGTCGAGGCGTTGCTGCGATTCAGGGCCTCCTTGCACGGAATGCGAGGAATGCCGAGAAAGCGTGCGGTCGATGCCGCCATCGATACCTGCATGCTCCAGTCAGTCCGCCGGCGGAGGGTCGGGAATCTCAGCAAGGGCTTCAAGCAGCGTGTTGGGCTGGCCACCGCCATCCTGCACGACCCGGCGGTGCTCGTGCTCGACGAGCCCTCCAACGGCCTGGACCCCGGACAGATCACCGAGACCCGGTCGCTCATCCGCCGGCTGGCCGAGGGTCGAACCGTGCTGGTTAGCAGCCACATCTTGCCCGAGATCGAGCGGACCTGCGACCGGGTGGTCATCCTGGCACGCGGGGGCGTGTGCGCCGAGGGGCCCCTCGACGAGTTGCTCGCCCAGGGCGACCACGAGCTGGCCTGCGAGGCGAGGTTCCCAACGACTCAGTCGGCCGCCTCGACGGCACGCGATATCGAGGCGATCGGGGGTGTGCAGACCGTGGTGTCCCGCGAGATGGACGGCGGGGTGGTGCGGTGGCGGGTCGCGTTCGAGCCGGCGGACTTGTCAGAAGCTGAGCTCCGCCAGCGGCTGGGGGCGGCCCTGGCAGGCGCAGGGGCCGAGGTCCGGCTGCTTGAACGGGAGAAGGCCTCGCTTGAGAGCCTGTTCCTGAAGCTCATGGAGCAGGGATCCGGGCAAGCTCCAACGGGGAGCGCGGCGTGAGGGCGGCGTGCGTCACGTGGTCCATCGCTTGGCGGGAGTTTGTTGCGCTCTTCCGCGTGCCGGTAGGCTGGCTGGTGCTGGCCCTGTACGCCGGGCTGTGGGGGGGCATGTTCGTGCAGTTCGTGCTCGTGCCCGGGGCCCCGGCCACCATGCGACCGCTGTTCGCCACGGCGGCCTGGCTGATGCTGCCTATCGCCCCAGCCATCTCGATGCGTCTGGTGAGCGACGAGCTTCGCACGGGCAGCTACGAGCTTCTGGCCACCTCGCCCGCCGGCGATCTCTCGCTGGCGATGGGGAAGTTCATCGGCGCCGGTCTGTTCCTGGTGGCCCTGCTGGCCAGCACGCTGCCGGTGGTGGGAGTGCTGCTGGCCGTGAGCGATCCGATGCCCGATGTCGGGCCCTTATTGGCCGGGTACCTGAGCGTGACGCTACTGGGGCTGCTGTTCCTGTCGGTGGGGCTGCTGGCCTCGAGCCTGACGGCTAGCCAGACGCTCAGTTTTCTGGGCGCGATGCTTGCCATGTTCGTGTGGCTGCTGGCCACCACCGCCGGCCGGGCGCGGGCCCCCGACGCCATTGCCGACCTGCTTGGCGCCTTGGCCATTACTGATCGGCTCGAGAGCTTCGCCAAGGGCGTGATCGACACGGGCGACGTCGGATTCTTCGTGGTGCTAACGGGGTGGTTCGTGCTGGCGACGTCAGTTTGCCTGAGCGTTCGGAGGTGGTTGTGAAGCGCCGGCCCACGCAGAAGAACCCCTGGTTCCGCCGGGTGTCGGTGGTGTGGCTGGCTGCCACGTTCCTGATTGCCAACGCCGTGTCGGCGGCGTTCCTGGTCGCCATCGCCGACCACCACAGCGCGCGCCTTGACGTTACCGCCACGGGCGAGCACCGGCTGGCACCGCAGACCCGGCGGCTGATCGGAGCCGTTCAGGCGGGTGAGAGATTCGAACTGGTCGTGGCCGCGGACCTCTCGCGTGTCGATCCACGCGCTTGGCAGGCGCTCCAGGATGTCGGCGAGGAGATGGCCGGGGCGGGCGAGTTCACCCTCACGGCCCTGCAGGGCGACGGGGTGAGGGCCGGCTTGGGATCGCTCGCCCAGCGACTAGCCGCACGCGAGGCGGCGGGCATCCAATCCCAGACGCAGTCGCTGCTCCGTTCGGCGGCCGAGCTGGTGCGGGCCGCCGAGGTCGTCGAGCAGGCCGTGGCCCCGGCTCTGGCCGCCGCGGCTGAGGCGTCCGAAGGCCACGAACAGATCCGCTCGATCATGAGCGGGCGGGCGCAGAATGCCGCGGTGCTGGCCTCCGATCTGCGGAGCCTCGCCCAGACCGTCGAGGAACACCTTCAATCGCCGATCATGTCGGGCGTGCAGGTGCCGGCGATCGATCGGGCGCGCTCGGCCATGATCGCCCCGGCGCGCGATGCCGCGGCCCAACTCGCCCTGCTGGCAGACGAGTCCCAGGTGTTGGCCCGCGACCGGCAATACCCCCAGGGCGTGCGGCGTTCGGCGATGGAAGTCGGGCAGGCGGCCGGGCCCGCACGCGACCTATGCGCCTCGGCGGCAGAATCGGCCGAGCGCATGCCAACCCTGGACGTGGTGCGTGTGCTGCGGTCGGTGGGCGACGCGGCGGCCGCTGTGCTGGTGGGCCCACAGAGCGCCGTGGCCATCGACGCTCAGATGCTCCTGCCACCGCCGGGGGTGCTCCGGCCCGAGGCGGCAACGGCGCCCTCGTTACGCGGTCGGGTGGAAGGCCTCGTTGCTACGGCGATGCTGACGGCGATCGATCCCAACCGGCCTATCGTGGTGGTCGCCCACGCCGAGGATTCGAGATTCATCGAAAGACCCGGGGCGTTGGGTGTGGCCATTGGGCACCTGCGACGGCAGGGCATCGACGTGGTTGAGTGGCCGGTGCTGCTCGAGCCAGACGCCCCAGGGCTGAGCGGTCTCAACCCGTCGCGGGCGAGGCCGGTGATCCACCTCGTGCTGAATACCAACACCAGCGTGCGATCGCCCGATCCCCTCGCCGCCAGACCCGACGAGCGCGTCGCCGAACTTGGCGAGTTGGTGGGGCGGCTGGTGGACGCCGGCGAGGCGGTGATCGTGAACCTGACCCCAAGCGAGGTGGTAGTCGGTGGTGGGGTAGACGCGACCGCCGCGCCGCTGGGGGTCTTTGGGTTCAAAGCCCGCTCGGGGGTGTCGCTGCTGACCAGGCCCAGCCAGAGCGAGATCGTCGAGCACGACATGCTCGTGCGCAGCGAGGGGGGCGCCCACGCGTTGTCCAGCGCCATCCGCGGCCTGCTCACCTACGTGCCCTGGGCCGTCCCCATCGAGCACGAGGGTTCCGGCAAAGCCTGGCCGCTGCTGGTGATGGACGATGAAGACGCGTGGGCCGAGTCGCGATGGTCGGGGTACCGGCGTGTGCCCAGGGCCGAACGGCCGCGGGTTTCGAACCCGCCCGAGCCCGACCCGCAGAGCGACGATGTGCAAGGGCCATGGACCATCGCCTGGGCGGGTGAGCGTGCGCTGGATGAGGGCGTTGGCCGCGTGGTGGTGGTGGGTAGCAACGACTGGCTGGCCGATGACATCGTCAGCTCTGGGCAGAGTCTGGATGGCCGGATGGTGGCCAGCTATCCCGGGAATCTGGCGCTGCTGGACGCGTCGGTATTGTGGCTGTCCGGACGCGACGAGTTCATCGCGCCCACCGTTAGCTCTTCAAGCGTGGCCATGATCGGCCAGGTTGATGCGGCGATGTTGTCAGCGCTGCAATGGCTGCTGGTGCTGGGCGTGCCGGCGCTGATCCTGCTGGCCGGCGGCCTGTGGCGCGTCCTGCGCCGCTGAGCCCTCTCGTCCCAGGCTGGTGTGGCCAAGGAGCCCGGCCATGTCGCGGGGTGCCCGGGCCTGGCCCGAGGGGATGGCCGTGGGCACCATCGAAGCCGAGCGTTGCTCGGCTGCCTGGGCGGTTTCGTCGTCGATCGCCCTCCCGCACTCGGGGCAAACATCGGCAAAGCCCGGCACCCCGGTGAGGTCATAGCCGCACTTCTCGCAGCACCACGGCTTGGGAGTGTGCGGCACGCAGGCGATGAAGAAGCCCACCATGCCCACCAGGATCAGGTAGCTCCACAGCAGAGTCTGGAGCACGGGGAGGTAGATGTCGTAGCTGGTCCAGGCGCTGAGGAGCACGTGGAACTGGATGGCCGCCAGAACGCCCAGCAGGCCGCCGCCTACCCACGCGAACCCCCGCCAGTTGTGGCGCCATCGGATGGCCCCGTACCACACCGCGACTGCATAGAAAACAAAGACCAGCACGTTGATTAATCATAAACGGGCAGGCGTGCTGCTTGTCCGGTCTTCGCGCCTGGTAGGGAATGCCTCAGGTTGTGGCTGGATCGACCCGCTCTGGTTTGCGCTTCAACCGGCGAGCGATGAACGCCAAGCCTAACAGCCCGACCGGGATCGCCACCATCACTTCCACCACGCGGTTGAGCACGTCGGCGGTGAGGCCCTGGGAGAGCCCCGCGTCGGCCCCGCCGAACATGGCCGCGGGCAGGCCGGCGGCCAATGCGCCGATCAGCCACTCCCGCAGGCCAAGCCCATTGCCGGCAAAGGGCACGAGCATGGCGATCTGGCTGGCCACGGCCAGCATCAGGGCGGCGGGCAGTTCGATGGGCGTGCCCGCCACCTCGAACGCCACCGCGTAGCGGCCTGCCCAGATGGCCATGTCCAGCACGCGGAGGGCGCCCGAAGCCATGTATCGCGCGGCGATGGGCCTGGTTTGCCAGAATACGGTCGCGCCCATGCCGCCCGCGAGCATGGGACCGGTCACGAGCAGGATCCACGCCGGGGTTGCGCTCACGCCGCGAAGCAGCAGCGCGCCAAGCAGCATGATGGCGCTGGCGATGGCGGTGATGACCGCGCCCTCGAGCAGCGTCTGCCCGGTGCGTTTGACCGGGATGCCGTTGACGGCCTTGTGGTAGGCCACGCGCCCGACCATGCCGGGCCGCATGGGGAGGTAGTTGAGCAGCCAGGCCATGCCCACCAGTCCGCAGGTCTCGCCGACCCCGAGGCGGCCGAAGCGCGACAGCAGGAACCAGATCGAGCCGGAGATGGCCAGCCAGTTGAGCAGCGGGAAGGCGACGAAGAGCAGGACGAACCACCACGGGTGTGTGCCCAGAGCGTCCACCGCGCGGCGGATGGCTTGCGGATCCTGACGAAGGGCGGCAGCGACCGCCAGGCCCACCAGGGCGGCGCCGGCCACGAAGCCGGCGATACGAAACCAGCGCGTCTGCCGCCAGTGGTTGGCCTTGGCCGCGAGCGTGCGCATGCGGCCGGCGTTCGTGCGGGCCGCGCGCTGATGCGGGCGGGGGATCATGGTGAGGTGGGAGTCGTGGGCGCGGCGCCCCCGGCCGGATTGGTGGCCTGCCGCTGCGGGGGCCCGAAGCCCTGGTAGTTGGCGTAGCTGCGACCGCCATCGCGGAGGCGCGATTGGAGGAGCGAGGCCAGTTCCTTCAGGCGGGGGTCCTCGTGCTCGGCGGCGCGCGCGAAGGCGGGGTCGTCAGGATCGCTGGCGCGCGTCAACAGCGCGGCGCCCAGCCCGACGGGGCCCTTGGCAGTGTCCAGGGCGATGCGATCGAACGGCGCGGCGGCGGGGGCGATCCTCGCATTGGGCAAGGCGACCATCAGCGCGGCCTGCGTCAGCTCTGAGGACATGGTCAGCCGCTGCCCGGCCTCGGTCATCACATTCTCGAACGGGGCCGGGTCCCGGCCCTGGGGCGGTGTGCCCAGGCCGACCAGTGCGCTCTTGAGCGCGACGGCGATGGTGGGGAGCACGGCGGGGTCGTCGGCCAGCAGACGGTTGCCCACACGGCCGCCGTCGAAACGCATCTCGGGCAGCGGTCGGCGGATGAGCAGGCCGGTCTCGGCGGTCAGGCACATCGGGCCGGCCTTATATCCGGCGTTGCGCGTGTAGATGAAGCCCTGCAGGGCGCGCCAGCGTGTCCGTGTAGTGCGCTGGCCCGTCGCTTCCAGGTACCATCCGGCGATGCCGGCCCCGGCCCACACGTCGATCTCCAGCCGCTCGCGTGGCATCAGCCGCAGGCGGGTGTCCACGCTGCTCACTTCGGGCACCGCCACGGGCGTCAGGCGGTCCAGGTCGGCGTCCAGCACGGGCGATAACAGGATCTGGCTATTGATCGGCGCCCGGGGGCCCACGGCCAGGGGGATGGGCGAGTTGTTACGCAGTGTCAGTCGCAAGCGGGTGATGCCCGTCACGTGCTCCTCGCCCGAGATAGCGCGGAGGGTCAGTTCCATGAAGTTTTCCGGCTTCTCGACGATGCGGTCGAGCCACGAGGGGATGGCGCGGGCAGCCGAGGCCACGGCCTGCGCGTCGGGGAAGGGCGAGTTCACGCCCAGGTTCACCAGTTGCTGATGGGCCCACGCGCCCCAGGTCGAGGCCGGGTCCTCGCGGGTGAGCGTGCGAAGCAGCGGCAGGGCGTCCAGCGTGCGGCCGTGCACGATCAGGGCGTGGACGTACGCCAGGGCGGCCATGGGCGCGGTGCGCTCGTCCATGCGTCGCTTGAGGTCGGCCAAGCGCTCGTCGGCCTCGGGCGTGCCGACGGCGTCGATGGTGTCCAGCAGGGCCGCTACCAGGTCGAGCTGCGCGCGGGCCGGATCGATGACCGATGGGTCGACCTCGCCCAGCATTGCCTCGTCGGCAAGGGCCCGGTCCATCGCATCGTTGGCTTGGCCGATGTCGCCGCGGACCAGTTCGGTCTGCACGCCCGCCAGCACCATGGCCAGGGCTGTCTCGGCGCGAACCTGGGTGGCCAGGAGCGCCACTTTGCGCGCCTCCACGCGGTCGCCCTGGGTTGCCAGTAGCATCTGCCGCAGTCGCTGGGCGGTCGAGCCGCGCAGGTCCTCGCTCGCGCGGCTGGCGGCGGTGGGGTCTCCGGCGGCGTCGGCCAGCAACATGCGTAGCAGCGCCGCGTCGGGCGGGGGCAGGATGTCGGTGGGCTGCTGCATGCCCTGCGTGTCCTCGCCGCGCTGGCGCATGAGTTTGAGCATCTGCTCGAGCCTGGCCCGCTCCTGGAGGATGGGCAGCTCGAGTTCGTCGGCCAGGCCGTCCGGCCCGTTGGCCAGCCAGCGCAGCCGTGTGCGGCGCAGGGCGTCGTCGGCCTGGGGGGCGAAGCCCGCGGCGGCCAGCAGGCCCTGCTGGTGGTCGTGGAATCGGATGGCCTGCTCGAACGCCCCGGTGAAGGTCAGGTGGTTTGACAGCTTCGCGTGCACGTTGGGGTCAACCGGGTCGGCCAGCAGCAGGTTGGCCAGCATCTCGGTGCGACCCACGGGCCCGCCGCCCGAGGCGTCGTAGTAGGCCAGAGCCAGAGCGGCGGCATCCTTGTTGGTCGAGTCCAGCTCGGTGGCGGTCGCCAGTAGGTCGACGAAGCGGGCCTGGTCGCCGGTTTCGCGGGACAGCAGGGCGGCGTCCAGGGCAAGGCGGCTACGCACGGCGGGGGAGATGCTCTGGGCCCCCAGCAGCCGCTCGTAGGCGGCCAGTCGCGCCTCGACGGTCTGGATCTTCTCGATGCCCGCGGCGACCACGCGCAGCAGGGCGACCTCGTCGGCCGGATCGAGCCTGATCAGCTCGCGGGTCAGGCCAAGGGCCGTGTCGTCCAGCCCCGCCGACCACGCGGCCTCGATCTGCCTCCGCAGCAGGATCGGTTCATCGGGCGCGTACGTGCGGGCGAGATCCACGGCCAGCATGGCGATGCGGTAGTCCTCGGGCGTGGGGTTGCCCTGCATACGAAGGTCGAGCAGGGCGATGCGCGACAGGCCGAAGGCGGCATAGTCGTCCAGCGGCTCGGGGGTCGACTGGGCGTGGGCGCGAGGAGCCAGCGGCAAGGCCAGCAGGGCCCCCAGCGCCAGGAGAAGAGAGACTGCCAGCCGGTGCGTACGCGTCAAGGAATCACCTCCAACCACGGGATCCATCGGGCGGGATCCATCCAGGACCAGGGCTCTTAGACCCAGGGCTCAGGACCAGAGCGCCCATGCCGTGGCGACCAGCCCAATGCAGAACACGGCCACGAGTGCGACCTCGATGGCCCAGCCCACGGCCCGCCCCGCCCTGGGGAAGACCCTGTCGGCCACGAGGAACATGAACACGAAGGTCCCCATGGCCACGGCCGTCCAGCCGCCCAGGGCGGCCGGTACCGAGAACATCGGCCATCTGGGCCCTGCGCTGAACACCAGCCAGAGCCCAGCGACGACCAGCGCCCCGCCCCACACGGTGGCCACCAGGGCCAGCAGGAGCGTGCTCAGGCGCGTGCTGTTGAGTACGGGGTTGGGGGAGTTGGGTTCGGGCATGGGTCTTGGGTTCGCGGCGCAAGCGTAGGGCTATCAAGTCCACGTTCGGGGTTTGCCTCGATCGGGCCAACATGGAACGATCGCTCCGATGCAGATGTCCATTACACGCCGTCTGGTCAAGCAACTCGGCGAGCGGATCGACCCGTGGCCCACGCCGATGGCCGATCCGTACGTCGAGGTGCCAAGGCAGAAGTTCATGGCCGCTATCGGCCTGATGCCGGTGCGTGGGCGGGGCGACATCTCGCCGATCGATGCCCATGCCGCAGTTGACGAGTGGATCAATACAAGCGATCGGGACTTACTGACCAGTGCCCAGCGTGCCGTGAACGGCGTTGCCCTGCTCGAGTGCTTCTCGAAGTACACCGAGTGCAACCGGGTGTCGCCGCCGACCGTGCTGGGTCTGAAGCTGCTCGCCCAGGGGCTTGGAGAGTTCTCGGCCGAGGCGATCGAGACCGCCGGCCGGGCGTGCAAGGCGATGCTCGACCGGCGCATGGCCCTTTCGCTCAGCGATGACGAAGAGGCCCTGCTCGACATCATGTATGACGCCCTGGCCGGCATGGCTGCAAAGGCGAGTTCGGAGCCGGGTGCGTTCGACGCCGACGCCTTCGAGAGGCGAATGGAAACGGTGCTGCGGGACACGGACGATCGCGAACGAGCCGAGGTTTGTGCGATACTGGAGTCGCTCGTGAAACACCGATGGGTGGGATCGGGGTTGCGCGCTGCCGCAACCAGGGTGCTGAGAGACCTTCAGCCCAAACAGCGGCAAGGCACCGCTTAGCCCAACTGCATCGTCATCAAGAACTCCGCGTTCGTCTTGGTCTTCTTGAGGCGGTTGAGGATCAGCTCCATGCCCTCGACAACGTTCATGTCGCTGAGGACCTTTCGGAGCTTATAAGTCAGCT
>JBITAF010000035.1:0-7297 GCA_044440025.1 Phycisphaerales bacterium JB060 | reverse complement strand
TTCCGCTTTTCCTGAAGCGAACACCTGGAACTCCGACTTATGCGCCAAGTGCGGCCACGAAAGGTTCAGCGTGCGCATCAGCAAGGAGATCCATGAGTTCGCTTCAGGAAAAGCGGAAGGCTTCGATCGCGGCAAGCCCGTCAAGAGCGACGCCCTGACCGAGGAGCAGCAAAGAATCCTCGAGCAGCGGGGCTACCTCAAGCCCGAGGAGATCCACAAGCTGGCTTCGAAGGTCAAGGGCAAGCTGCCCGCGACCGACGACGGCAAGGCCGCGTGCCACAGCGACTACGTGGACGACGAGGACGCCAAGAAGATCCAGGAGGAGACCCTGGTGCAGGTGGACGTGCGGCCGGCGCTGGGGATCGGCAAGCAGGACCGGGTCTATTAGTTAATACAGCCGGATCGGCCGCAGCCCCGCGGCCTCGCACCGCGCCGCCATCGCATCGGCGTGCATGTACGAGGACACGAGCACGCTGGTCTTCGGTGCGTCCTCGATCCCCACGATGGGCCAGCCCCACAGCGTTGTGCCGTGGTTCTTGGGGTCGTCGTCGATGACGCACGCGACGTTGGCGGTCGCGAGGACTCCGGCGATGGCCAGGGTGTGGCGGCCGGCGCCGTAGATGGCGATGGGGCCCTCGATGTTCGCGATGGCCTCGGCGGCGCGCTGGGGGGCGTCGGGGGGGACGCTGGTGGTTGGTGACTCGGTAAACGTGCAGGCGCGGTCGAGCGGCCACCAGCGCGGGGCGTTCCTGATCGTGTCCAGGAAGAGCCGCTCGCAGGCGTCGGCGTGCGTGGCGAGGCTGTAGCGCTCGGTCGCGCGGGCGTGCGCGGCCGTTCGCAGGCGTGCGAGGTCGTCCATCGAGAGCTGCTCGATCGCATCGGCGAACTGGCGGGCCACCGCGTCGTCCTCGCCGTTGGCGTCCAGGAGCAGGCCGTTCACGCCAGATTCGACCGCCTCGGCCGCGCCCGAGCGCACGCGGGTGACGATGGGCACGACGCCCGCGGCCATGGCCTCGAGCATGGCGATGCTCAGCCCCTCGTAGCGCGAGGCCAGCAGCATGGCGTCGGCCCAGCGCAGGTGCTCGCGCATCTGCGCGCGATCGGCCGGTGGCAGGCGCGTCGCGCTCGGACGCGAGGCAAGGTGGTTCTGGACCTCCCCCGCGGCGGGGCCGTCGCCGACGAATCGGATCTCGTGGGAGACGTTGCGTTCCTCCAGCACGCTCGCCAGGCGCAGCAGCACGCCGACGCGCTTCTGCTCGTGCTCCAGGCGGCCGGCGTAGAGCAGGCGGAGGGGGCCGGGCGCGCGCGGCGGGAGCGTTCCCACCACCTCGACGCCGTAGGGGATGGCGTGGACATCGCCCGCCCGCCACGGCAGGCGCTCGCGCAGGGCGGCGGCGATGTGCCCGCTGACGCCCACCATCGCCGCCAGCATGGGCTCGTAGGTGGCCAGCAGCGCCGCGTCGAAGGCGATGTCGCTGTGCTGCCAGCCGAGGATGCGCAGGTGGTCGCCGTGGGTGGCGCTGAGGGCGGCCGCGATGGCGAAGCTCTCGGCCTCAAGGTTGGGCAGCACGATGGCGGGCGTTCGATTCGACCAGCCCATCTCGTTGAGCGCGTCGCGGTAGGCCCGGACATAGGGCGACAGCGACAGCCCCGGCGTGCGCATCGCGGGCTTGGAGCGCAGGTCGAACACGCGCACGTTCTGGGGGATCTGGTGGCCCGCCGGGGCGTGGCCGTCCGGCTCGGGATGCAGCACGAGCCCCACCGGCCACTGCCGCTCGGCCAGCGCCCCGGCCAGGCGCAGGGCCCAGCTCACCACGCCGTTGACGCCCACGCCCTGGGGCATGGGGATGAGCACGGCGGGCTTCGTCGGGGCGGGCGGCATTCCCCCAGCATCGGCATAGTCGCCCCCGCGCGCGCACCGGGGCGCGCCAACGATTGCCCGATGCCCCCGCGCTACGACCTCATCGCCATCGACCTGGACGGCACCCTGGTGGGCCGCACGGGCGCCATTTCCCGGGAGAACCTGGCGGCCGTCCGGCGCGCGCGGGAGGCGGGCGTGGGCGTGACCATCTGCACCGGCCGCGTGCTCAGCGAGTGCCACGCCGTGCTGGACATGCTCGAGCACCTGGACCCCGTCGTCGTGTCGGGCGGGGCCCAGATCGCGTGCGGACGCGAGCGGCGGACGCTGGACGGTTTGAGCCTGGACAGCGCCCTGATCGACCGCGTGGCCGAGCTGGCCGGCGGGCTGGACCTGGCCATGATGATCCAGAAGGAGCGCGACCACGCGGGCTACGACTACGTCATCCTGCCGGCCGGCGATGATCCCGAGGCGGAGCTGCATCCCGTTCTCAAGCTCTGGAAGGTTGATAAGAAGACGCACGAGGCCCGCCCGCCAGGGCACCCGACACGCCAGATTGAGTATCGCATCGGGCGGGATGGTCCCATGCACCACATCCCCAGCGTGCGGGCCGTCGCGTCGGGCACGGCGGGCGAGATCGCCAAGCTGAGCGCCCTGCTGGCCGACGAGCTGGCCGGGCTGGCGATGTTCCACGCCTTCCCGCTGAGCACGCACGTTCCGGAAGGTTCCGAGCCGCCGCATGTGCTGGAGGTCTTCCCCCACCGGGCGGACAAGTGGAGCGCGCTCCAGCGCCTGGCCGACCGGCTGGGCATCGGCCACGACCGCGTCGCGGCCATCGGCGACCAGGCCAACGACCTCCAGATGCTCGAGGGGGCCGCCCTGGGCGTGGCCATGGGCGAGGCGCCCGACTTCGTGAAGGCCAAGGCCGACCGCGTGGCCGAGCCGTGCGCCGAGCACGGCGTCGCGCTCACCATCGACCGCATCCTCAATGGCGAGTGGTAGAAGTTGCAAACGCTCGCGGAGATCAAGGATTTGCTCGAGAGCCGGGGGTTGCGCCCGAAGCGCTCGCTGGGGCAGAACTTTCTTACGGACCACAATCTGATCCTCAAGCTTGTGCGCTCTTGTGATGTCGACGCCGGCTCGCGTGTGCTCGAGGTTGGCCCGGGGACCGGCACGCTCACCGAGGCGTTGCTGGACACCGGCGCATCGGTCCTGTCGGTCGAGCTGGACGACGCGCTGGCCGGGTTGCTGCAAGAGCGGCTCGGCAAGCGCGACAACTTCACCCTGCTGCACGGCGACTGCCTCGACGGCAAGCGCGCCCTGCACCCGGGGATTATCGAGTGGATCGAGGGCGCGGACTTCAAGCTCGTGGCCAACCTCCCCTACGGCTGCGCGACGCCCCTGCTCAGCACGCTGCTGATGCATTACCCGCAATGCACCATCATGGGCGTGACCATCCAGAAGGAACTGGGCGACCGGCTGCTCGCCCATGCCGGCACGCGCGACTACGGGCCGCTTTCCATCATCGCCCGGGCGACGTGCGAGGTCGAGCGGATCGCCCACCTGCCCCCCGCGTGCTTCTGGCCCAGGCCGCAGGTGGACAGCTCGATGCTCGTGCTCCGCCGGAGGGCCAAGCCCCTGGCCGATCCGATCGTGCTGAGCCGGGTGGCGGCCCTCTTGTTCCAGCAGCGCCGCAAGCGGATCGCCAGACCATTGCGGGAACTGCTGGAGGGCCGCGAGCCGCCCATTGGGGTAAGCCCGGACATGCGGGCCGAGGAGGTGGGGGTGGAGGCCTTCTGCGCGCTGGCGGGGCTCGTGGGCGGCCCGGAGGGGATAGATTGTTTGGATATCGATCGGGAAAACGGGCCCGGCGTGGCCTGAGGGGCCCCCGATGGTCCGAGTAAGAGCGTGGCTCATCACTTGTGTCACGCTCCACCGTTTGTGTGTCACGCTCCACCGCTCGAGGGCCGGCTTCCACCGTTCAGGTGCCGGCCGCCACCGTTCGCGCGTCGGCCGGCCCAACTCGCGCGTCGGCTTCCACGACTCGCGCGTCGGCCGGCCCATCGTCCGCGGCGGCCCCCCCGGATTCGGAACCCCCCAGCGGCGCACCGCCTAGCGGTTGACCATGAACAGGGCCGTCTGGGTGAAGAAGACGCGCAGCTCCCTGTACAGATCCGGCTCGAGGTTCAGGTCGTCGAGCGAGGCGAACATGACCTCGAGCCAGCGCTCGGCGGCGGCGTGGTCGATGGGAAACGGCGCGTGCCGCATGCGCAGGCGCGGGTGGCCGCGCTGGTTGCTGTAGGTGGTGGGCCCGCCGAAGCGTTGGATCAGGAAGTCTCGCAGGCGCACGCGGGCCTGTTCCATATAAGGAGCGAGCGCGGCGTCGTCGGCGGGGTCGACGTTGTGCTCGTTGGCGAGGTGCTGGCGGTACATCGGGCCCAGGATGTCGTCGTGCGGCACCGCGTCGTAGAAGCCGCGGGTCAGGCGGTCGAAGCCCTCGGGGCCGAGGCGGTCGAACACGGTGGGGTTGGGGGGTGCGTGGTCGCTCACCGTGAATCGTTGGCGCGCCGGGCCAGCGGCAGGCCGCACTCGGGGCATCGGTCGCTGGTGGGCGTGCGCAGGTCGTAGCCGCAGCCCGGGCAGTTGGGCCTTGGCACCGGGACGAAGAACCGCGTGCCATACTCGCCCAGCAGGGCGAGCGCCACGGCGACGCCCGCCAGGACGATGGGCGGCATGAACCAGTCCACGCCCAGGAAGCGCGGGGCGGAGCTCGAACCCGCGCCGTGGAACCACAGCTCGTAGCGGAACTCGGGCACGCGGGCGGCGGCCAGGCCGATGGCGGCGAGCATCAGGAGCACCGCCAGCACGCGCAGCGCGACGCGCAGGCGCCAGCGCAGGGCGATGATCTCCCGGGCGCTCGGCGCGGGCATGGTTGGGCCTCCCTTATGAAACGTTCTCGCCACGCGGCGAGCCGCTCAGGCGCACGCCGCACTCGGGGCACATCTCGATCGACCCCTTCGCGTCGACGGGGTACCCGCACGATGGGCACCCCTGGCCGGGGCTGGGCACGAGCCACCGCGCGACGGTGGGCTCGAAGAGCAGCAGCATGACGCCGCCGCCGCCCTGCACGACGAGCGCCGCGCCGGTGGCGGCCAGGTAGTACCACTCGAAGCCGCCCGGACCGGCCTGCATGAAGAGCCAGGGCACCGTGCCGGCTACCTCCTTGATGGCCAGGATGATCAGGATGCCCGCCGCGACGCGGATCACCAGCCGCGCGATCATCCGCATGCGCCGCAGCCAGACGCCATCGACCACTTCATCCATCGTGCGGCTCCCGGTGCTGGTGCCCGAACAGGCTCGCCCACGCCATACTAGTGCGGGCCGGCCGCCCCGATGGCCAGCCCGCACTCGGGGCATCGGTCGCTGGTGGGCTTGCGCAGGTCGTAGCCGCAGCCGGGGCAGTTGGGCTTTGGCACGGGCACGAGCAGACGCAGGCCGAACTGGCCGAGCAGCGCGAGGGCGGCGGCGCTGCCCGCCATGAGCACGGGGATAGCGAACCAGGAGAGCTCGAAGAAGCGGGGCGTCAGATGGATACGGGTCGCGGACATCCTTTGCAGCCGCCGGAACTCGGGGACGCGGATCGCGGCCCACGCGAGCGCGCTGATCAGCAGGACGAGCGCCAGCACGCGCAGCACGACGCGCACGCGCCATCGCATGGCGATGATGTCGTTGGCCGATGGACCGATCATGGGCGTGATCTCCCCTCAGTGGCCAAAGAGGTTCGTCTGCGCGAACATGCCCGATTCCTCGAAGTGGGCGACGGCCTCCTCGACGGTCTTGAAGATCCTCGTGGCGGTCTCGGTGATGAAGGGGCTGGGGGCCTTGCTCGGCCGCCAGACCACGTAGACCTCCTTGGTGTGCTCCCAGGCGTGCTGGAGCTCGCGCTCGACGCCGCTACTGAGACCCGGGATGCCGCCGGGCAGCTCGGGGATGTAGCTGACGATCATGTCGCTCTGGTCGATGAGCTTGAAGTCGCGCATGTAGATCTGGCCGTCGATGTCGCCGGCGATGTCCAGGACTTCGCGGGTCCGCACGCGCAGGGGCGTGGGCGTGGCCTTGCCGCCGCCGAAGGTGTGCGGGGCGTGGTTGAAGAACTCCTGGCCCTGGCGGGCGGCCTCCAAGGCCCGATCGAGCAGCAGCTTCTCGTCCACGTCGCCGGGGTCGAAGGTGATGAACTGCTCGGCCAGCTTGGCGCGGAAGGCGTCGATCTCGGCCAGCACGTCGGGCATATCGACGACGTGGCTCATGGGGAAGCTGGGGTAGACCTTGCGCATCTCGGGCCGGCAGACCAGGCGGAACATCGTGCGCACCGTGCTGGCGTGGCGGCCGCGGCTGACGATGTAGAAGTCGCTGCCCGGGACGGCCTGGCTCATGAGCTCGGTGGCCAGGAGCTCCTCCTCGCGCCAGACCATGCAGTCCTTCATGGTGGCGTCGATCTCGTGGTCGCGGTGCAGCCGCTCGTGCACGGTCTCGATGTTGTCGACCAGACAGATGAACAGGTCGGGGCGGAGCTTGGTGATCTGGTCGAAGTCGAAGGCGCTGAACAGGCCGTGCCGCCATCGAAACGTCGCGTGCGTGTTGACCAGCACGTTGGGGTGGTCGCGCGTGTCGCTGATGACGTCCTTGAAGGCGGCCCGGCGGAGGGAGTGCAGACGGCTGAGGGGCAGGTCGAGGATGCGGCCCGGGCGCACGTCGGGAGCCTCGGCGTACATCATGTCGCCCACGTTGAGCAGCTCGACGTGCTCGCCCTGCTGGCCGGCGAAGGCGGCGACCTCGGCGAGGTACTGCTTCTTGTCCAGGCCGATCTGCCCGGTGACGATGGCTCGCATGCCGCCCTCCAGAGCTCGTAGAGCTACTCCTGCCCCCGTTCGGAGCCGTTGGTCGGGGGAACCCGACGGGTGAGTGTATCGCCCCGGACCGCCCATCTTGACCGAACTGGATCACCCACGCGGGCGTAGCTACGCTTGGAACTGGACTGTGGCGCGGCGAGCCAGGGGGTATCGCCGGCCACATTCTTCCGATGCGACTTGCCCTGAAGGTCTCTCTCGGATGCATTTTCTCAGGGCAGGAGTCGGAAACGTGAAGATTTATGTTGGCAACCTCCCGTATGACACCTCCGAGGGTGCTCTTCAGGAACTGTTTGGTGAGTTTGGCGAGGTCGACAGCGTCTCGCTCATTATGGACCGCGAGACCGGTCGCCCCCGTGGCTTCGGCTTCGTCGAGATGACCGACGATGCCGCGGCACGCAATGCGCTCGAGGGCCTGAATGGCAAGGACTTTGGCGGCCGTCCTCTGACGGTCAACGAGGCCAAGCCCCGTGAGGGCGGCGGTGGCGGTCGCGGCGGCTTCGGCGGCGGCCGTGGCGGCGGGGGCGGTGGC
>JBITAF010000034.1:0-18100 GCA_044440025.1 Phycisphaerales bacterium JB060 | reverse complement strand
GGCCGGGCTTCCTGACATCGGTGAACTGTTCGCACAACCCGGCGAACGCGTACGTGAACGCCCGGCCCCACACGTCGCGCTCGGCCTCATCGGCCGAGCCGAGCACGGCCGTGCGCAGGTGGCGCAGCAGCGCCGGGTGGGGCTCGTACAGGCCGCCGCCGAAGGGGCTCTCGTGCCGGCGGTGCACCAGGCCGAGGCCGGCCAGACGGCGCAGCAAGTCGGCCACGCGATCCTGCGTCCAGACCGACTCGTCGCGGGCGATGCCGATGACCCGGAGCACCGCCTCGTCGATCCACTCCTCGTGCAGCGCCAGGGGGATCAGCAGCGGGCGAAGCTCGTCGGGCACCGCGTCGATGCCCAGGTCCAGCGTGGCCGCCAGCCGCAGGGCGATGTCCTGGGGCAGGCCGCTCTGGGCATCCTTGCCGGCCTCGTCCCGAGCCTTCGCCGAGAGCTGTTCGAGGTGTGCCTCGAGCCCTTCCAGCACGGTGGCGGGCGAGTGGTCGGCGAGCATCGGGAGCACCACCCGCATCATCAGCGGGTGGCCGCTCACGGCGTCGAGCAGGTCCGCAAGCGGCTTGTCCTTCGGGTCGGCCGGCTGCCCAAGGTCGCTGAGGATGGCCCGGCACAGGGCCCACCGCTCCTCGCCCACGAGCCCGCCCAGGGGCGACTGGAGCCGGTAGCACACTTGATGCGTCAGCCAGTCCTCGCGGGCGCGACTGGTGATGAGCACCTTTGGACCCGGAGCAAATCGCTGCCCGCCCTCGTCGCTCACCGGCTGGGCCCGCAGCGCCGCCAGCAGGTTCAGCAGGACTTGCCGGTCGGGCTCCGGCATGCCGGCGTTGCGACCATCCACGCCGCGCACGGTCTCGAAGTTGTCCCACACGATCAGCCGCGGCTGCTCATGGAGGGCCTGCGCGATCAGCATGATCTTCGCGTCGTGCTCGCTGGCCTCGGGGTGCTGGGCCTTCAGCTTCTGGAAGAACGCCGAGCTGCCCGGCACGAACTGCGAGCCATACAGCCGCTCGCCGATGGTGTGCAGCACGCTCTCGGCCGTCTGCGGGCCCTCGAAGCTGATCCAGATCGGCTCCTGGCCCTCGGTGAGGTTGCCAGTCTTGTTCAGCCAGTCGATGAAGCCGCGGGCCAGGGTCGTCTTGCCCACGCCGGCCAAGCCCCACACGAGGATGCCAGCCGGCCCGCGACGCATGGCGCGCGACAGTTCCAACAGCGGCCCGTCTCGGCCGACCAGGCCGTAGGGGTTGGATTGGTCCAGGATGTCCTGCGGGAGTTCAATCCCCTCTTTGGCAGGCGCCTCGGCGTTGCGATCGAAGCGCAGGGCGCCCTCGGCCTGGCGGTAGATGACCGGGACCATCCAGTCCTTGAGTTCGAGCGCATCGTTGCGGATGGCCCCGACGCGCACGGCGTCGTCGTGCATGGCCCGGCGGCCCAGCCGCACCGCCTCGGCGGTGTCGCCCGTGCGGAACAGGCCGCCGTAGAAGGCCGGCAGGAATCGCTCGCCCCCGGTGACCCAGAGGGAGTACGACATGGCAACGACGGCGCGCGTGCCGGCCTGGATGAGCGCACCGGCCACCGACGCGTACGCGTCGCGGGCCTGCTCGTCGACCGTCGCCGACTGGCACGCGTTGAGCACCACGACGGGCACGCGGTGCTCGCGGATGAGGTCGGCGAACCGCTCGGCCGGCACCGGATCGGCCGCGCCGTCTTCGGTCTCGAGAATGAGCCGGCCTTCGGCGTGGAACCGCTGGCGCCGCAGGGCGGGGTTGTCGGGCGGGCCGGCGGGGCCCTGCTCGGCCGCCACGCCGTAGCCGCCGTGGCCGTCGAAGTGCACGATGTGATAATGCCCGGGATTGTTGGCCAGATGCTCGCGCAGCCCGGCCATCGTCGGCCGATCGAGGATGGTCACACGGGCTCGGATGTCCTTGTCGCCATGCACGGTGTCGACCAGCGGTCGTGAGATGGTGCGGTAGCCCACGTCGGCTTCGTACGGCCGGGCCGTGATGAGCAGCACGTTGACGCACCCGTGGGCCGCCAGGCGAGGGTCGAGATCCTGGGGCGTGTCCTGGCGGTTCAGTGCGCGCACCACGCGGAACAGCAGGCCCAGCCGACCATTACGTTGCTGGTCGTGCAGTGCCTCCCAGGGCCACGAGGCGATGGTTGGGTCGTCGGTCGAGATCGTGATAACAAGCGGGTCGTCGTCGGTGGCCTGCCGCACGGCATCGCGGTAGAAGTCCCGGCCCTGCTCACCAGCGAACAGCGCCTGAAAGGCCTGTACCGCCCAGGCGTCGAATCGCTCGATCAACTCGTTTGCTTGCTGGCGGTAGATATCGAAGGGGTGTGCGAGATAGTCCTCGAGGTACCACCGCAGGTCGCGGCTGGCCTGGGCCTGGCCAGGCGCGGCGAGCACGTCGGGCACGGGAGAAGGCACGGCGATAGGCTGGCTCCGCTGGAACTGGCCCGCTGACATTCGCTGAACCTCGAACTTCGCTCCGGTTGCTCCGTCCGGATCCTGCCCTGGTACGTGTGCGATCATCAAGTGCGGCATCGTGTCCCCCTCCAGATCGATACGCCAACAGCTCGAAGCGATGGCCTATACGGGCTCTCACCGAATCTGTTCGTCCCCCGTAAAGGTGAATTTAGGTTAGGCGGGGGAAGTATGTGGCAGTCCGCCCCCTCGCTTGACTGGTCGGAGACTGGCTCGACCCCTCCTCACGACCTCCCAGGCCTGCTCTGCCGGATATCCGGACCCGAAGGCCAGATTCATGTCGAAAACCATGGACGACCACTGAAGTGGCTCTTGGAACCCGACGATGAACCTTCCGGCCGCGGCACTTCGCCCCGGCCGCCCATCGGCGGGCGAAGGCCGACGAGAGGTTGCAGTTATGTCACGAGTCCCTGATCGCGAGCAAGAGTTTCTCAACTGGTCCGCCGCGCACCTGGCCATCTGGGCCGGGCAGGGCGTCGCGCCCACCATAGGGATGACCCCAGAGCAGGTGGCGGCGGCGCAGCTGAAGCTGGACCAGGCCCAGGCCGCATGGAGTTCCGCGGAGGCTGTTCGCCTGGATTCGGTCACAAAAACCGAAATCAAGGACCAGAAGATGGACTCGCTGCGCACCGTCATGGGCGGCCTGGTCGGCCAGGTCGACGGCTTCGCCCGGGCCACCGAGGACCAGAGCGTCTACACCAAGGCGAGCATCCCCAAGCCCAAGGACCGCACCCCCCGCACCGACGCGCCCGTGCCCACCGACCTGGACATCCGCAGCACCACCAACGGCAACCTGCGGCTCACCTTCGAGGCCAACAAGGGCCAGGGCATGGTGTTCGTCATCCAACGCAGCTACGAGACCGTCGACGGGGTGGAAACCAGCTTCCAGTACGTGGACACCACCGCCGACAAGGCCTGGACCGACACCAGCGTGCCCAACGGGCTCAAGTGGATCGGCTACCAGGTGGCCAGCCGCCTGACCAACAACGTCCTGAGCGACTGGAGCCCGATGCGGCTGTTTAACTTCGGCACCGCGGGCAACCAGAACCCCGCCAGCGCCCAGGCGACCAGCCAGAGCGGTGGGGGTGGTGAGGGCAGCGGGGGCGATGGCCCCGGCGGCGGCGTCACCATCGAGGACGCCCAGGCCCTCAAGGACGCCCAGACCGCCAAGGGCAAGGGCCAGGCCGGCTGAGGACGCCGGCTGCCCGCGAACCAGATCCTCTGTATTGCACCGCGGCCCGGGACGAAGGCGTCCCGGGCCGTGTTCCGTCGGGCCGTGTTCCGTGGCGCCATGCCCGCTCAGGGGCAGCCGGCGTCGAAGGCGTTCTGGAAGGCCAGGAAGTCGAACAGCGTCAGCTCGCCGTCGCCGTCGAAGTCGGCCAACGGGTCGCCGGCGTCGAAGAGGTTCTGGAACTCGAGGAAGTCGAACAGTGTCAGCTCGCCGTCGCCGTCGATGTCGGCCGCGCACACCTCGCCGCGGCCGTAGATGACAAGGCCCCCGCCAGAGCTCGGCCGCATCCACCCGCCGGGCGCGCCGAGCACGATGTCGGGCCGGCCATCGCCGTTGAAGTCGCCCCCGCCCGCCATCGAGCTGGCCATGAAGCTTCTGCTGGGGCCGTCGAAGCGGACCAGGCTGTCGCTGCTCACGTCGGTGAGGTCGATCACCGCGTCGAAGCCCGAGTCGCGGCCATAGATCACGTAGGCCGCGCCGTCGGCGTCCGAGCCGCCGCAGTAATAGCAGGTGTACGAGTAGCCGGTGCCGGGCGTGCCCACGGCCAGGTCGTCGAAGCCGTCGCCGTTGACGTCTCCCACGGCGGCCAGCGACTGGCCGGTGAGGTCATTCCTGGTGGCGCCCTCCATCCGGAAGCCGTCGGTCCCGTCCAGGTCGGCAAGGACCACCAGGGGCTCGTCCCGGTCGCCCTTGCCGAACAAGACGTAGGCGTAGCCCTGGTAGTGGATGCCGTCGCCGTTGCGGCCGGCGTAGGGCGCGCCGATGGCGATGTCGTCGAGGCCGTCGCCGTTGAGGTCGCCCGCCGACGACACGGTCCGGCCGCTCAGGTCGAACCCGCCGCCGCTCTCGATCGCGAACCCGTTCGTGCCGTCCAGCTCGTCGGCGGCCAGGGCGGCCGGGAAGCCGTCTTCGCGGCCGTAGATGAGGTACGCCGAACTGGCCCATGGCACGCCCACAAGGACGTCGTTGATGCCGTCGCCGTCGACGTCGCCCGCGCCGGCGACGTGGACCTCGTAGACGCTGGTCGAGTTGCGGCCGAAGCGGAAGCCATTCGTGCCGTCGAGCCCAGCCAGGTCGAACTCGGCGGGGAACCCATCGCGCCGGCCGAAGACGACGTAGGCAACGTCCGCGTTTCCGGCCGCGCCCGCGTCACCGACGGCGCCGATGGCCAGGTCGTCGATGCCGTCGGCGTTCACGTCGCCCACGCCGGCGAGCGCCGAGCCGTTTCGGTGGTCCGTGGGCTGCCCCGGCACGCGGAAGCCGTTGGTCCCGTCCAGGTCGTCAGGGGTCATGACGGCCGGGAAGCCGCCCGCGCGCCCGAAGACGACGTAGCTCTCGCCCGACTCCGGGCCCCCGGCGTCGGCCTGGGGTGCGCCGATGATGATGTCGGCCATGCCGTCGCCGTTCACGTCGCCCGCACCCGCGACCACGCCCAGCCGGTCGTTGGCCGTGCCCCCTCGGAACGTGAAGCCGTTCTGGCCATCCAGGTCGGCCACCGATCCGATGGCGGGCGGCCCGCCCACGGCGCCGAACACCACGTAGGCCTCGCCGGCCCGCGTACGGCCGCCCCCGTCGACGGCATTCGCGCCCAGGATCAGGTCGTCCACGCCGTCGCCGTTGACGTCGCCGGCGGCCGAGACGCTCTTGCCCAGGTCGCCCTCGACCTGCCGGCCCTCGACCCGCCAGGCCCGCCCGTCGGCCAGCAGGCTGGTGAATCGCTGGGCGCTGACGAAGGGCGCGTCCAGCGGGTCGCTCTGGGCCATCGCGTGGGCCGAGGCCAGTGCCAGGGCCATTCCGGCGGCCGTTGTCAGGGTGATGCTCGTGCGCGTGGTGATGCGTGTGTGCATATCTGGTACTCCTCTGTTATGAGCAATATACCGACACGAGGGCCGAGGGTTTCAAAGAAAGCCCCTCGGAAGCCCCGCGGCAGCGCGCGACCTTGGCTGATGGCGTTCCGGGCCGTTTTCTGTCGCGCGATGCCGTCAGAGGCAGCCCGCATCGAAGGCGTTCTGGAAGGCCAGGAAGTCGAACAGTGTGAGCTCGCCGTCGCCGTCGAAGTCGGCCCGGGGGTCTCCGGCGTCGAAGAGGTTCTGGAACTCGAGGAAGTCGAAGATGGTGAGGGCGCCGTCGTCGTCGAGGTCGGGTCGGCATGGCCGGGGCGGGTTACGACCGTACAGCACGTAGCTCTCACCAACACTCCGGACCCCGGCACGATCGACGAACGGCGCGCCGATGAGCATGTCGTCGACGCCGTCAGCGTTAACGTCGCCCACGTTGGCAACGCTCCGTCCGGCGGCGCCGTTGTCGTCGTGGCCCACGATGCGAAAGCCGATGTCACCGCCGATGTCCACGGTCTCAATGGCGGCGGGGAATGCAGCGCCACCGGTTGTGTCACGGCCATACACCAGCGCGACCTCGCCGCGGACGGCAAACTCGGACCCCGGGCTTGCGATGAGCATGTCGTCGATGCCGTCGTTGTTTACGTCGCCTGCTGCCGTGAGCGCCTGGCCGCAGCTTCCAAGAGAATAACGGCCTCGCACGGCGAAGCCATCGGATCCATTCAACGCGGCGAGATCGACATGGTCGGGAAATGGATTGGCAGATGCGATGTCACGACCAAAGACGACATACGCCTCGCCATGGTCATACGAGGGGCGGGCGTAATAATCGGAGATTGCGGTTCCCGGAGCGCCGATGAGGATGTCGTCCAGACCGTCCCCATTCACATCTCCCGCCGCTGAAGCCGCGGTTCCTACGCGACCATCGAACTTGCGGCTGTCGAGTTGGAAACCTTTCCCGCCACGCAGCGATTCGAGTTCGAAGGTGCGCTCGAACGGGTGTGTCGAATCGTCCCGGCCGAACAGCACATAGGCACGGCCCGAGCCGACGCTCACGCAATAGTAGGTTGTGTAGCAGTACTCTTGGCCGAGAATATTCCACTTCCCTATCAGCACATCGTCGAAGCCATCGCCGTTGATGTCACCGGCACCGGCTACGGCCCGACCAGAGCCGGTCATCCGGAAGCCCCGCTGGCCGTCGAGCAGGTCCAGGCGGTGAACGGGGCCGAAGGCGAAGCCGGCTGCCGAGGGACGCCCGAAGACGACGCAGGTCGTGCCCGCAGTCCGTTCGTCGATGGTGGGTCCGGCCAACGTGCCCACCGCCACGTCATCGGCACCGTCGCCATTTATATCACCGACGCCCGCAACCGTCCAGCCGGCCTGGCTGTGCCAAAAGAATGTGGGCGAGGGACTGTAAAACAAGCTCCAGCCCTCCAAACGGAATCCGTTGGAACCATCGAGATCGTCTGGAGTCAACACGTTGGGGAACGATTCGCCCTCGGTGCTGTCGCGCCCGAAAATTACGAATGCGGCGCCGCGGCCACCTTGCCTTTCATACCTGGAAATCCCCGCTGCCCCAATAATGACGTCATCCAGGCCATCGCCGTTGACATCGCCCGCGGCCGCCACACTCCTACCGACGCCGGGCCACTCCTCAGTTCCCTCAAAGCGGAAGCCCCAGCGAGCAAGCGGATCACCTAAATCGATGGTGCCGAAGGGGGGAGAAGTGTCAGAATGTCGCCCAAACACGATGTACGCCACTCCCGGATCTGTTTCCGGGTAATCACCCCCCTGGTTGGTTCCGATGATGAAGTCTTCGATACCGTCATTGTTCAGATCACCGGCGGATGCGACCGCGTAGCCGGATAGATCTGACTCTCCGGCACCCTGGAGCCCGAAGCCCAGCGTACCATCTCCTGAAGGCGGCAAGAGATCGCCCAGATCGATCACATCGGGGAACGGCTCGGCGAGCGGTCCGCCCTGTCCTACAACAGGAGCGCTGAGCCCACAAATCGCCAAGATCGCGACCGGTTTCTTGATCATCTGCCACCTCCGTTCTAGGTCAGTATATTCGATCTTGACGCTTCCGTAACGCCCTTTGCGCTGCCCCAAGCCGCTCCATGGAGCGGCCTACCCTCCCCGCCTTCCAATCCACACACCCGCCCCAACTGACGGAGACCGAACATGCCCCCCAGCACCAGCCCCACCCCCAGGATGAACACCAGCCGCCCCAAGATCAGCATCATCGGGGCGGGCAACGTCGGCGCGACGTGCGCCCACTGGGCGGCGGCCAAGGAGCTGGGCGACATCGTCGTGCTCGATATTCCTGATAAGGAGGGCGTGGCCCAGGGCAAGATGCTCGACCTGGCCTGCTGCGGGCCCATCGAACGGTTCGATTCGAACATCATCGGCACCAGCGACTACGCCGACATCGCCGGCAGCGACGTGGTGGTGGTGACGGCCGGCCTACCCCGCAAGCCGGGCATGAGCCGCGATGACCTGATCGAGACCAACGTGAAGATCGTCAAGAGCGTCAGCGAGAACATCAAGCAGCACGCGCCCGACAGCATCGTCATCGTCGTGAGCAATCCGCTGGACGCCATGGTCTACACGGCGTGGAAGGCCACGGGCTTTCCGACCAACCGCATCATGGGCCAGGCCGGCGCGCTCGACGTGGCGCGGTACCGAACGTTCCTCGCGTGGGAGATCGGCTGCTCGGTCGAGGACGTCCAAGCCCTGCTGCTGGGCGGCCACGGCGACGACATGGTGCCCCTGCCCAGGCTCACCAGCGTGCACGGCATCCCGGTGACCAGCCTCTTGAGCGAGGAGAAGATCACCGCGTGCGTCGAGCGAGCGAAGGTTGGCGGCGGTGAGGTCGTCAAGCTCATGGGCACCAGCGCGTACTACGCCCCCGCCAGCGGCACGATCCAGATGGTCGAGGCGATCATCAAGGACAAGAAGCGCATCATCCCGAGTGCCGTCTACTGCAACGACGAGTTCGGCGGGGCGGCCAAGGGCTACTTCGTGGGCGTGCCGGCGCTGCTGGGCAAGGGCGGCGTGGAGAAGGTCGTTGACTTCGCGTTCGAGGGTGGCGAGAAGGCCCTCTTCGACGAGAGCGTCAGCCACGTGCAGGACCTGGTGGGCATCGTCCAGAAGATGTTCCCCGAGTTAGCTTGAGTTCTGGCCTGAGCGAGCCGGCCGCGGCGTGTCCCCGGAAGCGAGAGGCCCGTAGAATGGCCCGTCGCGACCCGAGGAGTGCCCGCATGCATCGATACGCCCTTGTGACCATCGCCACGCTGGCGGCCGTGCTGGCCCCGGCGTGGCTCGCGTGCGCCCAGCAGGGGCCCCAGGCCCGCCCCGCCGTCGGGCCCGAATCTGGCCCCGAGCCCAGCGTCTTCGCCGGTTCGGGTGTTGCGGCCCAGAGCGACGCCGGCGTGGCGCGGCTGACCTCGATGCTCGAGGGAAGCTGGAAGACCACCGAGCCGGTGGGCCAGGGCGAAGAAGCACGCACGCTCTGGATGCACATGCTGCCCTTCGAGACTGAACTGCTCGGCCGGGCGATCTATGTCGAGGTGCACCCCGACGGCACGCCGTGGGAGCCGGTGCGCCAGGCGATCTTCCGGGTGTACCGCTACGGCGGGGAACTCCGGCTGCGGACCTACGAGTTCCGCGATGCCGAGCGGGCCGAGGTGCTGGCCAACCTGTGGCTGGCGCCCGAGCACATGCCGCTGGACGACATCAAGCCCGGCGAGCTGCTTCCCACACGCGACCTGGCGTTCGAGCGAGGCAGGGGCGGCTTCGAGGGCCAGACCACCCGGCCCTACCCCACAGGCGAGCGGGGCTCTGTAGAGATGACCAGCCAGATGCGTGTCCGGCCCGACCGCATCGTGTCCGAGGACACGTTCTACGGGCTGGACGGCTCGCCGATCCCCGGCTCGGGGGCCATCACGTGGGAGCGGGGCACACTGCCGGCGACGGTGGAGGTGAGCGAGGACGGCCTGGTCGTCATCACGCTCGAGGAGGGCAAGACCGACGGTCCGCCGACCGACGAGGGCGACCTGGTGTTTCTGCACTACGACGCCCGGCAGACCACCGGCGAGTTGTTCGATTCGACGTGGGAGCAGGGTTTGGCGATGCGTGTTGCCTACCCGCTTCGGGTCGTGGGGGGATTCAAGAAGGGCATCGAGCCGCTGGTTGAGGGGATGCGCCGCAAGCTGATCATCCCGCCCGAGCTGGGCTTTGGTGATGTGGAGATGCAGAATCTGCCGGCGAACTCCACGCTGGTGTTCCACATCAAGGTGCTGCGCGTCGAGCAGACCGACGCCATTCCCATGGAAGAACGCAACAGGCGACCCGAGCAAGAGCCCGATCAAGAGAAGGGGCAGCCCTGAACAAGCTCCAAGTGCATCCCGGTGAACCCTATGGCCGAGCGTGACTACTACGACGTGCTCGGTGTGAAGCGTTCGGCGACTCAGGACGAGATCCGCGCCGCCTACCGCAAGCTCGCGCGAGAGTTGCACCCGGACGTGAACAAGGCCGAGGACGCGGCCGAGAAGTTCGCCGAGGTGCAGACCGCCTACGACGTGCTCAGCGAGCCGGAGAAGCGGGCCCAATACGACCGCTTCGGCCGCGCCGGCGCGGCGGCCGCGGCGGGGGCCGGCGCTGGCGGGCACTACTCGTGGAGCAACGTGGGTGGCGGTCGTGGGGGCGCGGGGTCGGACTTCGACCTGGACGACCTGGGCTCGATGTTCGATGCGTTCTTCGGCGGCGGAGGTGGTGGGGGGGCCGGGCCGGCACCCCGGGGCACTCGCGCCCAGCGCGGCCGGGCGCGCGAGCGGGCCCAGCCGGCGGCCCAGGCCGAGCTGGACATCTCGTTCATGACCATGGCCCGCGGGGGCACCGAACGCGTGCCCGTGCGGCGTGGGGGCAAGGCGACGACGATCGAGGTGTCGATCCCCAGGGGCATCGCCGACGGCGCGAAGCTGCGCGTGGCCGGCGGGCAGGGCGAGCCCGACCTCATCCTGACCATCCGCGTGGGCAAGCACCCGCTGTACAAGCGCGAGGGCGTGCTCGACCTGGCCATCGACCTGCCACTGACATATGCCGAGGCGGCGCTGGGCAGGGAGATCGGCGTGCCGACACTTGAGGGCGAGGTAGTCATTAACGTCCCGGCGGGCACCCGCAGCGGCAAACGCCTGCGCCTGCGCGGCCGGGGCCTGACCGACGCCAAGGGGGCCATCGGCGACCTGTACGCCCAGGTGCAGATCGTGCCACCCCCCGCCGACGCGCTCTCGGATGAGGACCGCGCGACGCTGGAGAGGCTGGGTGGGCTGGGGCCCCACCCGCGTTCGGGCTCGCCTTGGCCAGAGCGGGCCGAGTGACCGCACCGCGGCGCGAACTTGGGGCCCTTGGGCGTCGCTGGAGCGAACGGGCGGATCGGAACCGATAAACTGTCCGAGGGCGACCCGAAGGGACCGCCGGGCCAGGGCCGCACGGAAGGGGAGAGCGGACGCGTGCTCAAGCAACAGCACCAATACCTGCTGGTCATGCTCGCCGCCGCCGACGCGGCGGTGGTGCTGGCGGCGGCCTACCTGGCGTGGATCCTGCGGAAGGTCCTGGTCGTGCCCATCTCCTTCGGCGGGCCCCAGACGCCGCGGACGTTCGGCGAGGTGCTGGCCCGGCCGCTCTACGGCTATCGCCCCACCGGCGACTACCCCTTCTGGCCCGAGGCGTGGGAGAGCTACTTCAAGCAGCCGCTGCTGCTGGCGGCGCTGCTGTGCTGCATGCTCAGCTTCTACGCGTTCAAGCTCTACCGCCCGCGGCGCGACCGATCACTCACCGGCGAGCTGACCCAGGTGGCCAAGGCGACCGTCGCCGCCCTGATGGGCATGGTCGTGGTGCTCTGGGGCGTGGGCAGCAGCCAGCTTGCCGGCGGCAACGTCCCGGCCCGCCACTTCCTGATCTTCGGCTTCGAGCTGGACGCCAGCCGCGTGCAGATCATCCTCTTCGGCATCCTGCTGCTGGGCATGATGAGCGTGCACCGGGCGACCTTCCGCATGTTCCTGCGGTGGCTGCGCAGCAAGGGGTACAACCTCCGGCACGTGGCGATCATCGGCGTGGGCCGCACGGGCCGCATCGCCGCCCAGACGCTCGACCGCAACTCATGGACGGGGCTGCGCGTGGCGTACTTCATCAGCCACAAGCACGAGAACCGCGTGGCCGAGTGCGCGGGCAAGCCCGTCTTCGGCGGGCTCCGCGACCTGGAGCACACCATGAGCCGGTGCAAGGTCGACGCGGTGTACCTGGCCCTGCCCAGCCGCGATGCGCCCCTGACCGGCCGCATCCTGCGGCGGCTGGAGAAGTACCCCGTCGACGTGCGCATCATCCCCGACGTGAACCCCAGGTACGTGCAGCAGTCGATGGCCGTGCACGAGCTGGACGGCATGCCCGTGCTCAGCTACCGCGAGAGCCCGGCCCACGGCGTGGGCGGGGCGATGAAGCGTGGCGTCGACCTGCTGGGCGCCCTGGCCGCGATGGTGCTGCTCAGCCCGCCCATGCTGGTGTGCGCGGCGCTGGTCGCCCTCAGCGGCCCGGGGCCGATCATCTTCCGCCAGCGCCGCGTGGGGCTGGGCGGCGAGGTGTTCTGGATGTACAAGTTCCGCACCATGGCGCAGGCCTGCGAGGAGGCCGCCGAGCTCGAGCTGGCGGCGCAGAGCTCGGCCGAGGAAGAAGCCGAATGCGGCGAGCCGGGCTGGACGCGCCGCGACGACCCGCGCATCACGCCCATCGGCCGCGTCCTGCGCCGCACGAGCCTCGACGAGCTGCCCCAGCTCATCAACGTGATCAGGGGCGAGATGAGCCTTGTCGGCCCGCGCCCGGAGCGCCCCGAGCTGATCGAGCGCTTCCGCGAGGACTGGCGCGGCTACATGCTCCGCCAGCACGTCAAGGCGGGCATGACCGGCTGGGCCCAGGTTAACGGCCTGCGCGGCGACACGAGCCTGCGCCGCCGCTTGCGGTACGACCTCTACTACGTCCGCCACTGGTCGCTCTTGTTCGACCTGCGCATCCTGGCGATGACGCCCGTGCGCGGCTTCGTGCACCGCAACGCGCATTAGTTTGTCGCCTCGCCGGCGGGGCCTCGGGCTTCGCCCTTGCGCCCGAAGACGGGCGGTGGCTTTTTTGTCGCCTCGCCGGCGGGGCCTCGAGCTTCGCCCTTGCGCCCGAAGACGGGCGGTGGCTTTCTTGTCGTCTCGTCGGCGGTGCCGCGTCCTTCGGGCTTGCGCCCGGGGACGGGCGGTGGCTTTCTTGTCGTCTCGTCGGCGGTGCCGCGTCCTTCGGGCTTGCGCCCGGGGACGGGCGGTGGGTTCCGCCCTCGGGCGGCCCTCAGTTCGTGGCGATGACCAGGACGTAGCCGATGGCGATCAGGGACGCGATGGCCAGCGGCGGGTAGACCCAGCCGCGGCGCACGGCCGGCGAGGTGCGCTCCCCGGCCCACTCGGTGACGCCCGCGATGCGGTAGGCCCGGCGGGCGGCCAGCCGGTGCAGCGCCACGCCCAGCAGCACGAGCAGCGGGGCGCCGATGCCGATGAGGTCGGGCAGGGCGAGGTTGCCCTGCCGCGGGCTGGCGAACATGAAGGCCCACCGCCGGTGCTCCATGTACTCCAGCGCCGCCACGCCCACGAGCAGCGGCGCGTGCAGCACCCACGCGCTGCGCAGCGTGGCCATGTGCAGCACGCGGTCGGCCGTGGCCTGGCTTGGCACGCGGCCCAGGATCGCCGCCATGATCCCCACATGCAGCGACGCGTAGAGCGCGTAGGCGGCGGTGAACATCGCCAGCCCCATCATCGCCACGGCGATCATCGGCAGGGCCAGGTGCGTGGCCGCCGTCGAGCGCAGCGTCGCCTCCAGGTACACCCCCCGCCGCGTCGCCTGCGTCACGTCCTCATCCGTCGCCACGCGCCCGCACTCGGGGCACCTCGGCCCGCCCGCCGGGCCCATCAGGTAGCCGCACGCGGCGCAGGCGTGGTCGGGGGGGACGGCGGGGCCGGTGGTTTCGGGCAGCGGCTCGGGCATCTCGCGTGGACGCTAGCGGCCCGGCGGGGCCGCGGGGCCAGATCGGCTTGCATCGCGGCGGCGTTTGCGGTATGCTGGGCCCAACGCGGCATCGGTCGCGGGGAGGGCGAGCGATGCGGAGCGGAGTTCGTGCGTGCTGGGCGATCGTCGTGGCCGTGGTGGGGGTCCTCGCGGCCCCGGGCGGCGGCGTGGCGTTCGGGCAGACGATCGTCGGCGGGCTGATCGACCAGGACACGACGTGGACGCTCGCCCAGAGCCCATACCTCGCCACCGAGACGGTCGCGCTCATCGGCGGGGCGGTGCTGACCATCGAGCCGGGCGTCGAGGTCGCCTTCGAGGCCGGCACGGCCATGGACGCGAGCCTCGGGGTCCTGATCGCCGACGGGCAGGGCGGCGACCCGATCGTGCTGCGATCGGCCTCGGGCGTCGTCGGCGGCTGGCAGGGGGTCATCTCCAGCCTCGACGTGCCGGCGGTCACCACGCCCGAGGGCGACTACGTCGGCGGGCCGATCTTTCGGAACGTGGCAATAAGCGAGGCCGTGCGAGCGGTCGAGGTCGGCCCCGAGCCGATCTACCTGGAAGCCGTCGAGATCGAACGGTGCTCGGAGGCGGGGGTTTACTTCTCGTTCTTCCTTGAAGACGCCACCATGTGGCTCAAGGGCGTCACCATCCGCCAGGCCGGCGTCGGCGTGCAGTTCCGCGGCGGCTTGTCCGCTCGCCTCATGCTGCACGACTGCGTGCTGGAGGACAACACCGCCGGTGGGCTTCGCATGGCCGCCGGCAGCCCGGGCCGGGGCGTGCTGCTCCGCTGCGTGTTCCGCCGCAACGGCGTCGGCGGGTCGAGGGTCGCGGGCGGGGGCGCCGCGCTGCACGGCGGCTGGGATCTCATCGGATGCGTCTTCGAGGCCAACGAGGCCAACGACACCAGCCTCGGCGGCGGCGGGCTCCGGCTGGATCCGAGCCTGCCCTGCACGCTCACCGACTGCGACTTCATCTCGAACACGAGCCGGCGCGCGGGGGGCGGGGCCAACGTGCGGCAGCAGGCTCGCTTCGGAACCGAATCTCTGGTGCGCTTCGAGCGGTGCCGCTTCATCGGCAATACATCGTCGCTCTCTTCGGGCGCGGGCCTGCTGGTGGAAAACGCCTTCGTGCCGTCGCTGGTCGAGATCCTCGACTGCACGTTCGCGGACAACCGGGGCGACCTCAACGGCGGCCTCGCCCTGAGCGTCTGGAACGGCGTCGTCGCGGGCAACGCCTTCGAGCGCAACTCCGGGGGCGCCAGCGGCGGCGCGATCCGGCTCTTTGGCAGCTTCACCCCCGAGCGCCTGGTGATCCGCGGCAACGCGTTCGTCGAGAACACCAGCGACGCAAGCGGCGGCGCCATCGATCTGTCGAACCGCACGGTCCGCGACCTGCGCATGGAGTCGAACGCCTTCGAGCGCAACGTGGCCGATACCGGCGGCGCCATCGGCGGGATCGTCCTCGCCCTCACCACCGAGATCGTCGGCAACGCCTTCGAGGGCAACACCGCGCGCCTGGGCGGGGCCGTGCACATCGCCAACGGCTCTGCGACCGGCACGACGCTGGCCGCCGAGGGCGACCTGCGCAACCGCTTCATCGGCAACGCGGCCGACCTTGGCGCCGACATCTACAACAACACCCGCGACGCCATCGACGCTGCGGGCAACTGCTGGGGCACCGACGACCTTACCGCCATCGCCGGGCGCATCTTCGATGCCAGCGACGACCCGACCAGGGGCGTGGTCGCCTTCGAGCCCATCGCCACCGAGTGCGACGCCTGCCCGGCCGACCTGGACGCCGACGGCGCCCTGACCATCTTCGACTTCCTCGCCTTCCAGAACCTCTTCGACGCCATGGACCCCCGTGCCGACTTCGACGGCGACGGCGCCTTCACGATCTTCGACTTCCTCGCGTTCCAGAACGCCTTCGACGCGGGCTGCTGACGCGCCCGCGCGCCGCGCCCACGAGCATCCGCCAGCATGCGCTCCGGCTCGCGACCCGAGCCGCGCGGCATCGAGACGGGTCCACGCGGCATCGAGATAGGTCTGCGCGACGAACCACCAATGATGCGCCGCGTACCGGTCGCATGGCGAGCCCCGGCCATCGCACGAGCCAGCGGCGGAAGTGCCCCATCCGGAGGGGCGTGGCGATCGTTGCATGCATCGTGACCGGTTGGCTCGCGTACCAGGGATTCAACGCCGCGCGATACATCGCGAACGACCTGCAGCTCTTCAGCCGATGGGACCAGCAGACCGTTGCGGCCGACATGGCGAAGATCGACTCCATGATCCTGCCGGCCGTCGAGGCGTACACGCGGCGCGAGGGGCGGCTGCCGGCGAGCCTTGGGGCCCTCGTCGCGGCCGGGGACCTCGCCTCCATCCCCGATTCGCGGGCCGGTGTGTGGATGTACAAGGTGCGGCGGGACGCGTTCGAGATCGGCGTGGGCGATCCGCCGCACGAGTACCCGTGCGCGTACCGCGTCATCGAACTGGACGGCCCCGGCAACGCCGACCCGGACCTTTGGACCGTGCGCGACTGGTACCACGATACGTGAGGGCCGAACCCGCAGACCGGTCGGCCGGGCCTTGGCCTTCGGTTCTCACACCGGCGTGGCCTTCGCGTTTCTCGGCACGACGGATCTACGCTGTGGTCATGGAGTCATGGCAACCCGAGAGCCTGGACGAGGTGGCCGATCGGGTGTGCCGCGGGGGCTGGACGCGTTTGGTCGTCGCCATGGATCCGAAGCACGCTCGGGAGTTGGTCGAGCGCAAGGGCTGGCCGGCCGATTCCGTGGTCGCGCCCACGTGTCCCATCGTGGGGGACCAGGCCGCCGCGCTCGCCCGGCTGACAACGCTCGAGGAGCTATCGATTGCCCACCACGACATCGGCGATGCCGGCGCGGCGCACCTGCGCGGCCTGACGAACCTGCGGATGCTCGACGCCTCGAGCAACGAGATCGGCCCCGAGGGCGCCGCGCACCTTCGCGGCCTCACCAATCTCGAGGTGCTGGACCTCTCGGAGAACTCGTGGCTTGGTCCCGAGGGCGCCTCGCACCTGGGTGGGCTGACGAAACTCACCACGCTGGACCTCTCGAACGATTCGGTGGGCGCTGAGGGCGTGTCTCACCTCTGCGGCCTGCGGCGCCTTGAAACCCTCCGCATCCCGGGCAACGGCATCGGGCGCGCCGGCGCGGCGTACCTGCGCGACCTGCCGGCCCTGACCACGCTGGACGTGTCCGCCAACGGGCTGGGCGTGGAGGGCGCACGCGTCGTATCGGCGTTGCACGGCCTGGCGACGCTGGGCATCAACAGCAACGATCTCGGTCCAGCAGGCGCCGCGTGCCTGGCGAATCTTGCCAGCCTCGTGTCCCTCGACGCCGCGTACAACCGCATCGGCGCCGAGGGGGCGGCGTGCTTGTCGGGTTTATCTCAACTGAAACGGCTGAACGTGTGGAACAACGTGCTGGGCCCGCACGGGGCGCGGCACATCTCCGGGCTCCCGGCGTTGGAATGGCTGGACATCTCGAACAACCGGCTTGGGTTCGAGGGCGCCGAGCATTTGTCCAGGTTGGAATCGCTCACCACGCTGAACCTCGAAATGAACGGCCTCGATCGCGTGCCCAAGGCGATCTTCCGCCTGCCCAACCTGCGCGAGCTTCGCCTTGGCCGCAACCCGCTGGGCGTGCCCGAGGCCCGGCTGCGGACCACCGAGCCGCGAGCGCTGGGCGAGTTGCTGGACCCCGGGCGGCACGCGCGGCCGCGTTGACCCGATCCGCGGCGATGCCAATCCGCGTGTGCCGCCGCGAGGGGGGGCGTGTTCGCGCTTACGCCACGCGCTCGCCCGTGCCCTTCGGCTCCGCCCCCGCCCCCGGCTCGGCCGTGCGCACCGGGCCGTAGGGCACGCCCATCGGCGCGGTCCACGGGCTCACCTTGCCGTTGGTCAGCCGCGGGCGCACGCGGTACCAGGCCATGGCGATGCCGCGGGGGGTGTCCGCGTCCACGTGCGTCTTGCTCGCGGTGGCGGCCACGAACTGGAAGGGGCCCTCCTTGCCATCGAGGCCCTGGCTGGCCCGCTCGATCTCGAAGATCGCCGAGCCGCCGGTGGTCGCCTCGATGGTGATCTCGATCCGCCCGGCCGTGTTCATCCGCATCGCGGCGATCCTGGGGGCCTCGGGCGTCGGGCGGGCGTGCGGCGTGCCGGGGGCCTCGAGCAGTGCCCGCGAGTAGACGCTCGGGTCGTGCGTCAGGGCCGCGTGGTTGTCGATGGCGCCGATGCACCCGGCCAGCAGGTGGCGCAGCTCGTCGCGCGTCTCGTCCTTCTTCTGCCGGGCCGCTCGCGCCGCCGCCGCGGCGGCCAGGTGCTGCTTGAGTGCGCGCCCGGACCCGCACCCACGCTGGCCGAGCCCCGGCGTCAGCTCCACGGTGTGGCCGCTGTTGA
>JBITAF010000033.1:0-70191 GCA_044440025.1 Phycisphaerales bacterium JB060 | reverse complement strand
TACCCAGCGCAAAACGCCGTGAGCTCAGCGCAAAACGCCATGTACCCAGCGCAGAACGCCGTGAGCTCAACGCAAAATGCCATTTACCCAGCGCAAAACGCCGTGTACCCAGCGCAAAACGCCGTGTACCCAGCGCAAAACGCCGTGTACCCAGCGCAAAACGCCGTGTACCCAGCGCAAAATCATATTTTGCGCTCCTCTTCTCGGACGTTGAACCGCGCTGGCGCTGGCGCCACGCCAGAAACCCCACTCAGATACCAAGCATATTGCTGGGCATCCAGCGTTACGGGGTATCCCGAGTTTTCCGAGCCGGTCGTGGCGGCGGCCGGGGCCGATCGTCCGAGAGCCGGGGCCCGATGCCCGGCGACCCGCCACGCCCTCGTCCGGCGAGACAACGGGGGCCAGCGCCGCTACCCTTGGCACCCGTTTCCTTTCGCGGGCCCGGCGGTGGTGGCCGGCCGCGTGTGCGACGACTCTTGTCTTGACGCCTCCTGAAAAAAGGGATTGCCCGCCGTGAAGATCCGAACCGACGAGATCGCCAGCGTCATCCGTACCGAGCTGGAGCAATACTCCAACGAGCTCGAGGTCTCCGAGGTCGGCCGCGTGGTCGAGGTCGGCGACGGCATCGCCCGCGTCTACGGCTTGGCCAACGCCATGGCCGGCGAGCTGCTCGAGTTCCAGAGCGAGGGCGGCGCGGTCATGGGCCAGGTCATGAACCTGGAGATGGACACCGTGGGCGCCGTCATCTACGGCGACTATCTGAAGGTCAAGGAGGGCGACCTGGTCAAGAGCACCAGCCGCCTGCTGGAAGTGCCCGTGGGCGAGGGCCTGCTGGGCCGCGTGGTCGATCCGCTGGGCCGCCCCATCGACGACGGCCCGGCCATCGAGGCCGCCGAGCACCGCAAGGTCGACATCATCGCCCCGGGCATCGCCGACCGCCAGCCGGTGAGCGAGCCGCTGCAGTTCGGCATCAAGGCCGTGGACGCGATGATCCCCGTGGGCCGCGGCCAGCGTGAGCTGGTCATCGGCGACCGCAAGACCGGCAAGACCGCCGTGTGCATCGACGCGATCATCAACCAGAAGCAGTACTGGGGCACCGACGACGCGGTGGTGTGCATCTACGTCGCCGTTGGCCAGAAGGAATCGACCGTCGCCAGCGTGGTCGAGAAGCTCAAGAAGCACGGCGCGATGGACTACACCATCGTCGTGAACGCGAGCAGCAGCGACCCGGCCCCGATGCAGTACGTGGCCCCCTACGCCGGCTGCGCGATGGGCGAGTACTTCATGTGGCAGGGCAAGGAGGGCAACGGCAAGCCCAAGCACGCCCTGCTGGTCTACGACGACCTGAGCAAGCAGGCCGTCGCGTACCGCCAGCTGTCGCTGCTCCTGCGCCGCCCGCCCGGCCGCGAGGCCTTCCCCGGCGACGTGTTCTACCTCCACAGCCGCCTGCTGGAGCGCGCCACCAAGCTGAGCGACGAGAACGGCGGCGGCAGCCTGACCGCCCTGCCGATCATCGAGACGCAGGAAGGCGACGTGTCGGCCTACATCCCCACGAACGTGATCTCGATCACCGATGGGCAGATCTACCTCGAGCCGGAACTGTTCTTCAGTGGTGTCCGCCCCGCGATTAACGTGGGCATCTCGGTCAGCCGCGTGGGCGGCGCCGCCCAGATCGGCGCGATGAAGAAGATCGCCGGCTCGCTGCGACTGGACCTGGCCGCGTACCGCGAGCTGGAGGCCTTCGCCCAGCTGGGTACGGAGCTCGACAAGGCCACGCAGAACCAGCTCGATCGTGGCGCCCGCATGGTCGAGCTGCTCAAGCAGCCCGAGTTCACGCCCTTCCACGTGGTCGACCAGGTCATCTCGATCTTCGCCGGCACGCGCGGCTACCTCGACGAGGTGGCCATCAAGGACGTGCCCAGGTTCGAGAAGGACCTGCTCGAGGCCTTCCAGACCAGCTACAAGCCCCTGTGGGACAAGATCGACCAGGAGCGCAAGCTGACCGACGAGATCAACAAGGAACTGGAAGACGCGCTGAAGAACTTCAGCGGCGACTGGGTCCGCAAGAATAAGAGCAAGAGCGCCGAGCCGGCCGCCGCTGGCGTCTGAGCACGATCGGCCAGCACCGCATCACGTTCGCATAACCCCGCCGATCGGCGGGTTTTATTGTGTCCGCCCTGTGTGTATCGCGCCGCGGCCCGGGCCCGGCTCACGCGCTGCAAGGAAAGATGAAAGGGACGCAGCACACAACGCCGGGGCAGAACGCCCCCGGCGTTGTGTGCGGTCGGGAGATTGACCGGTCGATCGGTTGCCGGCGCGAGTCAGCGACGACGGCGGGTCGCCGCCAGGCCGCCCAGACCCAGCAGGGCCAACGCCGACGGCGCGGGGATGACCACGGGCACCATGTCTGACAAGCCCCCATTAAGCCCGCGGAAGCGGACGAGCAGGCCGGGCTGGTCGGCGGTGCCCAGGAAGCTCGACGACGTCAGCGTCGAGGCGTCGGCCGAGGAGATGTCGAACGTGAACATTCCCATGTCGCCAAGGCCCAGGCCGTCGGAGGGCGTGCCGCCGCCGAGGAAGTTGCCGCCAAGCGCAGCCCCACCATCGAAGGAGCCAAAGCCCCCGCCCAGGGCCGGCCCCGTGTCCAGGAACGTGGCCGGGTTGGACGATCCGAGCGTGGCGATGAGCGGGTCGTCGCCAGCGGCCGCACGAAAGATCAGGCCGGTCAGGAATCCGCCGACCGCCAAAGGAGAGTCGTTGGTGAGGTCGATGCTGAGTTGGCCGTCATTGCCGCCCAGATAGGTGTACTCCAGATTGCCCGAGAACATGGCCCCGGTCTGCTCCGCGCTGGCCGTTGGATCTCCCGAGAAGCCGATGACCTGGCCACAAGCCACAGTCGCCAGCCCAAGGCCGGCGATCATCGCGATCGTGGTGGTTTGCTGCATGGTGTCTCTCCCCCTTCGAGTGCATTAGGGATATTATGTAGCCAAGGCGGCTACTGTCTCGTTTCCTCTGTGGCGAGTATACCGGGAAGGTCAGAATCACGAATCTCAAAAATGCCACAGAATCAGTAAAAATAATCTCAAAAATCTAGTTATCGGTCTGCAATCTGCGAGAGAATGGGTTCTCTATCGCTCCGTTTTGGGGTATCTTCTGTGCATGGACCACCGAACAGCCCTCATCGCGTGTTTTCTTGCGCCCCAGGCATGCCTAGCTCAGTATGCCGTGCACGAGCTCTTGCTGCCCCCGGGCGCCGACCAAAGCGTGGTGACCGCCATCGGTGACGATGGCCGAATCGTCGGCTCGGCCCGGCTGGACAGCTTCCAGGTGGCCGTCACCTGGGCCACCTACGACGCCGAGCCGCAGATCCTGGGAACGCTTGACGGTGGACATATCAGCGAAGCCGTCGCGCTGACCGGCGGCCTGGTGGTCGGGGTGAGCGGCCGTGACTGCGGCCGACCCGGGGCGTTCCAGTGGACCTCTGCGTCGGGGATGAGCGCGATCGGTCCCAACGGATGCTCGACCCTGCACCCGGTGGACATCAGCTCTTCGGGCGAGGTGCTGCTCCAGATCGGCGAGCCGCAGTTCCCCCTCGTCTGGTCGCTGGGGCTGGGAGCACCGCGGATGCTCGAGACCTGGGGCCAGCCCGCCACGGTTGTGTCCATCGATGCGAGCGGCCGCGTCCTCGGGTCGTCGGCCCACCACCCCGATGGGGGCGGCATCGTGCGCGCGGTGCAATGGGACGCGTCCGGCGAGGGCTCCCTGCTGGACCGGCTGGATCCAGACGCGAGCGGGATCGACGAGGCGGCCGAACGCAACGACGCGGGCGTGATCGTCGGCCGTGCGCGCCTGGGATCGGTCACCCGGGCGGCGGTCTGGGAGGACGCCTCGAGCGAGCCCATCGACGCGGGCGAGGCCCTGGGCCCAACGGTGCGCTCCCACCTGCTGGCCATCAATCAGGCGGGCCAGGCCGTGGGCGGATCGGCGCTGGGAGCCATCCTCTGGACCCGGGCAGGCGGGGCCGTGGAACTGGCGACGATGGTCGACCAGACCGGCGACGGCTGGGAACTGCACTCGGCCCAGGACATCAACGACGCGGGCATCATCGTGGGCAATGGCGCCAACCCCGGCGGCCGGCCCGGGGCGTTCGCCCTGGTCGAGGGCGGCGGGGCGTGCCCGGCCGACCTGGACGCCGATGGCGAGCTGACCATCTTCGACTTTCTGGCCTTCCAGAACCTCTTCGACAGCGGCGACCCCCAGGCCGACTTCGACGGCGACGGCGAGCTGACGCTCTTTGATTTTCTGGCGTTCCAGAACGCGTTCGATGCGGGGTGTTGATGGGATTTGCCCTTGCATCACGGAGCGACTTCGGTCACAATACACCTATGTGCATCCACAGAGTACTCGCTGCCGTCCTCTCCGCTCTTTGTGTCGCTCCGCTCGTAGCTGCACAAGGCGACACCTGCGAGCCCCAGTTCATTCCTGGCTTCGTGGGGTTGACCTATTCGTTCGTCTACGACATGGATATCGAGGGCGACCACCTGCTCTTCGGAGACCGTTCCGCGTATACGGCGTGCTCCACGCCCGATCCGTTTGTGTGCCCCGGCGGAGCCGTGTTCGCCTACCGCTGGATCGATGACCGGTGGGGACACATCCAGACGATCATCCCGCCGGATCTGGGCCACAACGAGGGCTTTGGCCGCACGGTGCACGTCGAAGGCGACACGATGATGGTCGCCTCGGGAAAGGACGGGGGCCAGGTCTACGTGTACGCCTTCAACCCCGATATCGGGGAGTGGATCGAGACCGACCGCATCTACCCGGCGCCGGGCAGTTACGAGCACTTCTTCGGAGCCGTTCTGGCCTTCGACAGCGGGCTGGCGATCCTCGCCCAGGGGAGTCTGGTTGGTGGCCAGCCGCCGCTGCTGCACCGCTACGTGCTGGGCGAGGAACAGTGGGAGTATCGCGACACGTTCGAGGGGCCGGGTGCTCCTGTCAGCAACTACGGCAAGAGCATCCGGATCAACGAGGACTGGATCATCGTCAGCGCCGACCATGATCGCACCTATGGCGATCGCCACGGCTCGGTGTATGTCTACCGACGCAATCCCGACGATACGTTCGAGTTCTTCCAGAAGCTGCTGCCGCCCGAGGTGGAAGCGGGCGGGCCATTTGAGCCTGGGTTGATGTACGGCGTGAATGTCGCTTTCGACGGACGCACGCTTGCCATCTCGGCGCCGGGCACGAGCCGTGACTTTGAGAATCAGGGCATCATCTACATCTACGAGTTCGACGGCGAAGCCTGGACGCTCCGCCAGGAGTTAGGCCACAGCATGGCCGGTGAACTCCATGCCGGCAGCTTCGGCGTCGGACTCAGCGTCGACGGCGACACGCTGGTGGCGGCGATGTCCCGCAAGTTCAGTCGCGTCTCGTTCGTCTTCCGCCGCGGCGTGGACGGCCGATGGCGCGAGGTGGCGGTGGTCAGGCCGACGCACCCCGAGGCCACCGCCTTCGGCTTCATCAGCGCGGTCGAGGGCGACCGCATCGTGATCGGCGCGCCCGAGGCGTACGTGCTGGACCCGGATTACACGCGATACGGCGCGGCCTACGCGTACGACGTGCGCTGCCTGATCTGCCCGGCCGACCTCGACGCCGACGGCGCCCTCACCATCTTCGACTTCCTCACCTTCCAGAACCTCTTCGACGCCGGCGACATGCTCGCCGACTTTGACGGCGACGGCGAGCTGACGATCTTCGACTTCCTGGCGTTCCAGACGGCGTTCGACGCTGGGTGCTAGCCCATCAGCCCGCCGGCGACCAGCTCGTAGCGGCCGCCCGCCAGGCCGAGCACCCTCGGCAGATCGCACGCCACATGCAGCGGCCGCTCCGCATCGTCGACTTCCAGCACCACCACCGCCAGCGGCAGCGCCTGGGCGATGACCAGGCCCTCGCCCTGGCCCGATCCCACCCGGCCGATGGCCAGCGTGCCGTCCCAGGCGCTCGCCCAGGCGGCCGCGGGCTCGTACGCCTCGCCATTCAGGGTCACGCGCGCGGGCTGGGATTCGCGGAGTTCGAGCTCGACCATCAGCGGCCCGCGGCCCGTCCGACCAAGGGCGCTTGGCGAGACCGACCAGCACAGACGCAGGCACGCCGCGCGCGGTGGCCGCCCGCGTCGGACGCGGCGCTCGAAACCCGTGCTCGTGTGCGCGGTGGTCATGGTGTCCGGATCCGCTCCATCACGTCACCTTCGCCAGCATCTTGGCGGCCACGCGCAGCCCGCGTCCCTGGGGGCTGGCGAAGCGCTGGCCGAGCTGGTCGACGGTCACGAAGAAGTCCACCAGCTCGTCGAGCCGGGCATTATGCTCGTCCAGGTCGGCCTGGCCGGCGGCCCTGGACGTGCTCTTGATGGCCCGCTTCTTCGCCGCCTCCTGCTTGATGCCCGTCAGGTCGCGGATCTCGTGGAGCTGGGCGATCAGCGGCTCGACCTCGCGCTTCAATCGCTCGCGCACGATGGCGCGGAACATGGCCCATACGTCCTGCTCGGCCTGGAAGTACTCCTTGCGGTCGCCGCGCTTGTGGGCCTTGCTGACGATGCCCCACTCGAGGAGCGCCCGCAGCGACATCGACGCGTTGCCGCGCGAGATCTGGAGCCGCTCCATCACCTCGTCGGTGTTCAGGGCCCGGCCGGTGACGAAGAGCAGGGCGTGGGCCTCGGCCATGGTGCGGCTGATGCCCCAGGCCCCGGCCATCTGCCCCCACGCGGCGATGAAGGTGTCTTGTGCCTCCCGCAGGTCGTCGGTGGGGTCGCTGGTGGGTCCTGGGACGGGGTCCATACCCCCAGTATCGCGCTCGATGGCCGCTGGGTCCACCATTGATTTCAAAAATATCTGAAATATTCGCCCATACCCCCGGGACACCCCACCCCCCGCGCAAACCCTGCGCGTCCGGATATGGAATCGGGGCTGGGGGGCCGTGGGGGCGGGTGGAGACGATTTCCGCAGCTGCGTGAGCCTTCCGGTGCGCGCACCGGAACGTTCCCGCAGTTGCGCAAGCCCTTCGGTGCGCGCACCGGAACGTTTTCGCAGCTGCGTAAGCCTCGGGTGCGCGCACCGGGACGTTCCCGCACCTGCGCACGCCCTTCGGTGCGCGCACCGGAAGGCCCCCCAGCCCCCGCCCCAACGCGCAAGACCTGCGCGAAAGGCCCTCCCGGGGACGCCGGAAGCCTTCCCCGGAAGCCCCCAAGCCTTCCGGGGAGCTCCCCGGAACATTCCCGGAAGCCCCGGAACCTTTCCCGGCGTCCCCGAACCCTTCCGCGGAAGCCCCGGAACTCTTCGGGGAGCCCCCCGGAACGTTTCCGGAAGCCCCGGGACCATTCCCCGAGCGCCCCAGATGCCGGTCACCCCGGCTCCACCGCCCCCTCGATCGGCGCCTCGCCCGCGGGCGTCACGCCCTGCACGCCCTCGGTGGGGATGCCCTCGGTGCTGGGGGCCTCGGGGGCCCGCAGCCGCAGGGCCATGGCCTGGGCCCGGCGGCTGTAGTCGATGCTCTCGCCCAGGATGCGGGCGGCCTCCTGGCTGGCGTGGAAGCCCTTGCTGTTCTCGCTGGAGATGTAGTCCAGCCGCCACATCGCCTTGCGCTGCATCTCGTACACCGGCGCGAGCTGCTCCTCGGTCGCGCCGGCGGCCTTGGCCTCCATCACCGCGTCGAGCATGTCGGTCATCGCGCCCGCGGCCCGCTCCATGAGCGCCACCGTGCGGTCCTGGATCGTCCGCACGTTGGCGATGATCTCGCTTTCGGGGATGTTGTGGCACTGCTGGCACGCGTTGTTGACATTCAGCAGCGGGCTCTGCACGTGGTGGCTGCTGGCCTTCATCGCGCCCTGGCGCTCGTAGGGCATGTGGCAGTCGGCGCAGCTCACCCCGTTGGCCGCGTGGACGCCCTGGGCCCACAGCTCGAACTCGGGGTGCTGGGCCTTGTACAGCTTCGCCCCGGTCTCGCCGTGGGCGTAGTCGTAGAAGCCCGCGCCATCATCGGGGAAGGTCGTCTCGTCCCAGAACCGCTCGATCTGCTCGACCCTCAGGCCGTTGCCCCAGGGGAAGGTCAGCGTCATCTTGTCGGCGCAGTAGTACTCCACGTGGCACTGCCCGCACACGAACGAGCGCATCTCCTGCCGCGTGGCCAGGGCGTTGGGGTCGTACGGCTCGTCGCGGCTCCCCTGGCGCCAGCGGTCGATGCTGGGCATGTGCGGCACCGGCTCGTCGCTGGCCGCCAGCGCGCCAATGCCCTGCATGAACCCCGGCCGCGTCACGCGGATGGCCATCGTCTGCGGGTCGTGGCAATCGATGCAGCTCACCGGGTGGGCGTTGCCCAGGTCGATGTGCCCCGCGGGCGTCTCCAACTCATTGGGCTGGTCCAGCCGCGGGTGCAGCGGCGCGTCGTTGTCGGGCGTGCCATCGGGCGACTGGGCCAGGATCGCCAGCACCTCGTGGTAGGGCCTGCGGCTGACCTCCTCGAACCCGCGGATGACGGCGGGCATGTTGAACTCGGCCGCCAGCGCCTCGTCGGAGGCGTCCAGCCCCATCGCCTCCAGCCCCACCCGACGGTACGCCACGGTGTTCGACGCGTGGCAGTGCAGGCACGCCCCGCTCTGCTGGCGCCTGGTCACCCGCTCGGTGGCCGTCTGGTCGTACAGCATGTACGCGTGCCCGCGGGCCTCGCGGTAGTCCAGGCTGAAGGCGTAGCCCGCGTACAGCCGCCGCAGCCAGGGGCTCTCCTCCAGCTTGCTGGCCGCCAGCGCGCTCGAGCCGCCGTGCTGCACGCCCTCGGCCGTGCGCATGTACCCGTCGTACTGGTGGGGCCAGTTGAGCCCCCAGGGCCTGGGGTCGGTGGTGGCCTCGTCGACCTCCACCACGCGGATGAACGGCGTGCGCGCGTCCTGCTTGTGCTGGAACATCGTCACCAGCACGATGGTGACCACGAACATGGCCACCGCCGACGCCGCCAGCACCGAGCCGAACAGGAAGAACCGGCGGGCGCGCACCCGCCGGGCGTCGGGTTGGGTTGGCTGGGTGTCGCTCATGGTGTGTCTCCGTTCGTCACGGTCGGTCGTGTTCGGTTTTGCTCGGTCACGGTCAGTCACGCTCGTCGTGCCCCACGTCGCTGTGGCACCGCACGCACGAGAGCATGTCGCCGCCCGCCTCGGCCGGCAGCATGGTGTGCACGAAGTCGCTATGGCAGTGCAGGCACGCGCCCTGGGTCACCCGCGCGTTTCGAGGCTTGATCTGGATGGGCTCGTGGAACCCCCCGGTGGTGAACGCCAGCGAGTGAAAAAAACCGTTGTCGGCCTTGGTCACCCACTTGCCCACGAAGTCGTGGGGCAGGTGGCAGTCGTTGCACGTGGCCACGGCGTGGTGGCTGGAGTGCTGCCACGCGTCGTAGTGGTCCTGCATCACGTGGCAGTTGGCGCACGCGGCGGGATCGTTGGACAGGTACGCCCAGCCCTCGCCGTACCCGAAGGTGAACGCCCCGATCCCCGCCAGCATGCCCACGACCACCGCCACGGCGATCGGCAGAAAACCGAGCTGGGCCAGCAGGCCGCGCCGCCACGCGCGGCGGCCATCCTGCGATGATCGGTTGCCCGCCGTCGTCGACATGGCCTCCCCTTCGAGCTCGATTCGTGCCGCCAGCCACGCGCGGCCATCGTCAGGCTAGATCGACAACCCCGATCCGTCTACGCCACATCCCCAGCGGGCTCTCGTTGAGACGCCATGTCAACTGGGCTGCGCCACGCCCGCGTCGGCAGCAGCCCCAGCGACATAAGCACGAACTGCGCCGCCACGAAACCGATCAGCACCATCGCCGCCGAGTCCATGAATCCGTACGAGTGCAGCCCCACCCCCAGCATGTTGGTGCCAAACCAGCTCCACGCCGTCACGATGTTGCCCGCCACCGCCAGCACCATGACGCCCCGCGCACGGACCATCCCGCCCCACCGCGCGTGCAAAATAATCGCGTTGAGCAGCACAACAAGCGCCGCCCCGTTCTCTTTGGGGTCCCACCCCCAGAAGCGGCCCCAGCTCTGGTCGGCCCAGATGCCCCCCAGCACCGTGCCCACGAAGCTCAACAAGAGCGCGAAGCACACCACGCCGTACACCATCCGCCCCAGCGCCCGGGCCCGCTCGCGCGTCAGCAGCCTCGTGAACACGCCCAGCACGAGATACAAGGCGCCCAGCGCCCCGGCCAGGAACGTCGCCGAGTAGCCCAGCGTGATGGTCACCACGTGCGTGGCCAGCCAGAAGTTGCTGTCCAGCACCGCCTGCATCATCTGCATCGTGTCGCCGTCGTCGCCTAAGTTGTGCGCCACCACCAGCGTCGCGAAGCCCACGCTGGCCGCCCCCAGCGCCGCCACGCCCAGCGGCTGCAGCTTCTCGAGCACCAGCGCGAACAGCACCGACGCCCACCCCACGAAGATGGCCGACGAGTACAGGTTCGTCACCGGCGGGCGGTCCTGCAGATAGATCCGCACCGCGATGGCCGCCGTGTGCACCAGCAGCCCGCCCCACAAGAGCGCCACCGCCGAGCGCCGCAAGGGCTCGCTCCTGTCCGCCACGTGGTCGCCCGCGCGCGCCCGCATCAGCAGCGACCCACACAGCAGCACGAACGCCAGCACGTACACCGACGCGGTCCCCACGAACGGCCGGGCCCGGTTGAAGATGATCTCGATGTCCATCTTCCGCATCACCCCGGGCATCGAGTCTCGCAGCAGCGCCTCGTAGCCCGCCGCCGCGTCGTTGAAGCCCGCCGCGTCGCCCTCGCCGTAGGCGGTCATCATGGCGACCATGTACGCCACGGTGGGGTGCACGTCCTCGGGCGAAGCCCCCCGGCCGAACGGGTCGTCGCCGACCAGCACCCCGTGGAAGCTGCGCCACTGGCCATCGGGACCCAGCGGCGGCACGACGAACGGCTCGCGCAGCTGCGCATGGGCCAGCAGCGTGTCGACGGCCGTATAGAGCCCGAGCACCGCCCGCTGGAACGGATCGCGCCGCTTCGCGTCGATGTCCATCGCCCGGTGGGCCTGCTCGGCCACCGTCTGCCAGTGCGGCTCGATCGCATCCAGTCCAAGCCGCCCGCCGTCCTCGGGCGCCAGCTCCAGCAGCGCCAGCACGCCGGGGTGGTCCACGCGCACCACCGGCAGGTGGGCCACCGTCTCGGGGTTGGCCACCAGCCCGGCCAGGTACGCCACCGCCGGCATCGGCTCCCGCCCGCCCACCGACTGCCGACCGCCAGCGACCATCAGGGCGTGCCGGGCCGCCGTGTCCATCGGCTTGATCCGCCCGCCGGCCGAGACCGGCAGCCGCCCGAACGTGTCCAGATCGTAATCGCCATAGCCCACCGGCCGCGCCAGCGCCGCCAACGCGAGCCCAACCCCCAGCACGCCCACCGCCCACGGCCAGATCGACCCCCACGCCGAGCGCCGCGCCCCCGGCGCGCCCTCCCTGGCCAGCCGCTTGCCGCGCCGGCGCAGGTAGGTGGTCATCGCCAGGGAGAAGTGCAGCAGCAGCCCGGCCGACACCAGCCCGCACGCCACGTACGGCAACGCCGCCCCGGGGTTGCGCACCACCTGCAATCCCGTCCCGTTGCCGTCGGGCTTGTACGACGCCTGATAGAACGTCGCCCCGCGGTAGCGCAGCGGGTTGTTCATCCAGATGCGGACGTCCCGATCAACCCCCCGCCCCTCATCCACCAGCCGCACGTCGCTCGAGAAGTTCCGCGCGATGCTGGTCCCCGTGAACGTGTCGTGGCGGAAGTCGTGCAGCGTCAGGCGATAGGGCAGGTACGTCCGCGCGTACCGCAGCGCCAGGCCGTAGTGCTGGCCATCGACCGCCACGCGCTGCGAGCCCACCAGCCCGGCCCATACCAGCCACGTCCCCAGGTCTTCACCATCGCGCGTCAGCCGCACGTACGCCGCGGGCGCATCGCTCTGCGCACCATCGACCCCCCGCACCGGCGGCCGCTGCTGCGCCACCGCCTCGAGCCCCACGCCGCGATCCGCCACCGAGGGCGCATCGGGCCCATCGCCACGCAGCAGCCGCGCGTTGGGCATCCACCGCAGCACCTCGACCTCGAACGGCAGCGACGCATGCGCAATCGCCTCGCCGTCCACCGCCGAGCGCAGCATCGACGCCGGCACCGTCACCACCCGGTCCTCACCCTCCGGCGACGGATCGATCACCGCCAGCTCGACCGAGCGCACGTCCTCGTAGTACTGGCTCGTGGCCCCCTCGTCGATGGCCATCAGCCCCTCGTCGGCCAGCCACGCCGCAGCGAACTCGCCGGCCAGCAGCACGATCAGCCCGCCGTGGATGAGGATCATGCCCACGCGTCGCCACGACAGCTTGAAGCGCACCGCGTGCGCCGCCACCAGGTTCACCAGCAGCAGCACCCCCAGCGTCGCCCCGCCGGGCATCGGCACCGCGCCCCCAGCCTCGGGCACGAACAGCGACAGGTCCACCCACGCCACGAAGCCGCGGAAGTACGAGTCCACCGCCTCCCACACGCCCACCCGCGTCTGGGCAAGCGTGCCCACGAAGATCAGCACCATCGACAGCGCCAGCAGCACGACGGTCAGTCGCAGCGACGCCAGCGGCTCCAGCAGTCGGCGCACGGGCATGCCCGCAGCCTATCAGCCTCCGGCCCCGAACGTGCGCGCGAAGGCGAACACCTCGTCCTGGACCGCGTCGGCCGCCGCCGCATCGGTGGTCACCCGCACGAACCACGTCCGGTCCTGTGCGGCCTCATGGATGCTGGCCACCAGCATGTGCCCCTCGGGCCCCTCCAGCCGCATCGTGTGCCCCACGAAGCCGGGGTTCTCGAAGCGCTCCATCATGCCGTCCAGCTCGCCCGACGCCACCGGCGCCAGCCCCACCTGCCCGCGCCAGCGGTTCACGTTGGCCAGCATGCCGCCCACGTCCCCGGGGAACCGGCTGATGGCGACCTCCACCGCGTCCCCGGCGTCGCCCGATTCGATCACGTACGTCGCCAGACGCATCGGCCGCTCCTGGTCGACGCGGCGCCAGCCCGCCGGCGCCGCCCAGGGCCACGCCTCGGCGTCCTCGGCGAAGGCCGGCTGCCCATCTGCCGCCTCGGCCGCCGCGGCGGGCTCGGTCTGGGTCTGGGTCTGGGTCTGGGGCGGCTCGGCGATGGTCTCGGCCCCCTCGGGCACGGCCCGCTCCTCGATCGCCGCCTCCTCGCAGGCGGGCAGGGCCAGCAGGGCCCGCAACGCAAGCAGGGGCAGCACCAGAAGGGCACGCGGGCAGGGGTTGCTCGGCTTCATGCCCGATGCTAGCCGCCCCCGCCGGACGCGCAGGAACTGCGCATCGCCCCCGGGAAGCCCGCGTGCGCCGCCGCGCACGCCCCGCGGGCCACGGCCTGAACCGCTCAGGGCGCGGCCCAAGCCTCTCAGGGCGCGCCCGAAACCGCTCAGGCCGTGGCCCAAGCCTCTCGGGGCGCGCCCGGAACCGCTCGGGCCACGGCCTAGGCCTCCCAGGGCGCGCCCGGAGCCGTTCGGGCCACGGCCCAAGCCTCCCAGGGCGCGCCCGGAATCGCTCGGGCCACGGCCCAAGCCTTTCAGGGCGCGCCCGGAGCCATCCCCGCACCCCCAGAACACCCCCGGTCCACCCGCCGATACCATCGCCCACCATGGCACACCACCCCGATGGCCCCCCGCCCGTTCCCGACGAAGGCCACAAGCCCGGCCCCCCGCCCGTGCCGAAGGGCCGCACGCCGCGCAGGCGGGCCGCCACGCACGAGATCGTCGCCGACGTAGCCGTCGGGCCCAACCTGCGCGTGAAGGACAACCTCTTCCAGGCCGTCTTCATCCTGGCCAGCATCGCCCTCGCCGCCGGCGTCGGCGCGTTCATGGCCCCCGAAGAGATCGGCCCCGGCTGGGGCGCCGCCATGGGCGGCATCGTCGGCCTCATCGCCGGCGCGCTGCTCAGCGGCGGCATCCTGATGGTGTACCGGTTGTTCAGGCACTGAAGCGTGGCCGGCGCGATCAACCTGGTTCCTGCGACTCCACATCCCGCCGCAGCTTCTCGGTCCACGTGCCGAGTTCGTCGAACGGAAAGTCGCCGTTGCGCGCCACGCCTTGCGCCAACTCGCTCCAGGTGCGCGGCCAGGGCTCGGGGATGGGGTCGAGTCGCTCGTCGAACACGGGGATGGTGTACCACTGCCCACCCGGCCACAAACGCTTGTTGAACAAGTCCAGCTTCTCGGCCACGCCCCGTTCCACGGTCAGGCCAAGCCCATCGAACCGGACGCCGGTGCCGGGAATCTCGCGCTCAAGGATGTAGGTGCCGCCCATCGTCAGGTGACACCGCAATCGATCGCAGTGCCCACATCGTCCAAACTGAGCGCTGCCAGAGTACTTGAACCATTCCTTCGTGTATTTCGTCCGGTGCGGTATGTGCTTCCGATCGAGCATGCTGCGAAAGCCGCCCAGCTTCTCGCCCGTGATCAGATGGACGTTGCCGATGAGGAATCCGTCATCCAGGTAAGGCGCCAGTGCATCCATTGCTTGTAGACTCACAACCGCGACGGGCCATTGCAATGGAATCGAGACTCGAAGATTCCGCAGCTTGCTCGCGTCAAGCTTGTCGCCGCCATACGTCTGATCCAATAGCGTGATGTCGACTGGCTGTTCAACGAGATCGATGCGTTTCGCGCCGCACTTCTTGCAGGGATGAAACACCCGACTCGCCTGCGGGTTCGAATGGCCCCGCTTCGGGCTGATGGCTTGAACCCGGGCGGCGCCCTCCTTGTGCCAATCCGCGAGCCCCGTACAGAGCAGGCGCGACCGCATGCTGCGTCCGATGTCGCTCCAGCACACGAACTCGGCCACAGGCTTGCGCCGCGGGCGTTTGCGCCAGGTTGTTGGTTTCGCGGGCACGACCTCAGCATAGCTGGCTCACAAGTAACTCCCCGCCTTCAGCGCCCCGGGCCGATCCAGGTTCGTCACCAGGTATCGCAGCGCATCGACGGCGTGGTCGGGGCCGTCCTTGGCCGGCTCCTCGCTCATCGGCCGCTGCATGTCGTAGTGGTAACGCTCCAGGCTCTCGATCAGGTGCGGGCAGTCGGGGGAGATGAACAGCGTGGGCTCGCCGGTCGCCGGGCGCAAGCGGGCGCGCAGCAGGTCGAGCCCGGCGCGGATGGTGGTGCGCCGGGCGCGCACGCTCAGGCCCGCGCGTTGGATCTGCTGGGCGTCGCTGAGGCCCGTCTGCGCGTTGCCCTGCCAGCCGGCGGGGTCGATGCCGATCCAGCTCGGCTTCTGCGACTCGTCTTCAAGCATCGCGTCGATGTGCTCGGCCAGCAGGCACCGGCTCGCCACGCGCTCGCGCACGATGTGCAGCATGCCCTCGGGGCTGAGCGCGCCCCACACGATCACCGTCGGCGAGCGATACCCGAAGTCCATGCCCAGCACCCATTGCCAGTCTTCGTCGATGTCCGGTATCTCGCGCACGTGCACGGCCCGATCGAACTCGGGCAGCACGGCGTCGTCGCTCTTGGGCCGCTCGCAGCGCATCTCGGCGTCCCACGTGCTCAGCGATACACGCCCCTTCAGCGAGATCGCGTCGGCGATCGACAGGTGCCCCGCCGGTCGGTCGTCGCGCTTGGCCGAGCCCTGGCACTCGTTCCACAGCGGGCAGCCGTCGCACTGATACTGCTCATCGCAGCGATCGAGCACGTCGACCACGCCCCACTTGAACAGCCGCCGCGTGCCCGCGTTGGCCTGGTCGACCACGTCGCGCATGAGGCCGTGCGAGCGGTGCATCGTGCTGAGCGCCTCGATGGAGCCGCGGATGGTGTATGGCTTGCCGTCGTACTCGACGGTCTTGCTGCGCGTGGTGAGCTGGGCGGCCTCCCACACGGCCGGGTCGAACAGCTCGACCTCGTCGCAGCGCAGCTTCTGGATGCGCGTGCCACGGACCGACGCCTGCGATTGGGCGAGCAGCTCGAGCCTCGACCCGTTGATCAGCTCGACCCGTCGATCGGTCACGCGTCCCTCGACCAGGTCGCTCACGGCCGGGCGCCGGATGAGATGCCGCAGGTGCGCGTGCATGCGCTGGGCCTGCTCGAGCGAGCCGCCCAGGATGCGCACCTCGATGCCGGGCTTGTACACCAGGTCGAGCAGCGTGGCGACGGCGCCCAGGAACGTTTTGCCGCCCCCGCGGTTGGCCCACACGACGGCGTCGATCGGGTCGTCGGCGGTGTTGCCGAGCGCATCGGGCATGTGGTCGGCAAAGAACGCGTGCGCGAGGTACGCCAGCGGCTTGTCGCTCAGGCGCACGTCCAGGGCCGCGCGAACGCAGGCGGCCAATTCTTCGATCGTCGCCGGCCGCGCCGGCAGCGGCGTCACGGCTGGCTCCGTTTGTGCACGTGGGCGACGGGTGGGTGGGTGAGCAGCGCAAATGCCCGCGCGGCGATGTCGCCGCCGCGGAGCTTTCGGGCCCCGGCCCACGCGCGCAGGCTCGGGGTGATCGCCGCGGGCAGGCTCGCGAGCAGGTCGGCCGGCTCGACGCCGTGGCGGGCCATGGCGCGCAGCAGCTTTGCGTCGGCCTTGCTCGGCGGCAGGTCGATCCGCTCCATGCCGGCTCGCTCGAAGAAGGGGCACGCGTGGGCCATGGCGGCCAGGGCTTCGGTGCGCTCGGTGCACGGGGCGTCCAGGTACGCGCGCACGAGCCGGACAGCGACGCCGCGGCCGCGGTACCGCGGGTCGACGATGACGCGCGAGATCACGCGGACGTCGTGGTTGAGGCGCAGGGCGTTGGCGCGCTTGTCGGGCGTGTCGTAGTCGCCCGGCCAGGCGATGCTGCGCCACCGACCGTTGAGGGTCGGCATCGACGCGGCCAGCACGCCCACGGTCTCGCCGCCGGCGCTCGCGCGCAGGATACGGGTGATGGGCCCGGGCCGACCGGCCACGTAGTGGTAGCGCGACAGCGCGCGAAGGTCGTCATACGTGCCGGTTTCGATGGTGATGGGGTCAGTGCGCAGGACGCGGAATCGGCGGACGAGCGAGGCGTGTGCCACGGCATGGCTCCGCGGGGGCGCGGGTGATGACGAGGGGCGGCGACGGGCGATCGCCGGGCAGGGGCAGGACGACGAGCAGGTCGGGCGCGAGCGCTTCGAGCGTGTCTTCTCGAGCGCTGCAGGCAACCAGCGTGATGCGCTTGCGTCGGCACCAGCGCGCCAGAGCGTGGGCCATCGAGTGGGCGGTGGGCGCATCGAGCGTGGCGGCGAACTCGTCGACGATGAGCACGCAGCCGGGCGTGCAGCGGTCCATGGCAGCGGCGATGGTCAGGCGCGCGAGCTGGCCGGTGCTCAGTCGGCCGGCCGGACGCACGAGCAGGGATGCCTCGGCCAGGCCGGCGGCGCCGAGCAGTCCAAGTGCCTGGTCGAGGTTATCGCCCACGTGCTCGATGGTGGGCCGGCGACTGGACAGGTGCGCGGGCGGGCGGACAATGGTGCGTCCCATGCGCGCAAGCCGGCGGCGGAGCATCGCGATGGCGGTGCTCTTTCCGCTGCCGCTGGGGCCGGTGAGCAGGGCGATCTGGCCGGGCTCGAGCTGCGCGAGCGAGCGGGCGGAATCGCGGGCGGCGCGCAGGGCGCTGCGGCGGCAGGGCTCGGCGCTGCCCACGGGCAGGGCGAACAGGGCGCGGGCGTGGGCGACGCGGGCGTTCACGCGGCACTCCCGGGCGTGGAGCGCGAGCCGGCGGCCTCGATCAGGGCGCGGAATGCGTCGTAGTGCTTGCGAACGGTGTGGTAGCTCACGCCCAGCCTTTGGGCGATCTGCCGCATGGGCAGGCCCTCGATGGCCTTGAGCTGGGCGACCTGGCGGAGCTGGCGGGGCATGTCCGGGCTCAGGCGGACGGCGGCGTCGAACGTGGGGTCGCACACCCGGCGGACCAGGGCCCGCACGCGTCGGCGGAGCTGGCGCTCGGGGGTTCCCAGCATGGCGGCGGCCTCGCTGACAGCCATGCCGCGGCCGTAGATTGCGATGAGAAGCTGGCGTTCTTCCGGGGGCAGGTGGTCGGCGGCGTCCAGCACGCGGGTGACCAGGGCCCGTCGCTGCTTTCTGCGCATATCCAGGGCGGCGTCGTCCAGTCTTGTCTGCATGGCGTTGCGCTCCGTTTACTCAATCCAGGATACTGACGCCCTATTGTCGACTGGATTGCAAACAAATGCAAGGCTAATGTTTGGTATCGCCACCAGATTGCGCAGTTCGGTGGCGATGGAACGCAGAAACCGCCATTGGGACGCCTACGGCGGGTATCGGAGGGAGCGGGCCATGTCCGGAGCGGACATCAGCAATGATGATTCGGCGAGCGGGTTCGGCGAACGCCTGCGGGATCGCCGGCTGCGGCTGGGCCTGAGTTTGCGCGAAACGGCCGAGCGGGCGGGGTGCACGAAGGGGTACCTCTCGCTGCTGGAGCGCGGCAAGCGGGGGGCGCCGACCGAGCGTGTGCTGGCCGGGCTTGAGCGGGCGCTGGAGATGGAGCCGGGCTCCCTGCGCGAGATGCTGGCGATGCAGAGCACGCCCGCGGTGGTGCGCGAGGAGCTGGCCGAGCGGCGCGAGCAGGGGCAGGCGGCCCGGCAGCTCGCGGCCATGCTGCGAGCGGCCGGGCCTGGCGGGCTCGATCGGGCGTTCGAGTCTGGCGTGCTGGCGCGGCTGGTGGATCGCATCGCGCCCCAGGGGGGGACATCGGGCGAGGGCGAGAAGGTCGAGGCGCTGCTGCCGCGGGCGGTGCCGCTGATTAACCTGGTGCCGGCGGGGCAGGCGGCCGAGTTCACCGATCTTGGGTATCCGGCTCGTGTGGCCGACAGCTACGTGGCGGCGCCCGAGCTTGGCGACCCCGACGCGTTCGCCGCGCGCATTACCGGGGACAGCATGGAGCCAACGTACCGCGAGGGCGACGTGGTGATCTTCAGCCCCGGGCGCGAGGTGCGCGACGGGATGGACTGCTTCGCGAGGCTGATCGAGCCCGATAGCGAGACGACGTTCAAGCGGGTGTACTTCGAGCGGTCGGGCGACGGCGAGGAGTTGATCCGGCTCCAGCCGCTGAACCCCCGGCACCGGGCGCGGGTCGAGCCCAGGGAACGGGTGTCGGGGTTGTATCCGGCGGTGAGCGTGACGCGGAAGATAGGGATTGGGGATTAGGGATTAGGCATTGGGAAGAGGGGGCATGGCAGGTTCAGCCCGCCCGGGAGGTACGGGCGATAGCGCGCCAGGCTTCATGAGCGCGTTCCGTGCTCACCCGGGCCGCCGGATGAAAGGTCGTGAAGACGAGTATGTCACTCCCTGGGAGTGGTATTGGTGCTTGGCCCGGCTTGAATGGCAACGCGTGCGAGCTGGTCGGAAAGAACGTGTGTTGGATCGATGAACACGCGACACCGCCCATGCAGACGATGGTACGGAGATTCGGCATGTTCCTGATCGTGAATCGCAGGATTACTGATGCGGCTTGAAAGGCTTTTTTTCGATTGGGAAGTGAGGTGCTCATGCCATCGGTGTCTTTGAGCATTGGACCCAAAGCCGACCCGTATAGGGCACCGTCAGTTACGACATCGCGCGCAAGTCGATACAGGTTCTTGTTGGTGCGCAGCATGCAATCGTGGCTGTAGGGATCGTGGTGATTCGTTTCGATCCGCCTGCGGATAAAGCTTGAGTTGGCAAAGTCTTGAGCAAGCAGCAACACCGGCGATTGCCAGTCTCCAAAGAGCGATTCGGTGCCAAAGAGCCGTGTTGCGTCTGGTACAAGTTCGTAGACGTTGGTGTAGCCATCCACCCTCAGGTTCCGAATCGTTTCCGGGATTGGCGGCGTGGTGCTCATTGAAGTGTGAAAGCCCGGGCTTGCGCCCGGGCCTCGTTGGGGTGGAGTTGTGCTTCTAGGCCGCTTCGTCGCGGATGACCTTGCCCCGGCCCAGGCTCTTGAGGGCGCGGGGGCGTTCCTGGTGGGCCAGGTGGTCGGCGACGGCCTGCCAGTCTTCGACGGCCTTGGTCTCCCCGCCGCGGCGGTGGATGGCGTCGGGCGAGGTGCGGCAGGTGAGGAAGACGGTGGGCCCGCCGAAGATGGGTCGCACGGGCTCGGTGGCGTCGAAGTCCTGGGGCCAGCGGGGGAGCGTGTCGGGCTTGCTGACCTTGCCGGTCATGGCGTGCAGCACAAACTCATACGCGGTGACGCCCAGGCAGACCACGGCCTTGACGTTGGGCATGTTCTTGATGACGAATCGCAGGGTGGGCGCGACGGCCTTGCGGTGCTCGTCTCGCTTGGCACGCAGGTCGTCGCGGCCGTTGGAGTTGACCAGCAGCGGGCCGTAGACGGTGCCCGCGAGCACGCCGCGGCTGGCCAGGGGAAAGGCCAGGCGGGCCAGCCCGTAGGTGGCTGGGGTCTCGTGCTGGCAGTACGGACGCAGGGTCTTGCGCTCCAGTCGGGCCTTGACGACCTGGACGTGGGTGGGCGCCGAGTCGAGGACGAGGATCTTGCCGTCCCACCGGCCGTAGACCGACTCGAGGGCGAACAGTCGCGGCTCGTCTGGGAGCAGCTCGTAGACGCTGGTGAAGCCTGGCAGGCGCAGGTCGCGGATGCTCTTGGGAATGGGCGGGGTGCGCATGGGCCGGGGCTCGGGGTTGGCGCCGGCGGGGGCCTGGGAGCCCATGAGGAAGGCGCGGGCCTCTTCGGCGGTCATGCGCTTGGCGGGCTGGGGCTTGCTCTCGGTGCTGGCCTTGGACTTGCGCTTCTGGCTGGGCGTTGCCGGCTTGTCCCGCTGGGGCTGCTCGGGCTTGGCCTTGGGGAGCATGCCAAGGTCCGGGCCGTAGCCGCTCGTGAGGCTGCCGGGCACCAGGCCGGCGAGCTCGCCCAGCAGGTTTGGGGCGATGCCGGCCGACGACGCCTTGCCGGCTCTGGGGTGCAGGGCCGTGAGCTTGAAGGGCTGGCGTCCGCTGCTGGCCTGGGCGGCCTTGGGCTGGCTCTTGTTCTCGCTGTGAGCGACGGCTTGGTTGGTATTCTGGGGTGCCATACCCGGGTTATCGAACGTGTCCTGGGGCCGCTTGAGTTCGATTCGCCAAAAACTTGTCGGGAGCGCAGGATTTGCGCGTTAGGCGTTATCGGGTGATTGGCTGGCGGTCGAGGCTAGGGGTTATGACCTGGGGCAGTTCGCGACCGGCAGCGCAGTCTCCAGGGCTCTTGCAGACGACCACGGGGTGGTCGGGCAGGTCGTAGCAGGCGCAGCCCTCGACGCCGAAGACGGTGCGGAGGGTGGGGGTGGTCATGACCTGGCGGCCCGTGCCATCCGCCGCGATACCGCCGTCGTGGACGGCCAGGATGCGGGGGAAGTGCCGCAGGGCCAAGCCCAGTTCGTGGATGACGCAGATGACGGTGACGCCGGTGGCGGTGTTGAGTTCCTTGAGCAGGTCGAGCAGGCTGAGCTGGTGCTCGATGTCCAGGCCCGTCAGCGGCTCGTCGAGCATGAGGACGGCGGGCTCCTGGGCGAGTGTGGTGGCCAGGCGGACGCGTTGGCGCTCGCCGCCGGAGAGGGCCTCCATGCGGCGGTCGGCCAGGTGGGCGATGCCGCAGCGGTCCATGGCGGTGTCGATGGCGGCGATATGGGCCTGCTGGTCTCCCGACTTGAAGAGGGCGCTGAGGGCGCTGGCGTGGGCGTGGCGGCCCATGGCCACGTGTTCGCGCACGGTCGTGAGCTGGGGGAGGTCGGCCGATTGGGCGAGCCGGCCGCGGCGGCGGGCCAGGGCGCGCTTGGGGTAGCGGTGCAGGGGTTTGGCGTCGAGCGTGACGCTGCCAGCGGCGGGGCGGAGCAGGCCCGCCAGGGCGCGCAGGAGCGTGGACTTGCCCGAGCCGTTGGGACCGACGATGGCGACCATCTCCCCCGGCTCGATCGTGACGTTCACGCCGGCAAGCACGCGGCGGGGCGGGAGGTCGATCGCGAGGTCGTGGGCCTGGAGTGTCATCGCAGCCACCCGGATTTGTAGAGCAAAAAGATGAAGTACGGGCCGCCGACGAGGCCGGTGACGACGCCCACGGGCAACTCGCTCGGAGCGAGCACGGTACGGGCGGCGAGGTCGGCCCACAAGAGCAATGCGCCGCCGGCGAAGGCGCTGACGGGCACGATCAGGCGGTTGGAGCCCATGGCCAGGCGGACCAGGTGGGGAACCACCAGGCCGACGAAGCCGACCAGGCCGGCAACGCTGGCGGCCGAGCCGGCAAGCAGGGCGGCGGCGGCGAAGGCGAGCAGGCGCGTTCGTTCGACCGAGATGCCCATGGTGCTGGCGGTGTCATCGCCCAGTTCGAGGATGCGCACGCGTGAGCGGAGGAGGAACGCGATCGTGAGGCCCACGATGGAGTAGGGCAGCACCATCCAGAGGTGGCTCCAGCCGCGGCCGTTGAAGGAGCCGGCGGTCCAGAACATGACGGCGGGGATGCGGTCGGCGAACGCGGTGATGAGCACGCCGATGACGGCGCCGAGGATGGCGTTGACGGCCACGCCCGCGAGGACCATGCGGACGGGGCTCGTGCCACCCTTGCCCGCGCCGCCGGGCGTCCAGCTTACGGCGTAGACGAAGACGGCCGAGGCCATGGCGCCCAGGAAGGCGGCCAGGGGCAGGGCGTGGGCGGCGCCTGGGAATGCCGCCAGCACGACGGTGGCGCTGACACCCGCGCCAGCAGTCACGCCGATGATGCCCGGGTCTGCGAGGGGGTTGCGTGTGACGCCCTGGAGCAGCACGCCGGCGACGGCGAGGTTGGCGCCGGCCAGCAATGCGACCAGTGCTCGCGGCAGGCGGGCGTTCATGATGATGCGTTCGCTCGTGCCCTCGCCCGAGCCGGTGAGCGTGGCGACGACGTCGGCCAGCGGGATGCGGACGGCTCCGAGCGCGAGCGATAGGGCGAGCCCAAGCACGAGGATGAGCACGATGGCGGCGGGCGTCACGAAGCGACGCCACGCGGGCCGCGTGGCGGGGGTGATCGTCGCTTGCTGGCCCGCCGAAAGGGTGGTCATTCGTCGTTCAGGGGCTGGGCTTGGCGTTCTCGATGGCGGTGCGAACGTTCTCGAGCGCGGTTGCGGCCTGCGAGCCCGCGCGCATGGCGAAGAGGTCTTCGGACAGGAAGGCGATGTGGTCGTCCTTGATGGCGGTCAGTTCCCCCCACAGCGGATCACGATCGAACAATGCGCGGGCCGCGCGCTCGGGGCCGTGGAACACCACCAGGATCACATCGGGGTCCTTCTGCACGACGGCTTCCATGCTCAACGGAGCCATACCGCGATAGAAGCGATGGCCGGTCATGTCGCTGGTAATGAGTCGCCCGCCGGCGGTCTCGACCAGGTCGCCCATGTAGCTGTCGGGGAGGAAGGCATAGAAGGACTGCGGTGAGCCAAGTACGGCCAGCACGCTGATGGGGTCGCCGGCGGATTCGACGGGTTCGCTGGAGGCCATTTGCGCGTTGAAGTCGGCGATCCATGCGTCGGCCTGGTCGGGCTTACCGACAAGTTCGCCGATGGTGCGCGTGTGGGTGCGGACGTCTTCGAGCGTGTCGGCGTCCATGGTGATGATGCGGGCGTCGGTGGTCGATTCGATCTGGGGCACGAACTGGGTGTAGACGGCGCTCATGATGACCACGTCGGGGTCGGCGGCGATGAGCTGCTCGAGATTGGGGCCCACCGAATGGTCGAGGGCGCCCGTCTCGATGCCCTGCCAGGCCTCGGGCTGCCCGCCGCGGAGGGCGGGGACGAGGACGGGCTGGACGCCCAGGGCGATGAGCTGGTCGGCGGCGAAGGGCAACAGGGCGGCCACGCGGGGGGTGTCGGCCGTCTCGCTCGCGGGCTGTGGATCCCGGGGAGTGGCCTGCTGGGTCGAGGTGGTGGAAGTGCTGGGAGTGGCCGCGGGATCGGCTTGTTCCTCGCACGCGGCCAGGAAGATAAGGGCAAGGGCGGCACAGAACGCGGGGAGGGCTGCTCGGAGGGGCATAGGCGGGGCGGCTCCTTGGTGCATGGAAAAATCGAAGCACATGGTATCGTGTTGAGACGGAGTCTCAATAGGGTGGAGGCCGGCGTCTGGGAAACCGGCATGCAACCCGAAGCGTGGCAGGGCGTAGTACGGTGTGGGGGGTGGATCGCATCGGCTTTGGGATGGTCAAAGGGGGCCTGATGGCTTCGGACAGGGCGCGTGGCTTCACGCTGATCGAGCTGCTGGTGGTGATCTCGATTATCGGGATCCTGATGGGCATCCTGATTCCCGCGTTGGCGGGGGCCCGGCTGACGGCGCGGTCGACGGTGGGCGTGGCGAATCTGCGGAGCCTGTCGCAGTTGCTCATGTTGTACGAGCACGAGCAGCGGTTCTTCCCCACGCCGTTCGACCCGGAAACCGATGCCCGAGCGCGGCGCGTGCCCGGCTCGGTGTGGAGCGATGCGCTGCACACCACGCAGGACGAGCCGGTTTGGAACTTCGAGGTGCCCACAGCGCCGGAGTGGAGCACAGAGTTCTTCGGGGTGTACTGGTACTCGTGGCTGAGCGACTGGAACTCGCAGGGCGGAAGGGACACCGAGGTGCAGTTCTCGCCGGCCGACCGGCTGGCGCTCGACCAGCTCGCGCAGTACCGCTCGTTGCAAGACAGCCGGGACGGGTTGTACCTGTGGCCCTCGAGCTATTACATGAGCCCGACGATGTGGAGCGCGCCCAGCCGCTTTGGGGCTGGCACGCGGGCGGCGATGGGGCCTGGCACGCTGGCGCCGATGTCGGCGGCGAGCATGGCCCAGCCGGCCGACAAGGTGCTGCTGTGGGAGCGGGCCGACTTTGCGAAGAACAACCGCGTGGCCATCAGCGGCGGCGGGGCGACGAGACAGAAGATGTCGCCAAGCTGGTGCAACCCCGAGGCCAGGCCGCACGTGGCGACAGGGGACGGTGGTGTCCGGCAGGCCGACATGCGGAAGATCGGCGAGGCGGCGACCGGCAGCGACGCGTTCCTGCCGGGCGGGCGCATCCAGCCCAGCGACCTGATGCCTCTGTACCCGAGCCGGCGGCCTTCGGGCGTGGAGGCCCTTGGTGGATCGGCGGGGACCGATGGCGAGTTCCCGCTGTACTTCTGGGCTACGAACGGGGGGATGCGGGGGGTTGACCTTCCGAAGTAGCGGTAAAGCCCAGGCCCTTGCGGAAGTAGGCGATGGCAATAAGGGCGACGACGATGCTCACCGCCATCGAGAGCGGCCAGACGTACGCGGAATCGATCGGCAACAGACCGGTCGCGGGAAGCCGGCTGGTATATGGCACGCCGAAGAGTTTCAGGATGCCCCCGCTGCCGAAGGAAAGGATCTGGGGCATTGTGATCATGGGCGCCATGCACACCAGGGCCAGGCCCATGAGCACCTTCGGGCTGAGGTGGCGGCTTCGCTGGGCGAGCAGTTGCAGGTAGAACACGGTATAGGCGGGCACGAATACGAAGGACATCCAGAGGATGAGGAAGAAGTTCATCCCGTTTGTAGTCATCGGAAACCGGCCCGCGCCGGAGAGCGCAAACAGCACGCAGGAGACAACGGCCGTACCCGCGGCGATGCCGAGCATGACGCGGATAGCCGTGCGGAAGGCCTTGGCTTTCTGCTCCTCGCCCGGCCGCCGCTCGGCGGTGAGCGCCCACTGATGCACGCCGGCAACACCGAGAGAGACCAACAGCAGTGCGGTGCCGAAGATCGTGCCGAAGAAGACGGCCCGCGGGGGCAGGCCCTTGCCGCTGAGCGCGTAGCTGGCGCAGAGCAGTGCCAGGCCGGACACCGCGATGAGCGAGGCCTTGTTGAGTCCGCGGGTGGCCGAGTCGAGGGCGGCCAGGAAGGGAGGCGGCGAATGCTCAAGACTGATGAAGTTGACCGAGGGCGCGATGCGGTCGCCGCACTCGGGGCACTTGGCGCGGATGTCCATGCCGCTGATGTCGTAGCGGCAGCCAAGGCACATGGCCCCTGGCGGGGCGTGGTCGAGCAGCTCGGGCTCGGCTGGGGCGTCGTCGGGCATGGACCAGTGTATCTCGGCAGCGTTTTCGGGCGTGCGAGTGGTGGTCCGATCCCCGCTGGTTTCCGATACAATGGAGTGGGAGCGGCTGGAGGGCCCCATGGGCAGGCGTGAGTTCGAGGACAGCTTCGCGGAGATTGGTCGCAAGATCGATGGCGCGCTCAACGCCGGCGGCGAGGCCAAGCGACGGCTGAGCAACCGCGTGGCCACCGGCGGGCTGTTCGAGCGCTTCCAGCGTGCCGGCGACAAGCCGCCGCTGCGTGATCGCTGGGGCGAGCGCGTGACGGCGTGGCGCGAGGGCTTCGAGGGTGGGTCGATGAGCCCCAAGCTGGTCGTTGCCGCGTTCGGGGCCGGAGCGTCGCTGGTGCTGGTCGTGGTGCTGGTGCTGGTGTTCGGCCTCGGGATGTTCCGAGGCACGGGGCTGACCACCGCCGACCTGGAACGCGATGCGGCGCTGCGTGCAGCGGCCGAGCGGGCCAAGGCTGAGCGCCAGGGCACGCTGAACCCCGCGGCCATGGTGCAGCAGCATGATCAGGAACGCGCGATGTCGGCCGAGGCCGATTCGGCGCGGTCGGGAAAGAGGGATACCTCCATGCGCGGCGCGCGCCCGGGCGGGTGAGGCGGGCGGCGGTCGTACAATCGGGCTGTGGCCGACGAACAGGTGAGTGACGAGAACTTCTGGACCGATCAGGAGGATGCCGACGAGCGGACCGAGCGGCTGGCTCGGCTGCTGAAGCGTGCGCGCTCGCTGCCGACGGTGCCGGGCGTGTATCTGATGAAAGATGCCAAGGACGTGGTGGTGTACGTTGGCAAGGCGCGCAAGCTGCCCGACCGTGTAGCCAGCTACTTCGTGCCCAGCACCGACCTGGGGCCGGCCAAGGGCCCGATGCTCGACGTTGTTCAGGATTTCGAGTTCATCGAGTGCGAGACCGAGTTCGAGGCGCTGCTGACCGAGAACAGGCTCATCAAGGACATCCGCCCACGGTTCAACGTCCGGCTGACCGACGACAAAACATTCCCATACCTGGTCGTCACGCAGCGCGAGGACTTCCCGCGGGTATTCGTGACGCGCAACCCCGCGGGCGTACGGCCCGATGGCACGACGCCCGAGTACATGAAGGGCGCGAAGGTGTTCGGCCCGTTCGTGAACGCGGGCGCGCTGCGCGAGGCGGTGCAGGTGGCCCAGCGGGTGTTCAAGTTCCGCGACTGCAAGCTGGACATCGTGGAGGGAGATCCGAAGAACAAGTACTTCCGGCCTTGCCTCTTGTACAGCATCGGCCAATGCACGGCGCCGTGCGCTGAGAAGGTGACGCTGACGGCCTATGGCGAGCAGGTGGATCGCTTCGTGCGGTTCATGGGCAGCAAGCGCAGCCAGATGCTCCGCGAGTTGCGCAAGGAGATGGTCGAGGCGAGCGAGAAGCTGGAGTTCGAACGGGCGGCGGAGCTGCGCGACCAGATCGCGGCGATCGAGAAACTGGAGGAGCGCTCGAGCAAGCGCGATGGCTGGCAGCCCGAGACCGAGATCGGCTACGTCGAGCCCGAGAAGGGCATGCGCAGCCTGCAGAAGACGCTGGGGCTCGACGAGCCGCCGAGGGTTGTCGAGGGCTTCGACATCGCGCACCTGGGCGGCAACGAGACGGTGGCCAGCAAGGTGTGCTTCGTCGACGGCCGGCCATTCAAGAGCGAGTATCGGCGGTACAAGATCAAGGGCACGGGCAACGATGATTATGCGTCCATCCGCGAGGTGATCTCGCGGAGGTATCGCGAGGCCGGGGCCGGGCACGAGCTGTATCCCGACGTGATCCTGATCGATGGGGGGCTGGGGCAGTTGCACGCGGCGATGGAAGCGCTGCGCGAGATGGACGTGCCCGCGCCAATGGTGATCTCACTGGCCAAAAAGGAAGAACTCATCCACGTGCAGGAGCGGAGCGAGCCGATCCGGCTTGGACGCGAGAACTTCGGGCTGCGCTTGTGCCAGCAGGTGCGCGACGAGGCACACCGTTTTGCGCGGCACTATCACCACGTGCTGCGACGCAAGCGCGTCGTCGGTGAGTGAGCCCGGCCCGTGTCAGCGGGCGTCGGCGGGAAGATTACACTCCAGCGCTTCACGATCCCATCCGGCGGCATCGGCGGCGGCCCGATAGGTCGATTCCAGGAAGCCCTTGAGGGCCGCATCGGGCTTGTCCGAGGCTCGCACGGCGTCGTAGGGCAGGACGAACTCGCCCAGCGCATCGGACCAGGTCGACGCATTGGGCTCGACGGCGGCGTTCTCGAAGCCGTCGGGTTTTGGGTAGGCGTATGAGTAGAAGATCGCGTCGGTTCCATCCCCGCCGGGCCAGAAGCCCGCGCTGCTGACCTCGTGGGAATATGCCTCGCGCGCCGCCCAGTCGGGGAAGTTGGGCACGCCGCCTGGGTGTGGCGGTGCGGTGCGGCCAGAGAACCGCGTGACGGCCAGATCGAAGCTGCCCCAGAAGAAGTGCACCGGGCTGCACTTGCCGCGAAAGTCGGACCGGAAGTCCTGGAAGACCTGTTGCATGCAGACCAGCGCGTGCCAGAAGCGTGTGACGGCGTCGCGGTCGTACGGGCGCGGTCGATCATCCCGCTCGAACGGAACGGCGTCGGCGATCTCGCTGGGTGTTGTGTGGATGCGCACGTCGACGCCGATGGCGTGCAACTCGTCCATTACCGAGCGATAGAAACCGGCGACCGATGACGGTGCGAGTTCGACACGGCGCACCTGCCCGCTCGTCGATTCGATCACGGCCTCGTGCGTCACCAGATCGAGCCGCATCTCGAAGGCCACACCCCGGTGGAACATCAACGAGGTGGTCAGGCCGCGAGCATTTACGTAGAGCGGCACGTGCCACGAGTGGTTGGTCCACGGCGTGGTAACCAGGCGGACCTTGCCAAGCACCTGGCTGTAGAGGTGCACTGCCTTGGCGGTTTCGGCCCAAGTGCCGATGGTGATGTCGGGCCAGTTCGCGGACTTATTTGCCATGGCGTGCTCCCAGTTTCCGGTCATCGAACCTTAGAGGTCGCGAGTTTGCACGCCAACTCGGGGTTCTAATCCCTTGGCGGAGCGGACGGTTCGGCCAGTGGCGCCTCCCCCCGCAATCGGCGGCCCAGGTCGGCCAGGATGCGGTCGTCCAGGGAGATCAGGTGGTGGCTCAGGACGATGCGGCCGGGCACCCAGATGGGCTCCTGGCCGTGGGGGGCCGCGTTGGTGGCGCCCACCCACGAGTCGCGCAGGGTGGCGTAGGGGACAATGCGGAGGTCGTGGGCCCCGCCCAGGGTGGCCGCGTCCAGGTCGGCCAGGAAGTCGCTGCCGGGCTTCATCTGGCGGGCGGATTCATCCAGGCGGATCCACGTGGCCAGCTTCGCCCCGCGGTGGGGGCTGCCCAGGGTGTAGAGGGTCTTGATGTTCAGCCGCACGCCGGGGTCGCGGCCGACGGCCGCCGGCTCGGCCCAGGCCGTGCGAGCCACCAGCCCGCCCATGGAGATGGCCACGACGTCGACCTCGGTGGTCCACCGCTGGCCGGTGGCCGGGTCGGTCGTGGTGCCGTACTCGTCGGCGACCTTCTGGGCGACGGTGGCGGCGATCTCGGGGATGCCGGCCTGCCAGGTGTACGAGATGGACGTGACCCGGCCCTCGCCGGCCCCGGTGACCTTCCTGATGCGACCGGCCAGCGAGCGGCCGGTGAGGCTGGGGCTGCGCCAGCCGCTGAGGACGACCACGGGGCGGTCCAGGCCCACGGGGTCGTCTTTCATGGCCTCGATGGCGTCGTCGACCTCGGCGTTGGTGGCGGGGTAGGCGGGGTTGGCGCGGTCCAGGTGGATGCACGAGGCCAGGGCGAACAGGCCCACGACCGCCAGCAGGCCCAGCACACCGCGGCGCAGGCGGCGGCGCCACTTGCGGGGCTTGGCGGGCTTGGATGGCGTGGGGTCAGAGTCGGTCATGGGGCCTCCCGGGGCGGCTGGCATCTGGGAGTGTAGTGGGAAAAGCTAGCGGCTGCTTACACTTCCTTCGCCGAGGGCGTCGAATGCTCGTGCGTATCGGACCACGCCCCCGCCCTCCGGCAACGCCCCATGCGGCAGCGCCAGGGCCATGAATGCGTCGCCGGCGTTGTAGATGCTCGAGAGGCCGAACTTCGCGGCGCGCCGGAAGCCGAAGCGGCGGTAGTAGGCCGGCTCGCCCAGCACGACGCAGAAGGCGGCGCCCCAGCACGCCGCCAGGGCGGCGGCGACGAGCGTGGCGCCGATGCCGCGGCCTTGATGGCTCGGCAGCACCGCGACGGGCGCGAGGCCCACGCCCTCGCACGATTCGCCGTCGATGGTCACCGGGCTGATCGCGACGCAGCCGACGACGGCGCCATCGAGCTCTGCGACGAGCGAGACGCGCAGGTCGCCGTCGGTGCGCAATTGCCTGACCAACTCGGCTTCGTCGGCGGTCGGGAAGGCGGCGCGCAGGACGCGGTCGATGGCGTCCACGTCCTCGGCTCGCTCGGCACGGATGGTGACCGCCGGCGCGTGCACGCGGGGGGCTTAGACCAGCAGCGTCGCGGGCGCCTCGAGCATGCCCTTGACGGTGTTGAGGTATTGCGCGGCCATGGCGCCGTCGACGATGCGGTGGTCGCTGGACATGGTCATGCTCATGACGCTGCCGATCATGAGCTGGCCGTCGCGGACGACCGGGATCTCGCTCGCGGCGCCGACGGCCAGGATGCAGGCGTTGGGCGGGTTGATGATGGCGGTGAAGTGCGACACGCCGAACATGCCCAGGTTGCTGATGGTGAAGGTCGAGCCTTCCATGTCCTCGACGCTCAGGCCCTTCTCGCGGGCCTTCTTGGCGAGGCGCCGCGTCTCGCTGGAGATGGTGCGCAGGCCCATGCGGTCGGTGCCCTGGAGGACGGGGACGACCAGCCCGCCGCCGCGCTCTTCGGGCAGGGCGACGGCCACGCCGATGTTGACGCTGCCGTGCTGGCGGATGGCGGCCTGCTTGCCCGAGTCGTCCCAGGACGAGTTCACGAACGGGTGCTGGTGCATCGCCAGGGCGCAGGCGCGAACCAGGAAGTCGTTGACCGTGAGCTTGACGCCCTGGGCCTGGAGCTGCTCGTTGAGCTGCTCGCGCAGGTCCAGCAGGGCGTCCATGTCGACCTCGACGGTGACCTGGTAGTGCGGGATCGACTGCTTGCTCTGCACCAGGCGCTTGGCGATGGTGCCGCGCATGTTGCTGAGCGTGACGGTGTTGTCTTCCAGGGCCGCGCCGATGGGCGGCAGCTCGGGCTGGGCGGGCGCGGAGCGCGAGGGCTGCGAACGAGCGCCGCCGGATTCGAGGGCCTGCTCGACGTCCTTCTTGACGATGCGGCCGCTGGGGCCGGTGCCGTCGATGCCCGCCAGGTCGACGTTGTGCTCGCCGGCGATCTTCTTGGCCAGGGGGCTGGCGAAGATGCGTCCGCCGTCGCCGCCCGAGGCCGCACCGTTGGCGCTGCCGTTGGACGCCGGGGCGGTTGCGGTGGCGGTCGACGCGGAAGACCTGCCCGAATCAGCGGCCTCGGCCTGCTTGCTCTTGGACTCGGTCTTCGACGCGGACTCTGACTTGCTCTCGCTCTTTGCTTCGGCCTTGCCTTCGCTCTTCGACTCGGCCTTGGCAGCACCCCCACCCTTGGCGGCCTCGGCTACGTCTTCACCCTCTTCGGCCAGGATCACGATCGGGTCGCCCACGTTCACCGCGTCGCCCTGCTTGGCGGCCAGCTTGGCGACGGTGCCCTCGTCGAAGGCCTCGAGCTCCATGGTGGCCTTATCGGTCTCGATGTCGGCCAGGACATCGCCGGGGGAGACGGTGTCGCCTTCCTTGACGTGCCACTGCACCACGGTGCCCACTTCCATGGTGTCCGAAAGTCGCGGCATCGTGACAGTGATCGCCATTGCGAGGTCTCCGAGGTCAGGCTGCCCCGTTGAGCAGTGTGGGGTTCGATTGGGCAAGTGTAAGTGCGGCCCGGTCGCGGAAGGGCCAGACGCTCAGATCAAATCCGGCAAGCTCGGCTTCGCGACGCTTCCTCTCAGCAGTCCGGCGGGCGCTCCAGCCCAGCGTCAAGACCGAAAGCAGGCATCCGTCCAAGATGGATGAGGCTGGCCACTCGTAAGGCTGGTCGGTGTACAAGAAGAGCAGTAATCGTGCGCAGGCTTCGCGAGTCTCACGACTCGGCGCATGTCTGCCGATCAGTCGGTGCTCGTGCCGGTCGCTGTACAGGGTCCAAAGACCCTCGTAATACACCGAATGAATCGCTGGATCGAACGACTCCAACTCGCACCACGTATCATCAAACTCATAATTAGTGCTGATACCCGCCAAGAGGCGGCGCACTGCGAACGCCAGACGGCGCCGAGCGTCGCGGTCGACCGGAATATCCCGATCAACGGGCCTCACCGCACCACACCCTTCACCGCTTCCACGATGCGATTGGCATTGGGCAGGTACTCCGCCTCCAGGTTCTTCGCGTACGGCGTGGGCACGTCGGCCGTGTTCACGCGGACCGGCTGGTGGTCGAGCCAGTCGAAGGCGTGCTCGATGATCTGGGTGATGACCTCGCTGGAGACGCCGGCAAAGGGCCAGCTCTGGTCGACGACGACCACGCGGTTGGTCTTCTTCACGCTCTCGATGACCGCGTCAATATCCAGCGGGCGGATGGTCCGCATGTCCAGCACGTCGACCTCGATGCCGTCCTCGGCCAGCTTGTCGGCGGCCTCCAGGCAGAAGTTGACCGGGCGGCCGAAGCTGACGATCGTGCAGGCGTCGCCCTCGCGAGCCAGCCGGGCCTTGCCGAAGGGGATGAAGTAGTCCTCCTCGGGCACGTGCATGGTGTCGCCCAGCATGCGCTCGCTCTCGAGGAAGAAGACCGGGTCGGGGTCGGCGATGGAGGTTCGCAGCAGGCCCTTGGCGTCCAGGCCATTGGAGGGGATCACGATCTTGACGCCCGGGACGTTGCTGTAGAGGCCCTCGACGCACCAGCTATGGGTGCTGCCGAGCTGGCCGCCCGCGCCGTCGTTGCCGCGGAAGACGATGGGGCAGCCCCACTGCCCGCCGGACATGTACAGCATCTTGGGGGCGTTGTTGAGGATCTGGTCGGCAGCGACGAGGCTGAACGACCAGCTCATGAACTCGACGATGGGGCGCAGGCCGCCCATGGCGGCGGCGATGGCCATGCCCGCGAAGCCGTTCTCGCTGATGGGGGTGTCGATGATGCGCTTGGGCCCGAACTCGTCGAGCATGCCCTGGCTGACCTTGTAGGCCCCGTTGTACTCGGCGACCTCCTCGCCCAGCAGGAAGACGCGCTCGTCCTCGCGCATGGCGAAGTTCATGGCCTCGCGGAGGGCCTCGCGGAAGGGGATCTCGCGTTCGCCCTCGCGCGCGGGCTCCTGCCAATCCGCAAAGTCGGGGAATGGCTGGGGCTTGAGCAGGGCGGGGTGCTCGATCTCGGTCATGGCGGTGGCGGGCATGGGCGGGGTCCTCGTCGCGGGTCGATCGGGGGCGAAGGGGATGGTATCCGGCGTGCCAAGCCCGCGTGCCGAGCCGATCGGCCCGAACGGGTACCATGCTCCTGAGCCCCTTTCGGAGATATCCATGCGAACACTGCTTGCTTGTCTGCTCGTGCTGACCGCCCCTGCCATCGCCCAGACGGGTAACCAAACGGGCAATCAGGCGGGTGAGGAACGCCCCTACGAGGCCTTCGCCCCGCTCGACCTGCCCACGCCCAACGCCTTCCGCCTGGGCTCGGGGGCGCCCGGGCCGCAGTACTGGCAGCAGCGGGTGGACTACGAGATCGACGCCACGCTGGACGCCGAGAGCCAGCGGCTGAGCGCGACCCTCAAGGCCACATACCACAACAACTCGCCCGACGAGCTGACCTTCATCTGGCTCCAGCTCGAGCAGAACCTGTTCCGGCAGGACAGCATCGGCACCCGCAGCCGCACGCGCGGCGGGGCGATGCGGCAGATGGACGAGCCGTTCAACGGCGGGTACGACATCCCCCACATCCGCTCGGGCGGCAGGGATCTGGAGTTCCACATCTACGACACGCTGTGCCGGGTGGAGCTGCCCCGGCCCATCCAACCCGGCGGCCGGTTCGTGTTCGAGCTCGAGTTCGCCTTCGACATGCCGCCCTACCTGCGCCGCCTGGGGGCCGAGGACGTGGAGCAGGGCCGGATCTTCGAGTACGCCCAGTGGTTCCCCCACGTCTGCAACTACGACGACGTGTATGGCTGGAACACGCTGCCCTACGCGGGCAACGGCGAGTTCTACACGAACTTCGGGGATTACGAGGTCAGCATCACCGTGCCGCGGAGCTACCTGGTGGCCGGCTCGGGCGTGCTGCAGAACCCGCGCGAGGTGCTGACACCCACGCAACGACGACGGCTCGAAGAGGCCAAGGGCAGCCGAGACACGGTGATGATCCGCACGGCCGAGGAGGTCGGCGATCCCGCGTCACGTCCCAAGGGCGACGGCCCGCTGACGTGGCGGTTCCGCGGCGAGAACATCCGCACGTTCGCGTGGGCCGCCAGCGACGCGTTCATCTGGGACGCGTGCGGCGTGACCATCAAGGATCTGAACGGCAAGGACAAGACCGTCCTGTGCCAGTCGCTCTACCCCACCGAGGCCGACGCCTGGAAGCCCGAGGCCGAACTGGGCGGCAGCACGCAGTATGTCGCCCACAGCGTGGAGTTCTACAGCGACTTCCTTTATCCGTACCCCTACCCGCTCATGACCAACGTCAACGGGCCCGAGGGCGGGATGGAGTACCCGATGATCATCTTCTGCGGCGGGCGCACGGGCCGCGGGCCGCTGGGCGTGACCGACCACGAGGTGGGGCACACGTGGTTCCCGATGATCGTGAACACCGACGAGCGGCGGCACGCCTGGATGGACGAGGGCTTCAACACCTTCATCAACATGCACTCGCTGGCCGAGTTCCGCGGGCGCGAGCTCGACCCCGGCCGGGCGCGGCGGCAGACCCTGCAGCTCGCGCGCGGCCGCAGCCAGCCCATCGACGTCTTCCCCGATCGCAACCTGCCCGGCCTGCGCGGCCGCCTGCAGTACCGCAAGCCCGCCATGGGCCTGCACCTGCTGCGCGAGGTCGTGCTGGGGCCCGAGCGCTTCGACTACGCCTTCCGCGAGTACGTCCGCCGATGGGCCTTCAAGAGCCCCCGGCCGGCGGACTTCTACCGCACCATGGAAGACGCGGCGGGGGCCGACCTTGCCTGGTTCTTCCGCCAGTGGTTCATTGAGGACGGCACGCTGGACCAGGCCATCGAGGTATCCTTCAGCGAGGCGCCCGAGGCAACCGAGGCAACCGAAACCGAGGGTGAGGGCGGCGAGCCCTACGTGCCCACCGCGACGATCACCGTGCGGTCGCTGGGCGAGATGGTGATGCCCGCCGAGGTCATCGTGCAGTTCGACGACGGCTCGTTCGATCGGCGGTTCTACCCCGTTCAGACCTGGGCGACCACGCGCGAGCGCAGCTTCGAGGTGACCCTGGACGGTCGCACCCTGCGCCGGGCCATCGTCGATCCGCAGGGCCTGCTGCCCGACGTCGAGCCCGACAACAACCGCTGGATGGCCGATGGCCAAACGCAGGAAACCGGCCAAGCCCAGGAAGACAACGAGGACGGATGAGGATGGTTTGGCTCAAGGCCGCCGCGCCTAGCCGTCGATGCTCTTGGCATGCATGCCCCCGCGATCAGCATCGATGAGCCCGTGCAGCCCCGGATTATCGACGCCGACGGAGCGTTCACCCGCCGCTACGAGGCCGGGCTCGCCCGCACGGGCATGCGCGACAACGCCTGGCGCCGGCCGCGCTTCTACCACCTGGCCCAGATGTTCGCGCTCACCCGCGGCGTGCCGGGCGTGACCGCCGAGGCGGGCGTGTACCGCGGGCTGGCGTCGTACGTGCTCTGCGAGATGATGCGGGCCGAGAACCCCCAGTTCGACGGCACCGGCCACATCGCCATCGATTCGTTCGAGGGCCTGGGCGAACCCACCGAGGCCGACGAGCGGCACGAGTACGCCGGCCGATTTGCCGACACATCACTGGAACTCGCCCGGCGGACGCTGTCGGACTTCCCCGGCGTCACATTCATCAAGGGCTGGATCCCGGACGCCTTCGACGAGCTTCCCGAGCAGGCGTATCGCTTCGTGCACGTGGATGTCGATCTGCACGACCCAACGATGGACTCGCTTGCGTACTTCTACCCCAGGCTGTCGTCGGGTGGGGTGCTGGTGGTCGACGACTACGGGCCATGGCCCAACGGGGACTTTCCCGGGTGCAAACGAGCCGTGGACGCGTTCGCCGATCGGCACGGCGTGCCGATCGCGGTGCTGGACACGGGCAACGCGGTGCTCTTCAAGCGCTAGGCTTTTCGTGCACACTCGAAAGGGGACGGAGCAGCCTATGGCGCCGGTGATCGAGGCCATCCAAGACGACATCACGACGCTCCGCGTCGACGCGATCGTCAACGCGGCCAACGAGATGCTGGCCCCCGGTGGCGGGGTATGCGGGGCCATCCACCGGGCCGCCGGCCCCCGGCTCGAGGACGCCTGCCTGGACCTGCCCGAGATCCGCCCCGGCGTGCGGTGCCTGCCCGGGCACGCCGTGGTGACCCGTGCCTTCGAGTTGCCCGCCCGCTGCGTGATCCACACCGTGGGCCCGGTCTGGGTCAACGGCCGTAGCGGCGAGGACGACACACTGGCAGCGTGTTATCAGGCCTGCCTGGAGCTCTGCCGCAAGGGCAAGATCCCCTCGATCGCCTTCCCGGCCATCTCGACCGGCACGTTCGGCTTCCCGGCCGAGTACGCGGCGATCATCGCCGTGCGGACGCTGGCACGGGCCATCGCCCCCACGGACGAGCAGCCCGACCCCCTCCCGCACCTGGGGCGGATCATCCTGTGCGCCTTCGACGACGACACGCTGGGGCTGTACCGCCAGCAACTGGCCGCCGTGGGGTTGTCTCAAGAGGTGGCCAAAAGCGATCCGACTGGGAAGCATGACGCGGCCCCGGCTGGCTGATACCATGCGGGCCCGTCGGGACGCCGATGTCCCGGCCACACGGAGTGGTGCCCGAGAGGCTGAAGGGGCCGGATTGCTAATCCGGTGTACTGGTTTTACCGGTACCGAGGGTTCGAATCCCTCCCGCTCCGCTTGAAACGCCCGCTGAGAAGCGGGCGTTTTCATTGGGCGGGGCTGGCGGCTACGCCCCATCCGCACTCTGAGCATGAGCCGGTGGATGCCACGCCCTCGTAGCCGCAACTCGGGCATTGCCCGGCAGAAAGCCGCCGCTTCGCGGTCATCCACCGCCAACCGGCGACAACCAGCAAGATCGGAGCGCAGACCACGAGCACGTTGGCAAGCAAGCCCCACTTCGGGGCGAGCGGGATGACCTTCGGCGAGCCCCCTGAGCCACGACCAAGGACGAGACCCTTGCGCCAGCCAACGCGACCATCGAGGACCGTCACGAACTCGAGTTCGGTCGCCGGCGGTGTGCCCGACACGTGCCGCGCACCGACGCTGCCGACCATCAGCGACTTGAAGGGCCAGCCGAACTGGACCTCTTCGTAGAACATTTCATACTCGCCGTTGCGCCAGGTCGTGGTGGCCTGCCGCTCGTACCTTCGCACGAGCGAACCGGGCAACGCATACTCAGCGGACGTCGGCGTGTGCGCGTTGCGGCCCACCAGCCAGGACGGCATGGCCGCCGGCTCGGCCGACCTCGTGCGGCTCCAGTACGAATAGTCTTGCAGGAGTGCAACGGCTATGGGAACACCCACCGCCCATGCAACTGCCGCGGCGATCGCCAGCACCCACGCCCAGATCGGCACGAGCTTCCGAGCGGGCAGGGCCACCGCCCTACACCGCCGCCGGCTGCTGAACCATCTCCATCACCTTGTCCACCATCGCGCCGATGCCCGTGAAGACCGCCCCGATGGGCTGGTCGCACATGTAGGCGGGGGTCGAGACGATGCGGTGGCGGTTGTCCACGACGATGCCGTCGCCCTCGCAGTTCTGGTGGGTCGCGCCCATGGCCTCTAGCCCGTCGGCCGTGCCCTTGTCGCGGCCGATGGTCAGGTTGGGACCCAGGTCCTTGCCGAAGACGCGGGCTGCGACGGCCGGGCTGATGCACGCAAAGCCCAGCGGCCGGCCGGCCTGCTGGGCTTCCTTGAGCACGCGGGCGACCTGCTCGTTCACGGTGCAGTCGGGCCCCTTGCTGGCAAAGTCGCACAGGTTCTTGGCCGCCCCGAACCCGCCCGGCAGCACGATGGCGTCGAAGTCGCTTCCCTTGACCTTGGCCAGGGGCGTGACGTCGCCGCGGGCGATGCGGGCGGCCTCCATCAACACGCTGCGCTTCTTGCCGGTGGGCTGCTGGTTGAGGTGGTTGATCTCCTCGAGTTCCATCTCCGGGGCCAGGCACACCGCCTGGGCGCCGTGGCGGTCCAGCGCGTGCAGCACGGCCACCGCCTCGTGGATCTCCGACCCGTCGTACACGCCGCACCCGCTGAGGATCACTCCGACCTTCGGCATCATCGCCTCCTTCGTTTGCTCCTTGCTCCGCAGGCGTATACCGCGATGGCCGTGGCGGCGTTGCACCCCGCTACCTGGATATAACGTCGGGCAGTTGCTCGAGCCCGGCGGTCAGGTTCCTGGGGCCGTCCTCGGTAATCAGGACGTCGGCCTCGTAGTGCACGCTCTGGCTTCCATCGGCAATATCCAGCGGCCAGGCGTTGCCGTGCTGGGTGATCCGGCCGGTGCCCACGGCGATCATGGGCTCGACGGCCAGCAGCATGCCGGGGGTGAACTTGTGGTGCGCCTCGCGCCACTCGAGCGCGGCCACGGCCGGGACGGTATTCGAGATAAACGGCGGGGCGTGCAGCGTGCGGCCATAGCCGTGGCCGCCCAAGCCCCGCACCATGTGGAACTTACAAACCTTCTCGACGTGGTGCTGGATGGCCCGGGCCCACTCGACGAGCTCGGCCCCGGGCTGCATGGCCTCGATGCCCAGGCGCAGGGCCTCCTTGCCGCAGTCCATGAGCGCGCGGGTGGTCTCGTCGGGCTGGCCGAAGCTGTAGGTGTACGCCGCGTCGCCGATCCAGCCCTGCTTGCTCACGCCGATGTCAACCTTCAGGACGTCGCCCTCCTTCAGGGGCGCCTGGTGGCTGCCCGGGTGGCCGTGGACGACCGTCTCGTTCACGCTCAGGCATGCGTGGGCGGGGAAGGGCGGGTGGCGGCCGGCGCGGTAGCCCTTGAAGCAGCTCTTGGCGCCCATCTTCGCCAGGGTCTCGCCCACGAATCGGTCGATCTCGGCGAGCGTCTGGCCGTGCTTCAGGAAGCCGACGATGGCCTCGTGGGTCTCGACCACGCACCGCGCGGCCTGGGCGGCCAGCTCGATCTGGGCGTCGGTAATCGGGGGCTGGGCGCTCTTTCGCCGGGTTGTGGGTGCCATGATCGCGTTCCTCTTGGCTAGCCTAGGTCGATCCCACGCCCCGACCAAGGAACGACCATGCCCCCCACCGCCGCCAGAGTCCGCATCATCAACGCCATTTGCGTGCTGCCCGATGGCACGCGCCGCGCCTCGGTCCTCCTTGGCCATGGGGCCATCCTCGACATCGACCCCGCGCCATCCGCCCACGCCGACGAGGTCATCGACGCGGCAGGCCTGCACCTGATCCCCGGCGTCATCGACGACCAGGTGCACTTCCGCGAGCCGGGCATGACGCACAAGGAGAACCTGCACACCGCCAGCCTCGCCTGCGCCAAGGGCGGGGTCACGACCTTCCTGGAGATGCCCAATACTGTTCCGAATGCCATCACGCAGGCGGGCGTGGACCACAAGCTCGAACTGGCCGCCGACAGGTGCGTGGTGAACTACGGCTTCTACATCGGCGCCACGCCCGACAACATCGAGGACCTCAAGACCGCCACGCGGACGCCGGGCATCAAGATCTTCATCGGCTCGAGCACGGGCGATCTCCTGGTCGACCAGCAGGAGGCCCTCGAACGCATCTTCGCCGAAACCACGCTGCCCCTGACCGCCCACTGCGAGGACGAGGCGACGGTGCGGGCGAACTCGGAACGGCTCGGCGGCGGCACCACGGTCCACGATCACTCCAAGATCCGCGACCACGCCGCCGCGCGCATCTCGACGGCCCGCGCCATCGACCTGGCCACGCGGCACCAGCACCGCTTCCACGTGCTGCACGTCTCGACCGCCGACGAGATCCCATTGATCGCCGCCGCGCACGAGAGCCATCCGGGCATCATCACCGCCGAGGCGTGCACGCACCATTTGTGGTTTACGGTCGACGACTACGACCGCCTGGGCACGCGCATCCAGATGAACCCCTCGATCAAGACGCGCGCCGACGTGGACGCCTTATGGCAAGCACTCCGCGACGGTGTCCTGGAAGTCGTCGCCACCGACCACGCGCCGCACACCCTCGAAGAGAAGAAGCAGCCCTATCCCAAGAGCCCCAGCGGCATGCCGGCGGTCGAGAACTCGCTGGCCGTCATGCTGACGGCGATGCACCGGGGCCGCTGCACGCTCGAGCAGGTCGTCGACTGGATGTGCGCCGCGCCCGCGAAGACCTGGCGCATCGTGAACAAGGGCTCGATCATCCCCGGCTACGACGCCGACCTGGCCCTGGTCGACCTCAACAAGACCCACACCGTCCGGGACGACGAGCAGCTGACCAAGTGCCGCTGGAGCCCCTGGCACGGCCAGACGCTGAAGGGGAGGGTCGTCCGCACGATCGTCGGGGGGCGGACGGTGTTCGAGGCCGGCCGCTTCGACCCGATGCACCGGGGGACGCCGGCGCGCTTCGCCCACGAGCTGGGCTGAGCGGCCCGCGCCGGTTCTCGGGCCCTCTCCGGCCGTCGCCGTGCCCGCGCGAGCCAGACCTGCGCTGACTTCGACCAGGTCTGCTCTGACTTGCCCCAGGTCTGCTCTGACCCGGCCCAGGCCTGCTCTGACATGACCCAGGTCTGCCCTGACCCGGCCCAGGTCTGCTCTGACATGACCCAGGTCTGCTCTGACTTGCCCCAGGTCTGCTCTGACCCGACCCAGGCCTGCTCTGACCTGACACGGGTCTGCTCTGACCCGGCCCAGGTCCGCTCTGACATGACCCAGGTCTGCTCTGACCTGGCCCAGGTCCGCTCTGACCTGACCCGGGTCTGCCCTGGCCTGCCCCAGGTCTGCTCTGACTTGGCCCGTTTCTGCTCCGGCCTGGGCCGCGTCCGACCCGAACCCGCGCAGCGGAGCCCCCTACCAGCGCTCGTCGTCGGATTGGGGGGCCATCTTGGGCGCCTCGCTCGGCACGCCGTTAACCGTCGTGCCGCCCTGGATGGCGTTGTGGATGCCCGCCAGGAACGAGTGGGGGAAGATCGGGTCGGGGGCGCTCAGCTCGTCGAGCCGCTTGGTCTCGTCCTCGGTCAGCTCCAGGTCCAGGGCCTTCAGGTTGTCCTCGAGCTGGTCGAGCTTCCGCGCGCCGATGATGGTGGAGGCCACGCCCTCGCGGTCCTGCACCCACTTGAAGGCGACCTGCGCGGCGCTCGCGTCGTGCGCCTTGCCGATCTCGATCAGCGCGTCGACGATCTTGAACGTCTTCTCGGTGAGGTACCGGCTGTCCTCCTTATACCGGCCCTCGCCCTCCTTGGGCGTGTTCTCGCGGGTGTACTTGCCGCTGAGGATGCCGCCCTTGATCGGGCTCCACGGCGTGACGCCCAGGCCCATCTCGCGAGCCATGGGCATGAGATCATGCTCGACCGTGCGCTCCAGCAGCGAGTACTCGATCTGCAGGGCGATCAGCGGCGACCAGCTGCGGAAGATCGCCTCGTACTGGGCCTGCACGACCTTCCACGCGGGCGTGTCGCTGAAGCCGATGTAACGAACTTTTCCTGAGCGTACCAGGTCATCGAGCGCGCGCATCGTCTCGTCGATGGGCGTGTGCGTGTCGTGGAAGTGCATCCAGTAGAGGTCGATGTAGTCGGTCTTGAGACGCCGCAGGCTCTGCTCGCAGCTCTCGTAGATGGTCTTGCGCGAGGCACCGCCGCCGTTGGGGTCGCCCATGTACATGTTGCCAAGGAACTTGGTGGCGATGACCACGCGGTCGCGCTTGCCGTCACCCGGGCCGCCGTGGAAGTAGTCGCCGATGACCACCTCGCTGTGGCCCTTGGTGTACATGTTGGCGGTGTCCAGGAAGTTGCCGCCCGCGTCGAGGAACGTCGTGATGACCTTGTTGGAGGTCTGAACGTCGCTGCCCCAGCCCCACTCCTTGCCGAAGGTCATCGTTCCAAGGCAGAACGGGCTCACGCGCAGGCCGCTGCGGCCCAGGGTGACGTAGTGGTTCAGGGGCATGGCATCTCCGATGGGGGCTTGGCGAAGGGCGGCGCGGGACTGGAGGCTCTAGAACGGCACCTCAACGGTAAACGTGAAGATCCGCGTGTCGTCGGTGGGCTCCTTGAGCACGGGGAAACCAAAATCGAAGGCCAGCGGCACGGGGGTCAGCGCGGGCACGGTCAGGCGCAGGCCGGTGCCCACGCTGAGGCGCCAGTGGTCAAAGCCCGGGCGGTTGGTGACCGTGCCCATGTCGGTGAAGAAGACCAGCCGGAAGTTCTCGTTGAAGATGGGCTGCTGGATCTCGGCGCCCAGGTACAGCTCCCACGTGCCGCCCACCTGGTCGCCGCCCAGCTGCCCCGTGTCGTTGCGCACGCCCACCGGCCCGATGCCGCGCACGCCGAAGCCGCGGAAGTTGGCCCCCCCCGCGTTGAGCCGCTCGAAGATGGGCACGTCGTCCGGGGAATCGGGGATGTAGCCGAAGCGGCCCGAGAAGTTGGCCACCGTGGCGCGGCCCAGGAAGTCCTCCTGGATGGGCACGTAGACCACGCCGCTGCCCCGCAGGCGGGTGAAGTCCCAGTCGTCGGTGAGGATGCCGGCCTGCTCGAGGCTGACGCGCAGGGCCGAGCCGCGCGTGGGCAGGTAGGGGTGGTCGAAGCTGGAGCGCGAGAGCGTGAGCCCCAGCACGTCGATGAGGCTGGTGCCGCTGGAGTCGAACAGATCCACCGGGCGGTCGGGCTGGATGTCGCTGATGCGCACCTGCTCGAGCCTGGTGGACAGCCCGGCCCGCCACTGGCTGCCGAAGGCCCGGCCCAGGGCCAGCGTGCCGCCCACGCGCGCCTCGTCGAAGTCGTCAAAGTCGAAGGAGCGGTAGTAGCCGCTGGTGTCCAGGCTGTAGTTGCTCTCCAGCAGCTGGGGCTCGCCGAAGGACACCTGGTAGCGTTCGCTGATGGTGCCCGGCTGGAGGCTGATCGACGCGCGCTGCCCGCCGCCGCGGAACGACCGCCGCCCGATGAACTCGTCGAAGCTCTCGGGCCAGTCGGTGATGTCGAAGTTGCTCTCGCTGATGCTGAGCTGGCCGATGACGCCCGAATCGCTGCTCAGGGCCGCCCCGATGGCGAAGTTGGCCGTGCGGGCCTCCTCCAGGCTGATGAGGATGTCGCGGTGGTTGCTCGGGCCGGTGGGGTCCTGCAGCACCACGCGGATGTCCGGGCGGGCCAGGGGGCCGAAGAACCGCGTCTGCTCGAGCTGCTCGCGCGTGCGCTGGCCGGCCGAGTCCTCGACCGGCACCCGCTCGTGGATGTCCGCGGGGGTGTCCGGCTCGAGCTCGATGTACCGCATGACCACGCGGATCTGGGTGATCTGGTTGCCGATGACGTTGATGAGCCCGACGCGGCTGGCCGGGCCCTGGCGGATCTGGACGCGCAGGTCGACCAGGTTCTCCTGGGCGTCGGTCAGGTCCTCGGTCTGCACCACGCAGGTGGTGTAGCCCATGCGCGTCAGTGCGGCGTAGATGTCGTCCACCCCCCGCTGGATGAGCGAGGCGTTGTAGACGTCCCCGGTCTTGATGCTCATCAGCCCGCGCACCTGCTCGGGGCTCAGGCGGGGCACGAAGCCGTCCACCACGCCCTGGTCGGCGTACTCGACAAGCACATCGCGCACGGTGTACCGCTCGCCCTCGGACACGTGGTACACCACGATGACCTCGCGGTTGTTGGGCGCGTCGATGCGCTGCCAGCCCGCCCGCACGTCGATGTACCCGCGGTCGCGATAGAACCGCAGCAGCGCCTGCACGTCGGCCTCGGCCTGGGCCTCGTCGAAGCGTCCCTTCTCGAACACGGGCTTGTACGTCGCCAGATCGACCTGCGAGCGGAGCTGCCGGTCGCTGAACACCTCGTTGCCCTCGAACCGCACGCCCGTGACGCGCAGGCGGCTGCCCTCGCGCACGCGCAGGAAGAGCTGACCGGTCTGCTCGATCTCCGACAGATCGGCGGTCACCTGCGCCTCGGTGTAGCCCTCCAGCGCGTAGGCACGCTCGATATCGCGCGCCACGTTCTGGATCAGCACCGGGTCGACCGGGTTGAGCACCAGCACCTCGGTCAGCGCCGAGATCTTCTGGTCGCTCAGCGCCCGGTTGCCCACCGGCTGCACCACGAAGATCAGCGGCTGGGGGTCCAGCGTGAACACCACCACCACCGACCCGTCGTCCTGGGGCACCGCCTCGACCACGATCCGCCGGAACCGCCCAAGCCGGTCCAGCGTCCGCCGGTCGCGAAGCAGCATCTGGGGATCAAGGGCCGAGCCCGCAGCCGTTCGGATCTGCTGACGCGCCATAGTCTCAAGCGTGGGCTCCAGCGGCGCGAACGCGCCGTTGTCGGCCGGCTGACGCAGCACGATGGCCCGCACGCGCCGGTCGGCCAGCTCGGCAAGCGGCCCGGTGACCTGCTCGAGGGAATCCTGATCGGCCGTGGGCGCCTGGGCGTGCGCACCACCCGCGGCGGCCAGCAGCACCGCCACAGCCAGCCCGCGGGCCAGACGCCCGGCGTGGAATCCCCAGGTTGTGCGCGCTGTTCCCAAAGCCCCGGACAGTACAGCAGTTGGCCGCCGCAAACAAATCGGGATGGCTTAAGGCTGGCCCCCCGGCGTGCCGGCGGGCGGGGTCGCGGGCGGCTGCTGGCCGGCCTCGGGCTGGGTGATGGGCACGCCCCGCTCGTCGTACTGCGTGGGTGGGGCGGGTGTGGGGTCGGCCATCCACAGCACCAGGGCGATGTTGATGGCGTTGAAGCCCGCGTGCATCGCAATGGGCACGCCCAGCCCCTTGAACCGCTCGTACGCGATGCCGATGGCCAGCCCCAGCACGAACAACGCCGGAACGGCGTGCCAGGGCACCTGCCCACCGGATGTGTGGACCAACGCGAACACCGCGCTGGTGAGGATGACCGCCAGCCACGCCGAGCCCAGCATCCGCAGCAAGGCGGTCTGCACGAAGGCCCGGAAGATGAGTTCCTCGATGATGGCGGCGCCCAGGACGGCCGTGGCGATGACGACCCAGGTCCACGGATCGTCCGAGTTCTGGCGGATCAGTTCAAGCGTGGCGTGGGCGATCGTGCTCTGCTTCTCGCCGCTGGCGTACTCGAACACCAGGCGGGAGACCTCGCCCGTGGCGGCCACCACGGGAAAGGCGATGACGACGGCCAAGAGCCCAAGTGGGATATCCCCAGCGCCGAACCGCATGCCCTCGTCGTGCTCGCGCTTGTTGAGCAAGTAGACCATCACCCCACCGGCGAAGGCGCCGAAGATGACGGCGCCAAGTTGGGTCAATGCCTCGTCGCGGGTCTCGCTCTCGCCCAGCGGCTGCACCGGGCCGCCCTGGCCGGCAAGCCACTCCCACACCTGGGTGATCTGGCCGAAGGCTTGGGCGCCGAAGATCTGGGCCGACACCACAACGAAGGCGCCGAAGAGCCACACGGGCCACTGGTAGGCCACCACGTCGCGCTTGCCCGCCCGCTGGAACGACCCAGGGCGGATGAAGTCGGCCAGGAACAGGATGACAATCACCAGCGGGGCCGCCACGCGGATGATGATGGCCAGCCAGTCACTGGTTGTCAGGGCCTTGACGCCCTCGCCCATGGGTGGGGCACTCTGGACCTGCCCGAAGCTCGCATCGGCGGCCAGCAGGCATGCCACACCGCACGCCACCAGCCCCAGGCCAGGCGAGACTGTCCATCGCGGTCGGCCCAGGTCCGGTGTTGTCAGAGCTACGTCGCTCAAGGCCCTAGGCCCTCCGCAGGCACGCGATCATCGCGCACGGCCCTGGGAATCGGCCATTACGCCGTTCGGCGGAAAAAGATTGCTGGCTCGCGGAAAAATCGTGCTCGGCCGGGGCGGATTGTGCCCAGGCAAGCCCGAATCAGGCCGCAACGGCGGCCATGGCCCCTTCGTGCGCAAAGGCCAGGCCGACACGCTGCGTGCCATCTTCAGCGATCGCGACATGGGCGATGTGGGCTTCGACAACATCCTCGGCGTCCACCACCGCCCGGCTGCCATCGCCGATGATCACTTCCAGCATCTCGCCAACCATCAGCGGACGGTCGCTCTTGACCTCCAGAAGGAGGCCGCCCAGCGATACGTCCAGCGCCCGCACGGGCAGGTATCGCAGGGCTCGGCGAACGAACACCTTGCCGGCACGGTTGACGGTCGTCCGCCGGAAGCGGCGGCGATCGAGGTTCTGGCTGCGCTCATCCATGCGGATCATCCCCAATCTACCGGGGCGGTCCTTGCCCCTGGCACCCTCAGTATCGTCACAACCGACGCCAACCGACACATTCTGACAGCCTTCGCGGCGCGTGCGCAGTTCTTGCCGGCCGATAACGCTGCTAGGCCGCCGGCACACGACGCTTCTTGCCCCGCATGCCTTCAAGCGCGTCGCAGATCGCAGTGAGGTACGCCTCGCGGTCGCCGTCCATACGGTCGAGCGAGTCGCCGATGGCCCGGGCCCACGCCGCCGCACCGTCGCTGGGGTTCAGGTCTGCCAGGCCATCTCCGGCCAGAATGAGGGCCGAGCTGATCTTGGTCTCACCGCTCGCGGCAATCTCGAGGGCGGCGATCTGCGCCTCGGTCATGGCATCGGCCACGGCTGGGCTGGAGTGGCTCTGATACGCCCGCTCGCGGCCAGCCCCGCCCAGGGCGTCGCGCCAGGGGCCGTCCATGAGCAAACCGCCGATGGCACGGGCGATGGCCTCGGCCTCGGCGGGCATGCGAAGGCCAGAGACCCCATGGACCACCTGGAGGGCGCACAGTGGGTCGACGGCCAGCACGACCGCCGGGCCCACCGACATCGCCTCGTAGACCGCCGGGGGGTTGGTCTCGCTCGTCGCCGTGTAGACCATGAGGGCACAGGACTTGAGCGCCCGATCTGCATCGTCGGCGGTCGGGCTCGTGATGATCTCCAGGGGCACGTCCAGCCGGTCGGCCTGCTCCTGGAGCGCGGGTGTCTCGGGGCCGTCCATCAGAATCCGCAGCTTTGCGTCGGGCCAATCGGTCTTTCTGAGGGAAGCGACGGCATCCACCACCAGGTTCAGCCTGGCCCGCTTGGTAGCCGGCCCGAACGCGAGGATGGTGTTCTTGTCGCGTTGCTCGGCCCGAATGCAGCACGTATCGGCGATCACAGGCATCGGAACAACCCGTACCCGCTCGGCCGAAAGGTTGAACCGCCACACCAGGTCGTCTGCCACCGGCTCGCATCCAGCCAGCACGACGTGGGCCGACGTGCATGCCAGTTGCTCGCGGTAGGCCGCCTCCAGGGCGGCCCGAGATGTGGAACCGAACTCGCAGATGGATTGCCGACTCCAGAGGTCGGCACCCTCGGCCAGCAGGGCGGTCTTCAGGCCGGCCTTTTGCAACCCGGAGGCGACAGCCAGGGCCGTCGGCGCGGCCATCAGGCCCACCGACTGCACGACCGCGCTCCTGGCGTCCTTGAGCAGATCCGCAACCGTGCTGGCGGCCCGATCCTGGTGCTCGTGGACCTGCGTGCAGCGATCGTCGCACACGCAAGTGGCCCCGAGAGACTGGGCCAGCTCGGCCGCCCGTTTGGCTTGGTCTCCGCGATCGTGCGTGACCAGGATCAGCCGGCCATGCCGCCTGCCGATCTGCGTCCACAGGGCGCGGTGTCGCTCCAGCGACCCGTTGAGCTCGAGCTGCACCAGCGTCGAGCCCTCATCGAACACCAGCACCAATGCGTCTGAAATCTGTGTCATGTCCGACTCCCCGGTCACGTAGTTCTTGATGCGGAACGACCCACGGCGTCGGGCGGGGCAATCCTCGAAGTCATTCTCAAGCAGTTTCGGCCCAAACGACCGGCATCTTCACTTCACTCGCCCCGATTTTGGTGCCGATAAACCCGATGTGAGCAACCAACCTCGCCATCCGGCCATCCGTGGCCACGCCGAGCTGCTGGCCTGGCGTGCCGATCTCCGACAGCGAGGTCAGCGACTGGTCCAGTGCCACGGCTGCTTCGACATCGTCCATCCCGGGCACGTACGGCACCTGCGATGGGCAAGGGCCCAGGGAGACGCCCTGCTTGTGACGATCACGGCCGATCGGGGCATCAGGAAGGGAGCCGGGCGGCCGCTGATTCCCCACGGTCTTCGGGCAGAGAACCTGGCGAGTCTGGACATGGTGGATGCCGTCCACATTGTGGACGACCCGACCGCCGAGGGCATCCTGGCGGCCATTGAGCCGGACATCTATGTCAAGGGCCGGGAGTACGAGTCCAATAACGATCCGCGCTTCGCCGCCGAGCGATCGGCCGTGGAGGCCGCGGGAGGCCGAGTGGTGTTCTCGTCGGGCGACATCGTGTTCAGTTCGACGGCGTTGATCGCCGCGCTGGAGGGCGGGCGTGACACCGGGGTAGAGGCCTCGGCGGGCGCACTGGCCCAGATCCTCCGTCAGCCCGGTGTCGGCACCGCCCGCCTGGGCGAGGTGCTCGACGCGGCCCGGGGGCGGCGGGTACTGGTCGTGGGCGAATCTGTTCAAGAGGTATACCGGGTTTGCCAGGCGCCCCAGATGACCGCCCGCGAGCCCGTGATGACCCTGCGGCCGGCCGGGGAGCGCCGCTTCGACGCGGGCGCGGCGGGGGTCGCGGCGCATCTTGCGGCCCTTGGGCTTACCCCCACACTGCTGACCATGCCGCCCACCGGACCCGCGGGGGAGGGCTTTGCCGCCCGCCTGCGAGACGCTGGCGTGACGCTCTGGGCCTTGCCGCCCACGCCCGAGCCGCTGGTTGTGGAGCACTTCGTGGCGGGTACCCAGCGACTGATGACCGTGGACCACGCGCGACCCATCGCCGCCGACGCCAGCCTGCGCGAATCGATCACATCGGCGGTGGCCGGGTTGGCGCCACGGGTCGACGCCGTATGCGTTGCCGACCAGGGGCTGGGGCTGCTGGCGGGGTCGGTCTCGCGAACGATCGGCGAGTTGCTACGGGAGCGCTCGTGCATCCTGACGGCCAGCGCGCAGGCACGCGGGGCGAGCCCACTGGCGATCCGCCATGCCGATCTGCTCTGCGTGGCCGAGCCCGACCTGCGCCGCGCGGTGGCCAATCCGGCGGGCAGCCTGACCTCGTCGGCGTGGTCGGCCATGGACGCGGCGCAGGCGCGGACCGCAATCGTCGGGTTAGGGGCCGAGGGCTTACTGGCATTCGATCGTCTGACCGAGGCGGTGGACACCGGCGATGGCTGGCCGACGCGCGTCCGCGCCCAGCCGGTGCCCAGCCTGGCTCCGCTGCCGCTGGACTCCTGCGGCGCCGATGCGGCGGTGCTGGCGGCGGCGACGGCGGGCCTCGTCGGGGCCCACGCGTTGGCATGCGACACCCAGGCCCACCTGCCTATCGCCGCCATCCTTGCGGCCATGGCCGAGGCCGAAGCGATGTCCAGGCCGGGGCTGGCTACCGTGACCCGTGGGGCCATGGACGGCATGATCGATCGGCTGGCCGCCGCCCACCTGGTGTACCGCGACGACGCCCAACGCACGGAAGCGAGGGCCGCCTCATGACCGCTATCTCGTACGTCACGTGCACGCGCAACCGGCCCGACGAGCTGGCCGCCACGCTGTGCACGCTCGACGCGCTGCACAAGGACGCCACCAGCCCGGTCGAGATCGTCATCGCCGACAACGCCTCGGACGTGCCGGTGCGCGACACGCTGCCCGAGGTGTCCATCCCCGTGCGCGTGGTGCGGCTGGGTCGCAACTACGCGGCCTCGGCCCGTAACCACGCGGCGGCCGCGGCGCGGCATGACTGGCTGGTCATGCTCGATGATGACAGTGCGCCGAGGGACCTGGGACATCTGCACGTGCTGGAGCGTGCGGCCGACGACGTGGCCGTGGTGATGGCCGATATCACGCTGCCCGACGGCTCGCGCGAGCGGGGCGGGCTGCCCGAGGTGCTTGTGGGTTGTGGGGCGGCGGTGCGCAAGCGCGCGTTTATCGATACGGGCGGCTACGACCAGTCGTTCCTGTACTATGCCGAGGAGCACGACCTGAGCGCCCGGCTCATCGACGCGGGTTGGCGGACCGAGATGAGCCCATGGTTCCGCGTGCTGCACCGCAAGTCGGCCACCGGTCGAGACATGAATCTCCTGCTGCGGCTGGTGACGCGCAACACCGGCGTGGTGATCGAGCGAACAACGCCCCGGCACGATCGCGCCGCGCTCCGCCGCGACCACATCCGCCGCTGCGCTTGGATCGCCGAGAAGGAAAACGCCGTCGAGGGCTTCCGCCAGGGGCTGGCCGAGCTGCGCAGCATCCGACGCTCGCTCGAGCGCCGGCCGCTGAGCGAACACCACTTCGAGCGGTTCGTCGGGCTGTATCACGCACGCGAGGCCGTCGAGCGCTCGCTGGGCGCAGAACGCTTCGAGACCGCACGCCTCATGCACGAGGGCAAGCACGCGTGGGCCGTGCGGCGGGCGCTGACAGAGGCGGGCGTCGAGATCGTCGACGACACGCAGGACGCCGACCGCCTGGTCATCGGCACGCTCTCGCCCGGCCCGATGCTCGACGCGCTGGCCGAGATGCACGGCCGTGGCCTGGGTGCGCAGGCCCTGGCGCCATGGGTCGAGGCCCCGCGCATCCTGGGCCTCGAGGCCGACACCTTCCCGCTCATGCCGAGCCTGCGCCCAGCGGCGGTCATGCCTCGGGAGGCAGCCGCAACGCCCGCTCGAGCTCGGATCCGCGCATAGCGAGCAGGCTGGCCGCCTCGGCGCACGCCCGCCACTGGCCGGGCCACAAGAAGCTCGTTTCAGTATCGACCGCGCGGACCCAGCGGTGGGCGTCGTGCGTGTCCTCGCCGGTCAGGTCGGGCGCCCAGGCCGCATCGACGAGCACGGCGAAGCGCGGCGAGAGCACCACGGCGTCGAGCGCGGTGACGAAGTAGGGGGGCACCTCTTCGAGCTGCCAGAAGCCACGCCACGCCGCGTCGCCCGGCTCCAGCCCGACCTCTTCGCCCAGCTCGCGCACGGCCGCCGCAACGGCGCTCTCGTCGGGCTCGATGTGCCCCATCACCGGCTGCCACGAGCCGGCCATGGGCTGGGCGGTTCGGCGGAGCTGGAGGAACTCGACGGCCTCGCGCTCCCGCAGCACGTACACGTCCACCAGGTCTGCCAGCACGCGCGTCACGGGGTATCGTCCTCGATGACCGCGCCGATAGCGCGCAGCGGACCGGCCTTGGACAGCGTCTCGGCCCACTCGGCCTGCGGCTCGCTCTGGGCCACAACGCCCGCGCCCACCGAATACCGAAGCTCGTCGCCCACCACCACGGCCGTGCGGATGCCCACGGCCAACTCGGCATTGCCGTGGGCGTCGATGATGCCAATGGCCCCGCAGTACGGCCCGCGCGGCGTGGGCTCCATTTGGTGGATGACCTGCATCGCGCGCACCTTCGGGGCGCCGGTGATCGACCCCGCGGGCAGCGTGGCGCGCAAGGCGTCATCGAGCGAAAGGCCATCTTGCAGTCGGCCGCTCACGCGCGCGCTGGCTTGCCACACGCCATCCTCGGCCGGGCCGTGGCGTTCGAGTATTCTCGGCTGGTCGACGCGCACGCTGCCGATGGTGCTCACGCGTCCCAGATCGTTGCGCATAAGGTCGACGATCATCGCCAGTTCGGCCTTGTCTTTCTCGGCCTCGCGCAGGTCGTCCAGGCCGGCATCGGTGGCCGGGCGCGTGCCCTTCATGGGTTCGGTCGTTAATGTGCGTGTCGCGGCGTCGTAGCGCAGGAGTAGCTCGGGGCTCAGGCTCAGGACTGCGCGGCGGCGGCCGTCGGGAAGCGGGGGGAGTTCCAGGTAGCACCCCATCGCCGGGGAGGCCGCTTGCGCAAGATCAGCAAAGAGCGCGCGCGTCGAGCCCTCGAAGCGACCGACCAGCGCGTGCGTCAGGTTCACCTGATACATATCACCGGCGTGGATGAGCTCGATCGCTCGGGCGACGGCATCGACGTACCGCGTGCGCCCCCAGGCACTCCGCATCGCGCCCAGGCGGTACGCCCGTTCTTCTGTGCGTCCCTCGCACGGGTGGATCGCTGGCTCGGGGCACGCCTCAAGCGCCGCCCAGCCTCCAAGGCCCCACGCCGAATCGGGCCGGGCGTTCTCGGGCATGGCGCCGGGCCGGGGGGCGGTGCTGGTGGGCTCGAGCACGCGTCCGATCTCGTACGAAACAAAGCCCGCGAACGCGGTGTCGCCCTGGGGTGTCAGCCCATGGCCCCGGGCTTCCTGCCACGGGCCGCACCCGTGCACCAAGGCCCGATCGCCTCGAACAAGTGCGGCTATCGGACGTTCATTGTCCAACCGGCCCAGCGTCTCAAGTGAGCAAGCACCGGCGGTCGGATCGGGGACGGATTCGATTGGTGCGCTCGTCAAGGGCGGATAGGTCCTCTAAGATCCAACTCCAAGCGATCGAAAACCTGCCGCCCGGCTTTCCCGCGGCAAACCTTCACGCTAGGCAGGCCCGCATCGCGCGATGAGGCCTGGCGAGTATCCAACCAAAAGCCGAGTATAGGACGCGCTGCCGATGGCCCCACCCTCAAAGACCTCCAAGCGTCATGCCGCCAAGACCACCAAGAAGGCCCCCACGGTCAAGAAGACCAGGCCCAATGTCGGCGGCCGGCCCCGCGATGCCAAGATGGTGTATTACTTTGGCAAGACCAAGGCCGAGGCCACCAGTGACATGAAGCAACTGGTGGGCGGCAAGGGCGCCAACCTTTCGGAGATGACCTCCATCGGCCTGCCCGTGCCCCCGGGCTTCACCATCACCACCGAGACCTGCGCCAAGTACTACGAAGGCGGCAAGCGCCTGCCCCACGGCCTCATGAACGAGGTCCACCAGAACATGTCGCTGGTTTCTAAGGAGATGGGCCGCGAGTTCGGCAACAAGGACAACCCGCTGCTGGTCTCGGTCCGCTCGGGCGCCGCCGTCAGCATGCCGGGCATGATGGACACCATCCTGAACCTGGGCCTGAACGACGAGGCCGTCGAGGGCCTGGCCAACACCACCGGCAACCGCCGCTTCGCGTACGACGCCTACCGCCGCCTGATCAACATGTTCGGCGACGTGGTGATGGGCGTGGGGCACGAGGTCTTCGAGAAGGCCTTCGACAAGATCAAGATCAAGTACGAGGCGCGCACCGACAACGACGTGCCCGAGAAGGGCATCGTCGAACTGGCCGAGGCGTACAAGACCGTGTACCGCAAGGCCGTGGGCGACGAGTTCCCCCAGAATCCCAGCAAGCAGCTCGAGCTGGCCATCGAGGCGGTGTTCAAGAGCTGGAACGCAGACCGCGCCATCAGCTACCGGCGCCTCAGCGGCATCACGGGCCTGACCGGCACGGCCGTCAACATCCAGGCCATGGTGTACGGCAACATGGGCGACGACTCGGGCACGGGCGTTGCCTTCACGCGCAACCCCAGCACGGGCGAGAACAAGTTCTACGGCGAGTTCCTCATCAACGCACAGGGCGAGGACGTGGTCGCGGGCATCCGCACGCCCCAGCCCGTCGAGGAAATGCCCAAGTGGAACAGCAAGGTCCACGACCAGCTCATCAAGATCAAGGGCACGCTCGAAGAGCACTACAAGGACATGCAGGACATCGAGTTCACCATCGAGGGTGGCAAGCTGTTCATGCTCCAGACGCGCACGGGCAAGCGCACCGGCGCGGCGGCCGTCCGCATCGCATGCGACATGGTGCGTGAGCGCCTGATCACCGAGGAGGAGGCCATCCTCCGCATCCCCGCGGCGGACCTCATCCAGCTCCTGCTGCCCAGCTTCGACGAGGGCGCCAAGCCCAAGGGCTCGGTTCTCACCCGTGGCCTGCCTGCCTCGCCAGGCGCGGCGGTCGGCAAGCCGGCGTTCACCGCCGAGGAAGCCGTCGAGCGCACCCACGCGGGCGAAGCGGTCATCCTGGTCCGTAAGGAGACCAGCCCCGAGGACGTCGACGGCATGCACTCGGCTGTGGGCATCCTGACCAGCACCGGAGGCATGACCAGCCACGCCGCGGTGGTCGCCCGCGGCTGGGGCAAGTGCTGCGTGGCCGGCGCGGGCGAGGTCCACATCGACGCCAAGAAGGGCAACTTCACCGTTGGCGACAGGACCTTCAAGCGCACCGACACGATCTCCATCGACGGCACGACCGGGGAGATCATGCACGGAGCGATCGATACCGTCGAGCCCAAGCTCAGCGGCGACTTCGCCAAGATCATGCGCTGGGCCGACAAGTACCGCACCCTGCAGGTGCGCACCAACGCCGACGCGCCCGAGGACGCCCGCCGCGCCCGCGACTTCGGCGCCCAGGGCATCGGCTTGTGCCGCACCGAGCACATGTTCTTCGAGGGCGACCGCATCATGGCGATGCGGGAGATGATCCTGGCCGACACCGAAGAAGCCCGCATCCGCGCACTCGACAAGCTGCTGCCCTACCAGCGCGACGACTTCATCGGGATCTTCACGGCCATGAAGGGCCTGCCCGTCACCATCCGCCTGCTGGACCCGCCGCTGCACGAGTTCCTGCCGCACGATCCGGCGACGATCAAGGACGTGGCCAAGAGCCTGGGCGTGCCGGCCAAGAAGGTCGAGCAGCGTGTCTCGCAGCTCCACGAGAGCAACCCGATGCTGGGCCACCGCGGCTGCCGACTGGCGGTGACCTATCCCGAGATCCTGGTCATGCAGGTGCGAGCGATCGTCGAGGCGATGATCAACTGCCAGCACAACAAGATCAAGGCCATGCCCGAGATCATGATCCCGCTGGTGGGCGTCGCGAAGGAACTGGGCGTGCTTCGCAAGCTCGTCGAGCAGACCATCCACGACGTGCGGGCCGAGAACGACATCAAGAGCGCGCTCAACATCAAGATCGGCACGATGATCGAGGTGCCACGCGCCGCCATCACCGCCGACAAGATCGCCGAGCACGCCGACTTCTTCAGCTTCGGCACCAACGACCTCACACAGATGACCTTCGGCTATTCGCGCGACGACTCGGCGACCTTCCTGCCCGAGTACGTGGGCCAGGAGATCCTGCCGGCCGACCCCTTCCAGCAACTCGACGCCGAGGGCGTGGGCGAGTTGGTCAAGATGGCCATCGAGAAGGGGCGTCACGTGAACGATCAGATCAAGATTGGCGTGTGCGGCGAGCACGGCGGCGACCCCAACAGCGTGCACTTCTGCCACGCCGCGGGCCTGGACTACGTCAGCTGCTCGCCCTTCCGCGTGCCCATCGCCCGCCTGGCCGCCGCCCAGGCCGCGCTCATGCACGACAAGAAGAAGTAAGCACACGCCGGGGCCAAAGCATGGCTCAACACAAGGTAAGCAAGAAGAACAAGCCCAAGCCCTCGAACAAGGGGGCGCGGGCTGTTTCTCCAATCCGCTTCCGCGCAAAGCTCGTCGAACCGGCAGAGTCCTCTAAGCCCGGCTCATGGGCGTTCCTCATCCTGCCAAAGACCGCGAGTGCGAAGCTGCCAGCCCGGGGCATGGCTTCCGTGGACGGCACCATCAACGGATTTGCCTTCCAGGCCACGCTCGAGCCGGACGGCCAGGCGAGCCACTGGCTCAAGGTCACCAAGAAGATGCTCGACGGCGCGAGCGCCAGCGCGGGCGACACGGTCTCGCTCGAGATCACGCCGGTGGAGGTCGAGCCGGAACCGAAGGTACCGTCAGATCTCCGCAAGGCTCTGGCGGCCGCACCCGAGGCGCGAGCGGTGTGGAAAGACATCACCGCGATAGCGCGCCGGGATTGGATCCACTGGATCGTTTCGGCAAAGAAGGCAGAGACCCGCACCCGGCGGATCGACTCGGCCTGCTCGATGCTCGCCAGCGGCAAGCGAAGGGCCTGCTGCTTTGATCGATCGGGCATCTACAGCAAGGGTCTCAGCGCTCCCAAAGCGGCCCCGATGTCGCAGTCGGACGCGTAACGAAACCTGACAAACCAGAACGCCCGCGACCAGACTCGGCCGCGGGCATTCTTGTGTGTACTTGTACGACTAACTGTCTGGTGCGTGTGCCTTACTTGGGCTGGTTGCCACCCGACTGGTTACCGCCGGACTGGTTGCCATTGCCACCCGACTGGTTACCGTTCCCGCCGGACTGATTACCGTTGGACTGGTTGCCGCCCTCTTCGGTGGTCTGATTGCCCGTCTGGTTTCCCGGCTGCATGGTGGTCGTGGTCGGGGAGCCGCTGGCGAAACCGCCATCCAGGGCCTTCTGCACGGCCTCGACGATGCCGGTCTTGAAGGTCTCCTCGTTGTACTCCGTCATCGAGTACACGAGCTTGCCATCCTTGGTGATCACGAACACGGTGGGGAAGCTGCTGACGGCGTACTCCAGGGCCACCGAGTCGGCGCCGGTCGCCAGCGGGTAGGTCGCGTCGCTGGCCTTCCAAGCATCGATGCCGGCCTGGACCCGCCCGCGCTCGCGCCAGGTCATGCTCAGCACCCTCACGTCCTCATCCTCGAAGTGTTCGGCGATCTCCTGGATGTCGCCGCGCGAGTCCTTGGAGGTGCTCGACCATCCGGTCCAGAAGTCCAGCACCACCACATTACCCTTGAGGCTCTCCAGGCTGACCTCCTCGCCCTTGCCCGGCCCCTCGGCGATGGTCACGGTAAAGGGCTTGGCCGCCGGGTAGTTGGGCGTGGCGCTGGGTCCGCCCATCTCGCGGGCGCTGCGTCGAACGGTGGTGTTCTTGGCGTAGCCCTCGGGTGTAGGCAGGGTGAAGATGTCCTCGGGCAGTTCCCTGTCGACCGCGATGTTCGTGATCGTGTAGGTCTGCATGTTGTCGGTGCCCAGGCGGGTCTGCTTGCGGCGGGGCAGGTCGGTCTCCTGGCTGATGGACCAGCGGACAAGCTGCCGCTGATCGCCGAAGGCCACCTCGACCACGTCGCACACATCGCCGTCCACGGTGTCGCCGCCGATGTTCAGCGTCAGCTTCACCTCGGGCATGGTCAGCTCGCGCTCGAATGGCGTGTTGTCGGCGAACTCGCCGATCCAGCCGGTCTGGGCCACGGTGATGCTGCGATGCCTAGCGGCGCGGTGGAACCGCTCGTAGACGGTGCGCAGGTCGTGGGCAACGTACGTGACGTTGGGGCCCTTGCGCACCACGTCGAACTCAACGGTCTCGGTCTCACCCGTGGCCGGGTTGCGAACCCTGGTTGAGCCCTGGCGGCGATGGTTCCATTCGGAGGCCTCGCCCTCGCCCACCCGCTCCATCCAGACGGTGCTGTTGAGCTCCTCGATCATGCCCAGCAGCGGGCCCTCGCTGTCCACCGTGCCGGTGTACTGGAGCGTCTTGAGCTTGCCGATGGCCTCTCGCGACTCTTCCAACCGCTGACGGGCGACCTCGCCCTCCTGCGCTATCACCGGCGAGACCATGCAGACCGACGCGGCCATCACGCCCGCGCCAAACACCCAGCGACTCGCCGGGACAAACTGACCTGTGCGACCGAGCATCCTCGTGCCTCCTTCGAATCTGTTCCAGAATCCGGCGTTGCGCCCGGGGCCCTCCCCGATCGGGGCCGCGGCGGGCGGGCCGTCCCACCAGCCTCCAGCGATGCGCCAGCCCGGCGCACCCCGCCAACACCTGTCGGTTGGCCACGATCCTATCTGGTGAGAGGGCCGACTACGAACCCCAGAGCACAAAGGGTCGCGCGGGCTGCAGGTTTTATCGGACGAACCGGCCGCACTCGAAGCCGGCCGTACTCCCCGTGTATCATCTTTAAATAACACCGACAGGCACAGCCGGAGGGACCACCATGCGAGGCGATATCGAGTACAGCAAGGTCATCGACAGCGACGAGGCCCGCCTGGCCCAGGCCGCCGCCGATAAGGCCCCCTTCCAGCCCTCCAGCGAGATCGACACCTCCAAGTTCTTCATCACCCAGAACATGGACCTCTATACCCAGGAAAACCACGAGGTATGGCGGACCCTCTACCACGAGCGCTTCAAGACCCTCGACGAGCAGGCTTCCACCGTCTTCCTCGAGGGCATGAAGGCCATCGGCCTGCCCGGCGACAGCGTGCCCGAGGTCGCCGCCATCAACGCCAACCTGGCCCAGCGCACTGGATGGCAGAGCCGGCCCGTGCCGGGCTACCTGCCCGCCAAGGCCTTCTTCGCCTGCCTGGCCAACCGCGAGTTCCCCACCACCATCACCATGCGGCCCAGGCGCCTCATGCATTACCTGCCCGAGCCGGACATCTTCCACGACATCTTCGGCCACGTGCCCCTGCACGCCGACGACGTGTTCGCCGAGTTCCTGCAAACCTATGGCAAGGCCGCCCTGCACTGCGAGGATCCCTACCACATCGAGCGGCTGGGCCGCCTGTTCTGGTTCACCGTCGAGTTCGGGCTCATCAAAGAAGGCGGCCGCACCAAGCTCTACGGCAGCGGGCTGATCAGCAGCCTGGGCGAGAGCGAGCACGCCCTGCACAGCCAGAACGTCGACCGCCGCCCCTTCGACATGGACCGCGTCTGCGAGACCCCCTTCGAGATCGATCACTACCAGCCGATCCTCTACGTGCTGGAAAGCTTCGAGCAGCTCCGCGACGGCATGAACAAGTACGCCGAGCGGGTGATGAATGCACGAAAGTCGAGCGCGGCGTAAGGCGAGCCGAACTTCGCACAGAACGAGCACGTAAACCCCTCGGCTCATCGTAGGGGGTTATCCAATGCAGCCGAAGTTCGGAGAGAGCGCGGGCCAACTGGGATCCGGCTATGAGCTCTTCATCGTTGATGACTGGATTGCTATCAATACGCCTTCAGACGAACAGTTGCAGATTCCGTTCAGCCAGGTCGTCGCCTGCACCAATGACGACGATTACTTCTTCATAGCCCACGCGTCTCGTTCGGCTGCGGACGCAACCGTGTACGAGATCGACTTTGGCGCAGGCACGCATCGCACGTACACGCTGCCGAACAACCACGCCTCGATCGTCTCACACATCCGCACTATCTCACCCGATGCCCGGCTACGCGATCCCATGATGCTGACCGGTGACGGCCGCATCATCTTCATCGCCGGCCAGGTCGTGGCGTTCGCTGCCATCGGCCTGATGGCAGTCATGGTGGGCATTCTCATACTAATGGCAGTGCGAGCGCGCATAAAGAAACGTCGCCGGGGCCATCAGCACGCATGACCGCGCGGATGGATGCTCACCCACGCCCCACATCAAACGCATTCTGATTCGCCTGGAAATCAAATCACAGTCAACTTCCAGTTCCCGTCCATTAAAATGAAACACCCCGCCCTCCCCAGGCGGGGTGCCGAGTCAAGAAGCTCGGGGCTTCAGAGTTGTGATGCCTGATGCGCTCAGCCGATCGCGTCGGCCACGGCCTGGCGGATCGCTGCGGTCCCTCGCCGCACGGCGTTGCGGATGTCCTCCTGGAAACCATCGGCCGCGCCCTGCACGCGGACGATCAGCGCACGGTCGGCCCCGAGGCGTCGCAGCAGGCGCGTGCAGTGGTCGGAACCGCGGGCGATGCGAGCCGAGCCCGCCCGCCCGATGGCCTGCACGCGATCCACGCCCGTGTTGCCCACGGCGATGATCACCCGATCGGGCGCCCCATCGGCGTCCAGCCGTGCGATACGGCCAGTCGCCCCCCGCGTCGCGGCGGCGACACCGTCCACCGTCCGGTCTCGGACTTGCTCAAACTGCGCCACGCAGCGCTGGGCCACGACCACCGGATCGGGCGAGTCGGTGCCCACGCCCTGGGCGGACGCACCCGCCGTGCCCACGAGAATCGCCACCAGCGCGGTCCACATCGAAAGAGTCCTAGTCATCGCGAAGCCTCCTCTTCATGCGTTCTGGATCGCCGGCCGCCCCCGGGCCGGTCTGCCCAGCCCAACGGCCAGCCCGGCAACCTATTGCCAGCCAACCCGACATCGGGCCAATACCCTCACGCCGTGCCCACCTACCGCCTCACCATCGCCTATGACGGCACCGACTTCTGCGGCTGGCAGAAGCAGGAACCACCCGCCCCGGATCCCAACCAACCCCCTTCCACCGGCTCGGTCCGCCTGGCCGACCCATCACTGCCAGCCCCGCCGGGCCGCGTCGCCCTGCGCACGGTCCAGGCGGTCGTCGAGCAGGCCGTCCGCCAGGTCGTCCGCGAGCCCATCAATCTCACCGGCGCCAGCCGCACCGACGCGGGCGTCCACGCGCGGGGGCAGACCGCGGCCTTCACTTGCACCGACGGCGCCGACCCGGCCCGTCACGGCGGAGGCTGGCCGATCGAGCGAGGCGTGGAATCACTCATCCGGGCCGTCAACGGCCGTCTGCCCGACGACGTTCTCGTCACCCACGCCCAGCCGACCCACGACGCCTTCAACCCCATCGGCGACGCCCAGCGTAAGGCCTATACATACACCTTCCACGACCACCACCGCCGCCCCCTGTTCGACCGCCGGTACGTCACCCACACCCACCACGAACTCGACGCTGAACGCATGGCCATGGCCGCGGCACACCTCGTGGGCGAGCACGACTTCGCCGCCTTTACCCAGATCCACCACGATCGCCAGACCACCGTGCGCACCATCTACGAACTGACCGTCGAACGCGCCGCCGAGCACCGCGTGCGCATCACCGCCACGGGCAGCGGCTTCCTCTACAACATGGTGCGCATCATCGCTGGTACGCTGCACGAGGTGGGGCGGGGGCGGATGCAGCCCACCGACATCCCCGCCATCCTGGCCAGCACCGACCGGCGCCGCGCCGGCCCAACCGCCGGGCCCATGGGCTTATGCTTGGAGTGGATCCGCTACCCTGGCGATCTTCCGACAGATTCGCGTGACTGAACCGATCCCTTGCCGCTTGGTTTCCTACCGGGACGCACTTTTTCGTCCCCGGGAACCAGATCGCAAGGAGATAGACCATGCTTCGCACCTCGCTGACCATCCTGACCCTGGCCGGACTGGCCACCACAGCCTCAGCCGACCGCATGTACGCCGTCGATTCCAGCACCGACAGCCTGTACATCTTCGACACCGCCACCGGCGCCACGGTCACCACCATCGGCCCTCTGAACCCAGACCCCGCGCGCTACACCACGCCGATCAGCATGGCCGTGAATGGCAGGGGCGACATCTTCGTCATCAACAACAGCCCCGCGGGCGACGAGGGGCTCAGCCGCGTCGATCCCGCCACGGGCCTGGCCGTACACATCGGCGGGAACGTGTTCGCATCGATCAGCTTCGGGCCCGGTGGCCAGCTCTTTGGCATCGCACCCGATAGCTCGCTGGCGATCGTCAGCACCACGACCGGAATGACCACTTCGCTCGGCGGCCCAGCTCTCCCGCGGCTCTTCGGCCTGGACTACAACCGCCGCGACGGCTTTTTCTACGGCATCACCTCGAGCGGACCGGGCACGATTCCCGACCTGCTGAAGATCGACGCCAGTTCAGGCGCGGTGGTCGCCACCGTCGGGCTGAGCATGGGCATCGCAGGCAGCGCGCCGGGCAGCATCGCCTTTGAGGCCGGCGGCGATCTGGTCATGACCGAGAACGGCCGCCGGCTCTGGGAGATCGACATCGCCACCGGCGCCATGTCGCTCCGTGCCAGCACCGCCGATGCACCGCAAGGCCTTGGCGCCATGCAATGCATCGCCGATTTCGACGGCAACAGCGTGCTGGACATCTTCGACTTCCTGGCTTTTCAGAACGCCTTCGACGCCGGCGATCGCCGGGCCGACCTGGACGGCGACGGCCGGCTCACCATCTTCGACTTCTTGACCTTCCAGAACGCCTTCGCCACGGGCTGCTAACACACGTTCGCACGAAACCACGCCGAACAGAAGTCCAAAATGTTAGCGATTGCTCCGAACAATGGAACCGGCACAGTGGTTTATCGAATAGAAGTGTGAAGGAGAGGGAGCGAGCTTGGCAGGGTTTAACATGACCTAACGCTCAAACCCGCGTTCACCAGGTTCGCCACACCAGGCGTGGCCAGCGACCGGACTCATCCCCCGGCCCCTGGCCACGCCTTCTTTCGTACGGCCATGCTTCGGGCGCGATTCTCGGACAGTTCGCCCTTATCGGCGGTTATCCTCTTCCTCCTCGTCACCGAAAACGAATACCTCGGCGTCGTCGAACACCTCGCCACCGATGCCGTCCTCATCGACGAATGTCTCTCCCTCGTCGCCCTCACCGGGAATGCGGAACAGGATCTCGATCTCCTCGGGCGTCAGTTCAAGGTCCTCGCCGCGATCGAACGCGCTCGTGTCGATCATGCCCTTCTGGTCGCGCCGCTCGGCCTGCTCGCGACGCTTGTCGAACTGCTTGCGGCTGCGCACGAACACGCGGAAGGGAACCTCGTCGAACGGCGCCTGCTCGCGCAGTCGATTCATCAGGTAGCGCATGTAGTTGGGCGTGAAGAGCTTGGGCTCGTTCACCACCATCGCGATCGTCGGCGGAGCCGTGCCCACCTGCGCCACGTAGAACACCCGCGCCAGCGTACCAAGCTTGTTGCTGGGCCCGCGCTTTTCCAAAATACTCCGCACCAAGCGATTGAGCGCCCCCGTCGACACCCGCTCGTGGGCCTGCTTCTTGAGGTCGAACGCCAGGTCGAGCACGCCGCCGACGTTCAGCCCCTCCTTGGCGCTCAAGAGCGCGATGGGCGCAAACGGCAGTCCCTTGAAGCCCTCGCGCACGTACTTCTCGTACCGCTCGGGCGTCACGGGCCGCCCCTTGTCGTCGGTCTGTCCCTCGGCCAGGTCCCACTTGTTCACGCCGATGATCGTCGGCTTGAACGCGTTCTGGCACAGCATCGCCAACTGCTGATCCACCTGGCTGGTCGGCTCGGTGGCGTCGACCATCAGCAGCACCACGTCGGCGCGGTCCACCGCCCGCTGCACGCGGTCATAGGCGAACCACTCCACGCGCCCCTGGAAGCTCTTCTTCCGCCGCATGCCCGCCGTGTCGATCACAATGATCCGCTTGCCGTCCTTCTCGACCAGCACGTCGATCGCGTCACGCGTCGTGCCGGCAATCTCCGACACGATCACCCTCTCGGCCCCCGCCAGGGCGTTCACCAGCGTGCTCTTGCCCGCGTTACGCTTGCCGATGACCGCGATGGACAGGTCCGCCGGAGGCGTGCTGGCCGTCTCGTCTTCGGCCGGCAAGAGTTCATATAGCCGGTCGCTCAGGTCGCGCCGCATGTAGTTGTTCTTGGCGCTGCACATCAGTGGCTCGCCGAAGCCCAGGGCGCTCATCTCGTAGGCGTGGGTCTCCCACTTGGGCCCGTCCACCTTCGTCGCCACCACGTGCACCGGGGCCCGCTTGCCCAGGCTCGGGTCCAGCGTCGCCAGGTGGGCACGGTCCTTCCGACCCAGCTTCTGTTCTCGCAGCAGCCGGGCGATCTCCTCGTCCCGCGGCGTCAGCCCGGCCTGCACGTCCACGCAGAACAAAATCAGGTCGGCATTGGCCACCGCCGCCTCGATCTGCCCCTCCACGTCGTCGGTCAGGGTCGACAGGTCGGCCCCCACCTCGTCATACCGGCCGCCTTCGGCCACGTAGACCCCATAACCCCCCGTGTCGGTCAGTTCGACGGGCCGCTCGGGCTTCCCCTCGCTGTGCTCCAGATCGATGATCTTCGTCACGCGATCGCGCGTCACCCCCGGCATGTCGTCGACGATCGACACCTTCGAGCTGGCCAGCATGTTCATCAGCGAGCTCTTGCCCACGTTGGGCCGGCCCACAATCGCGATCCGTGGTATAGGCATAGGCCCAATCGTATCCCGGCCAACCGGCCACCCCCCGCCCCAGCGGCCACCCCGGCCGCCGATCACCCCCTACCATCGCCCGCTATGGAGAACCTCACCCCCGGCGCCAAGGTGCGTATTACCCAGCAGTTCCCCCGCCTGAGCGGCACGATGGTCTCCACCGTCGAGGGCGTCGTCGTCCGCGTCGGGCAGGAAAAGTCCGGCTCGTGGTTCGCCCACACCCGAGACAACAAGGTCTGGATCGACCGCGTCGAACTCCGAAAGAAGGACGGCGAACTCGTGGTCCTCAACCTCGACCGCTTCTCGGCCGTCGAAATCCTCGAAGAGCCCAAGGCCGAAACGACGGGCTGAGCTCCCACCCACGGGCGGGCGCCATGTCCCACGACCATCACCACGAAATCGAACAGATGGGCGACGGCCCCCTCATCTGGGCGGTCGTCATCAACGTGCTGCTCACCGTCGTCGAGATCATCGCCGGCGTCTTCTCGGGCAGCCTCGCACTTATCGCCGACGGCCTACATAACCTCGCCGACGCCGGCTCGCTGGTGGTCGCCCTGGTGGGCCGCCGCATCGCCAAGAAGCCCGCCGACGAGCGCAATACCTTCGGCTACAAGCGAGCCGACATCGTCGGGGCCCAGGCGAACCTCATCCTGCTCGTCGTCACCGCGGGCTTCCTCATCCTCGAGGGCATCCAGCGGCTGCTCAACCCAGAGCCGGTCATCGGCCTGGTCATCATGATCGTCGCCGGCATCGCGCTGGTCATCGACCTGGTAAGTGCCTGGCTGACGGCCAAGCTCGCCGGCGAAAGCCTGGGCACGCGCGCCGCGATGATCCACAAGCTGGCCGATGCCGCCAGCAGCGTGGGCGCCATCCTGGCCGGCGCGCTGGTCTACTTCTTCGATTGGTTCTGGGTCGACCCCATGATCGCCTTCATGATCGCCGCCTACATGGTCGTGCAGGCCTTTAAGATGTCGGGCCACACCACGCGCATCCTCATGCAGGGCGTGCCGCACGAGCTCGACCTGCGGGCCGTCGCCGACGATCTGGCCACCATCGACTACGTGCAGGACATCCATCACCTCCACATCTGGGCGCTCGACCCCCAGACCATCCTCCTCGAGGCCCATGTCGTCACCGATCGCACGAAGCTGGCCGACATCGAGCCCATCAAGCACGCCATCCGCCAGCGCTGCCGGGCCAACTGGAACATCCTCCACACTACCCTCGAGTTCGAAACCGTCGCCACCGCCCAGCGAGAGGCGGCCGAGGATGAAGACCAGGTTAACCTGATTCCCAAGCACTGAGGCCACATCGCCGCGGCCGTGCGCACCGCATGGCACGATGACCGGCCGCGAACGCCCAGAATCGAAATCCATCAGAGCCCGGTATTTTCCGGGCCGAACCCGCACGATGGGCCGTTCTGACAACCGCCCCGGCGCGCCGCCATCCGTCCGACCGCCTGTTGGGTGAAGGCCCCCCGAGTTCACGGGGCCACCACCCAACGCCCTTGTCCAAGGGAGGTCACCGTGGCGTTCAATCTCGCACCCTTCACCGACACCACCCTGTCGCCGCAGGCCCTCGAGATCATCCTGGCCGAGCACGAGCGCGACGTCGCGCCGCGGCTGCGCTGGCTCTGGGGCTACTTCCGAAACGAGCCAACCCGCCCCGGAGGCGAACTCCCGCAAGCCGCCGGCCTACCACCCCGCCTCCGCGGCGCGTGGGATCCGTGGTCGGAAGACCGCATGGTCGACGCCGCCGCCAGCGAGGTCGTCATCGAGAACGACATCGCCTGGCGCATCCACACCATGGTCGACTTCATGCTGCCCGAGCCGCTCGTGCTGCTCAGCAATGCCGGCAAGGCCGAAGAGCGACGCAACATCGAATCGGCCCTCGACGCGGTGTGGGAAGCCTCGGGTGGGCTCGCGCTGCTGCACGACGCACTGCTCCTGGGCCACGTCTACGGCCACGTCGACCTGCTGCTCCGCTGCGACATCGAGCGTCTGACAGCGCTCGCCCCAGACCTGGACTCGCTCCTTGAACTCCCCGGCGAGGTGCTCGCCGAGGCCATCCGCGTCGAGGCCATCGACCCCACCCGCGGCGTGCCCATCGTCGATGCGGGCGACTATCGCCGCCTCGAGGCCTACGCCATCGACTTCACCCGGCGCACCTCGCAGACCGACGAGCACGACCGCCACGCCAACAGCCGAACCGCCACGCTGGAGACCCAGCGCGTCACCGAACTGCTCAGCGGCGCATGGCGACAGGTCTACGTCGACGGCGAGCTGGTCGCCGAAGGACCCAACCGCGCCTCGCCGGGCCGCGTGCCGATTGTGCACATCCAGAACATTCCCCAGCCGCTGTGCTACGCCGGCGTGGGCGAGGTCGAGCCGCTCGTGCCACTGCAGGACGAACTGAACACGCGCCTGAGCGACCGCGCCGCCCGCGTGACCATGCAGAGCTTCAAGATGTACCTGGCCAAGGGCATCGAGGGCTTCGGCCAGGTCCGCATCGGCCCCGGCCGCGTGCTGAGCACCGACAACCCCGACGCCCAGGTCACGGCCTTCGGCGGCGATGCCGATTCGCCCAGCGAGACGCTGCACGTCGAGGACATCCGCGAGGCCATGGACAAGACCTCGGGCGTGCCACCCATCGCCGCCGGTGTCGTTCGCGCCAAGATCGGCAATCTTTCCAGCGGCAACGCGCTGCGGGTGACCATGCTGGGCCTGCTGAGCAAGACGCGCCGCAAGCGCGTGGGCTACTGGGCCGGCGTGGCGCGGATGATCGCCCTCATCCTCGAAGCCCTCGACCGCGCGGGAACCCTGGCCACCGAGCCCCAGGACCGCAAGGTCACAGTGCACTGGCCCGACGCCATCGACCTGGATCAGGAAGACCGGCTGGTGAACGCCCGCCGCAAGACCGACCTGGGCATCGACCCCGAGCGCGTGATGGCCGAGCTCGGCTACGCCCAGCCCGCACCCAATACGGAGAACACCAATGCCTGAGAACACGCCCGACACCAATGCCGATGTCAACGACGGCACCGACAACGACCTTCGCGAGGCACTCGCCGAGCGCACGCAGATGGCCAGCGACCTGGCCGACCAGCTCCGCGCCCGAGACGCCCAGCTCGAGGACCTGCGTCAGCAGTCCGCCCGGCTCGAACGCCGCGGCACCATCGAGCGAGGCCTGGCCCAGGCGGGCGCCATCGACACCGAATCGCTGGCGCTGCTGGTCGAGAGCCGGCTGGAGCGCGACCAGGACGCCACGCCCAGCCGCGTGATCGCCCAACTCCAGCGCGAGCGGCCGGCACTCTTCCGGGCCAGCTCGATGCGTGCTTCGGCGATGAGCCCGAGCCATCCCTCCCAGGGCGCGCCGGGTCGCGCGGGGGTCGACCGTGCGCACGACGACGCACGTGCCACCGGCGACAGGCGCGCCCTCATGAAGTACCTCCGCCTGCGACGCGGGCAGTAGCACCACGCCCATGCCCCCGCTCACGACTCGCACGCCACGAAACTGATCAAAGGAGTCTCGCATGGCATTCACTGGAAAGGCAACCTTCTCGGCCGGCAGCACGCTGCCCGAACTGGTCGAGGACGTCTCGGACATCATCGGCATCGTCAGCCCCTTCGAAACCCCGCTGCTGGACCACCTGGGCGACGCCCGGCGCGCGGCCGCCAGCACCGTGCACGAGTGGATCGAGGACGAGTTGCTGCCCAATACCGGTGTAGTGGCCGCCCAGTCGTTCACGCCCACCGCCCTGACCGACACCACCATCACCGTCGACGACGGCTCGCGCTTCCGCGTGGGAGACCTGGTCCGCCCCGGCGAGGGCCCCGAGGTCATGCTGGTCACCGGCATCGCCAGCGACACGCTGACAGTGGTGCGCAGCTACGGCAGCACCGACGCGATCGCCGTGGCAGAGGGGATGGTGCTGACCATCCTGGGCAACGCGGCACTCGAAGGCGCCGAGGCCCCCGACGCCCGCTTCACCAACCGCGTGCGCAAGAGCAACTACACGCAGATCTTCACCGCGGCGGTGGAAGTCTCCGGCTCGATGCAGGCCGTGCGCGCACACGGCATCGCCGACGAGCTGGACTACCAGAAGCAGGAGCGAATGCGCGAACTGCTGCGCGACTTGGAGAACTGCATCATCAACGGCGTGGCGCCCACCAGCACACCCCAGGGCTCGGGATCGGTCCGCCGCTCGATGAACGGCCTGATCCATGGCCTGGAGACCAATCTTTTTGAGCCGGGCGAGGGGTCCATTCCCGGTGGTTCGGGCGCCGGCTCGGACGGGCTGACCGAGGAAGTGCTCAACGCCGCCCTGCGTGAGGTGTGGGAACAGTCGTCGGGGCCGATCGACACCATCGTGTGCGGCGGGCTCCAGAAGCGCCGCATCAACGCCTTCCTGACTTCGTCGCGCCGCTACGGCCCCAGCGATGACCGCTACAGCGACCTGGTGAGCGTGTACGAGAGCGACTTCGGCGTCTGCCGCGTGGTCGTGTCGCGATGGATGCCCGCCGACAGCCTGCTGCTGCTGGATTCCAGCCGCATCGAAGTTATGCCGCTTGAAGGCCGCAGCTTCCACTACAAGCCGCTGGCGGCCACGGGCGACGCGGCCATGGGTCAGGTCATCGGTGAGTACACGGTCGAGATGCGCAACGAGAACGCGCACGGCCTGATTAGCGGGCTGGCCACCAGCTAGTGCCCATCGGGCATGCGAAGGGCTCGGCGGTTTCGTGTGGGGGCGGCCGCCGGCTCGCGGGTCGGGTAACACCGGCCCGCGGGTTTGCAGAACACAACGCAGCGCGCACCGGCGCGCAAGGAGCAGGCGATGTTTGGACACGACAGGGAGATGCTGGCGATCGAGCCGCACGCGTTCACCGATGCGCTGTGGGCGGGGCGACGCCTGGCGTCTGGCACGGCCAGCGTGAGCGGCACGACGCTGACCGCGTCGACCGCGACGGCGACCTTCACCGACGCGCAAGCCCAGGCCGGGCAGGTGGTGGTCCTGAGCGGTGTGTCGCTGGAGGTGATCTCTGTGACGTCGGGCACGGTGCTGGAGGTCTCGCGGCTGCGGGCGTCGCTCGAAGCCGACGCGCTGCCGCCGGTCGCGTCGTCCGGAGCGCCGTTCACGCTCGTGACCTTTGCGCCCCAGCGTGCGATCGTGCACCGCCAGCTGCTGGGCATGCTGGGCTTGGACCGGCCGGACGGCGTGGGCGTGGAGGCGATCGTCGATCCCACCGCGATCGTGCACGCCGAGGCGCTGGGCACGCTGCACCTGGTGTATGCCGCGGCGTCGGCGCTGAGCGGCCCGAGCTCGGCGCTGGGGGCGCGGGCGGCGATGTACGCCGACATGTTCTCGCGGGCGCGCCAGACGCTCGCGGTGGGTCTGGACCTGGACGGGGACGGCGTGGTCGATGCCACGCGGCGGCCGGCGTTGATGCACCTGGTGCGCGGCTGAGGGGGGGTGAGCGATGCTTGTGCTGAATCCGCAATCGGTCCAACTGCTGGGCGCCACGGTGGAGCGCGTGACCCGTGTGGCCGTCTCGCGCACGCCGGAGCGTTCGCTGCTGGAATGGGGCAACACGGGCCCGTACCCGACCTTTGCCGACGTGCCCGAGCAGCGGGTGGAGATCGAGCTGGTCGCCGACCTGGAGCGCGGCTCGCTCGATGGGCCCGAGCCCGGCGACGAGGGCACGCTCGAGTTCTACACCGCCCCCACGGCAGGGCACGGCGGGCGTCGCAAGGTGGAAACGACGGTGGTGGTCACCGCTGTGCGTGACCATGTGGAGCCGGGGGGGAGGGCGCTGGGGCGGATATGGTTGTTTGCGTTCTCGAGCTGCGGGTGGGTTGTTCCCATGTGGGTGGGTGTTGGGGTGGTTGGGTTTTCTGCGCATTACCTGTTTTTTCCTGGGTTGATACAACCCTGTTGTCTGGCCGTGTGTATCTACCGATCCCTTTGTTTGTGCGTTTTTTGTTGGTGTTTGCTTTTACTGTGGTGGCGCCCCCC
>JBITAF010000032.1:0-54361 GCA_044440025.1 Phycisphaerales bacterium JB060 | reverse complement strand
CTCTTCCGATCCCACCTGGGCCCGGCGGGGGCCCGGCCGCGGCCCACGGCGCGTTGGCTCAAGCCGCGCGGCCGGTGCGTCGATGCTCCAGAAGGGGGCGCTGGGCCCCGGCCGGAGGTGGACCATGGCGCGATATCCCAGGACCGAGGCCGCGCTGGTGCGGTGGGCGGGCGAGCACGCGGCCAGGTGGGGCGACGTGGTGGGCATCGGCCTGCCCGGGCCGCTGGTGGCCTCCCTGGCGCAGAAGGCCGCCGCGGCCAGGCTCGCCCTCGAGCGGCAGCGCGAGGCCCTGCAGCTGGCCCGCAACCGCACGGCCCAGAAGCGGGCGGCCTTCAAGGCCATGAAGCAGGACCTGACCGCCGCCATCGCCACCATCGACGCCCACGCCGCGGCCACCGGCGACGCGTCGGTGTACACGCGGGCGGCCATCGACGCGCCCCGCCGCCCGCGGGCCAGGCCCGCCCCGGCCACGCCCACGGGCGTCTCGGCCGGCCTGATCGACCGCGGCGCGGTGGAGTTCGCCTTCGAGGCCAGTACCGGGGGCTCGGCGGCCTTCGAGGTGCAGCGCCGCACCATCGGGCTGGACGCCAGGGCGGGCCCGTGGGGCTTCGTGGCCACCGTGGCCGCCAAGCGCTTCGTCGACGCCGATGCGCCCCAGGGCGTGGCGGAGGTGGCCTACCGCTGCCGGGTCATGCTCACCAAAGGCAAGCGCAGCGACTGGAGCGAGCCGGCGGCGGTCGAGTTCGGCGTGCGACCGGGGGTGGGGGCGGACGAGCCGGCGAGCCGTGGCGAGGGCAATGGGGCCACGTCGTCGCCCGCGGCGGGATGAGGGTGACCGGCCGGGCTGGTTGGGCCGGTGGCGGCCCTTGGGCGGCCCTGGACGGCCGCGAAAGGGCCTATACTCGCCGCCTATGGCCAAGACCCGCGAGATCAAGAAGCGCATCAAGGCGGTCAAGAACATCCAGCGGATCACCCGCACGATGCAGATGATCGCCACCAGCAAGTTCGCCAAGAGCCAGAGCCGGGCCGAGGCGACCAAGCCCTACACCGAGGGCATCTTCGAGCTGGTCCAGGAGCTGGCCGCCACGGCCGGCAACGTCAGCCACCCGCTGATCGAGGGCCCCGACGGCGGCTTCCGCGACGACGCCAGGCCCCTCACCCTGGTCATCACCAGCGATCGCGGCCTGTGCGGCCCCTACAACGGCTCGATCCTCCGCACCGCCATCAAGGCGCTGCGGGCCGATCCGCAGGCCATGCAGGGCCCCGTCGAGGTCGTGGGCAAGAAGGGCGTGGCCTTCATGAAGTTCAACGGCGTGAAGGTCGCCCGCCACCACACCCAGTTCGGCGACCGCCCCGAGTTCGAGGACGTCCAGGAACTCGCCGAGAACTACATCGAGCAGTTCCAGGCCGGCCGGATCACCGGCGTCAACCTGGTCTACATGCGCTACGAGAGCGTGGCCCGCCAGAGCCCGGCCGTCGTCCAGCTCCTGCCCCTCAAGCCCCCGGCGGTCGAGAAGCAGGAAGAGGGCTTCTCGGCCCAGTACGAGTTCAGCCCCGACGCCGAGGGTTTGCTGGCCGAGCTGCTGCCCGAGACCGTCAAGACCACGCTGTTCCAGGCCTTCAACGACGCCGTGGTGAGCGAGAATATTGCCCGCATGGTGGCGATGAAGTCGGCCACCGACAACGCCGGCAAGATGGGCAAGGCCCTGAAGCGCAAGTTCAACCGCGCGCGACAGGCCCAGATCACGACGGAGCTGACCGAGATCGTGTCGGGCGCGGCGGCGCTGGGCTGATCGGTAGTAATAGTTGGATCGAACGAACCCACGTCGCAAGACGTGGGTTTTTCGTGCGCCTGGTACGCTCAGACGCTCCAACTGATCGCGCGTTTTACGGGGCCGATGGCCTCAGTAAGCTGGGTTTCGAGTTCGCGCATGGCGGAGAACTGGAACACTTGCTCCCGGTACTTCACGCCGTGCTTGGGCGTGCCGTAGCCAAACAGGCTGAGGGAGAATCTCGCCAGCCGATGCTTCGTAGGATCGGGTCCGAGGTCCGGAAGCGGAAGGTCTGGAATGACATGCCAACCCAACGATACTGAAGGAGCACTGGGATAGAACCCGGCGATGTCTTCACCGGTATCCGATTTGAGCTTCTCGTAGAACGGTTCACCCCATCCCAGGCTGCTCAGTTGTGCGTGCAGCGTGCCCGTAGCAAATCTCATCGACGCCACTTCATCGAGCGACCAGCCATCTTTCTTTGACCATCCAAATATCTCGTCGTAGGTGTCGGACCAGACCATGTCCCCGTGCGTGAAAGGGAGACGGGAACGCGTGACGATTTGAGCACGGGTCGAACCCACGATCTCGGCGACGCGACGGAATCGTTGGTCCAGAGTGCCTCGGCCCCCGAAGCACTGATAGAAATAGACGCTTCCGTTGACGCCCATTCAACGTGACCTTTGATACCAATGCACCGCCGTGGACCCATACTCGTGCGTCTCCGGCCCGACTGCCCCGGCGATCTCAAGCGGCCCGTCGATGAACTTGGGGCCCTCGTCATCCTCCTCGATCACTTCACCCGCCGCGATGGCCTCGAACATCGCCTCGATCTCGTCGATGTCCTGGGTGTCCAGAGAGCCGTCGTCGAGGTTCAGTGACACGACCTCTTCCCGCTCTGGCTTGCGCTTGCCGCGCTTCCCACGGTTGGATTCGGGCTCTGGGGTCTCGGTCTCAGGCAGTTGCAGGAACGGCCACGGCGTGCGCAGCAGCAGGTAGCCGTCGCCGGTGAGCTTCTGCGCCAGCTTGCCGGCCTGGGCCAGCACGCGCTGCCAGCTCTTGGGGTCGCGGGCCAGCGGGTAGGGCGGGTCCATCATGATGATCGTCACCGGGCTGGGGCACCGCGCGAGCGCCAGTGGTCCCAGCGCATCGCCCTCGACGATCTCGCTCATCGCCGTCGCGTCGATCTTCGCGATGTTCGATCGGAGAATCTCGCGGATCTTCCGGTCACGCTCGACGAACACCGCCCGCATCGCGCCGCGGCTGATGGCCTCGAGCCCGAACGAGCCCGTGCCCGCGAACACATCGAAGACGCTCGGCCCCTCCACCAAATGCCCCTGGAGCATGTTGAAGATCGACTCGCGCACGCGGTCGGGCAGGGGCCGGGTGGTCCTGGCGTCCGGCGGGCCGGTGAGGATGGTTCGCTTGTAGTGCCCGCCGATGATGCGCATAGCCCAGCAAAGCGCGGTGGGGGAGCCGAGTCAAGGCGAAGTGCGCCATGCATCGGTGACATCAAGCGAGTGTTCGGCCGGAGGCCGCGACGGAGCGATCTAGATAGCACTCTGCTCGTCGTCGGTTCCCAGTGTCGCCGGCTCGCTGACCAGTTCCAGCCGCACCCGCCGCACGCGTGTCTGCTCGGCGCTGATGACGACCAGGCGGATGTCGCCCTCCACCCACGAGTCGCCGATGTCGGGGATGCGCCCAAGACGCGTCGAGACGTACCCGCCCACGGTGTCGTAGTCGTCCTCTTCGGGCAGCTCGACGTTCAGCGGTCGCAGCGCATCGTTGGCATCGTCGATGTGCATCTGGGCGTCGATCTCGGCCGTCCGCTTCTGGGCATCGAGCTTGACCTCCGGCTCGTCCTCGGGCGTGTCCTCGTACTCGTCACGGATCTCACCGAAGACCTCCTCGACGATGTCCTCCATCGTCACCAGGCCCGCCGTCCCGCCGTACTCGTCGGCCACCATGGCGATGTGGACCTGCATCTGGAGCATCTCACGCAGCAACTCTCGGACGGTCTTCGTCTCGGGTATGAAAAGGGCGGTGCGGAGGATCTCCTGCAACTTGAAGTGCTCGGCGTGCCCGTTGCCCGGCTCGGCCAGCCACTTGAGTAGATCCTTGGCGTAGAGGAAGCCGGCGATCTCGTCCAGATTCTCGCGATAGACCGGGATACGGCTGTGGTGGCTGTCGCGCACGTACTGCTTCACCTCCGAGAGCTCGTCGGTGTACGACAGCGCCTCAATGGCGGTACGCGGCGTCATGATCTCGTCCACGCTGGTGGAGCGGAACTCCACGACCGCCTCGATCATGTCGCGCTCGGTCTCGTCAACACCGCCAAACCGCTCGGCCTGCTCGACCGCGCTGAGGATCTCAGCCTCGGCCCGGTCGTTCTCGTCGCCCTCTGCGCCGGCCAGGCGGCGGACGACCTCATCGAAAAAAAGGTACATCCCCGCGAACGGGCGCAGCGGGACCATGAGCCCGCGAATCAGCGGTGCCGAGCACCGCAGCGTCGGCCCCCACGCGTGCCGGGCGATGGCGGCCGGCAGGGCCATGTTCGTAACCCACAGCACCGGTGCTGCGATGGCGATGCCCAGCACCAGGGACAACCACCCAACATCGATGCCCCCGCCCGCGTCCGGCTCGTTCAACAGAAGGGCCAGAAACAGCACCACCGCAACGGGCACGAGAAGGCTGAAGGCGATCCGGGGCAGGGCAATTGCGCCCGCCGAAACATCGGCCGTGTCCAGGATCGTCCGGATCTGATTCCGCTTCCCATGGTCGGCGATGCCGCGGAGCCAATCCTCGCCCGCTACGCGATGGGCATGGCGGAGCGTCTGGTGCAATACGGCGAAGACGCAACCGGCGAACGCCGCTCCCACGGCGATCCAGAACCACACCCAGGCACTCATGAGCCCCGCTCCCCGACCCGGCGCGTGAATGTTGCCCCAACGCCGACGGAGGTGAGCAACTCATCCTCGAGCGCATGCATCTGCGCATACGCGGCCTCGTCATGGTCGTCGTAGCCCAGGCAGTGCAACAGCCCGTGCACGATGTAAAGAAGCAACTCACGCTCGATCTGATGCCCGTGCTCGTCGGCCACGCGGGCCGCCTCATCGACGCACACCAACAGATCGGCGTCGACAGGTTCGCCGCGGGCCGCCGCCCCGTCTGCCAGATCGAAGGTCATCACGTCGGTGGTGGTGGGGTTGCCCAGATGCCGCTCGTGCGCGGCTGCCATCTCCACATCCCCGACCAGCCGCACACGCAACTCACCGGCAACTTCCAGCCGCGAGGCCACAAGCTGAACATGGTCGACAAGCCACGCCCGCGCCGAGACATCCGGTTCGGCTCGCAGACCACCGCTTGTGACCAGGTCGACAATCAGGCCCCGCCCGGGTTGGGTGCGTTCGGGGGGCTCCTCGGCGGTACTCGCCGGCTCTGGGTCTTCGTTCCCCGCAGGGGATTCGTGATCGAGATGGACAATCATGCCTGGGGCGGTCCTCCAACCACAAGTCTACCGCCAAAGTCGCTCCGGCGGAGTGTGATCTAGGCGGCCATCGGCGGGTCGTCGCTGCAGCCGTCGGATTCCTCCCACTGATCCATAGGAAGATGTCGGTGGTGTACCCGGATAATCCGGGCGAGCTGCTGGGCAAGGATATCCCCGATAGCCCCAAGCCTGGCCAGAGTCCGGGCATCGAACGGATCCCGATCATCACGGAACAACGCGACCGCCGCGAGCAACTCACCGTCATGCTCGGCCGCGAACGTGACAGCCTCGCAGCCGGTCAGCCAGGCCGCATGATCCCCCATTAACTCGTCCAGCGCCTCCTCGCCACGATGCAGCCGCATGCTCGGGTCGGCCTCGATGGCCGGCGCCACCGATGCCCCCACGTGGTCCAGCAGCATGTCTACGCAGTCCTTGGGGCAGTCGTAGTTCACGTACGCCCCCAGCGTGAAGTCCTCGCCCGCGGTCGGAAGGAATACCGCAGCGTTGGTTGGGCCGATCTTGTGGAGCACGTACTCCAGCGTGGTGCGGAGCAGGCTCTCCACGTCCAGTTCAAGGCGAGCCAGCACACCAAACTCCGCACGCACCGTTACAAGGTCGGTATCGACTTCGGCAGCGCTCGAACCACTCGACGTTGCGAGAGCCAGAGGCAGCGGAGCGTCGCCACCCTTCTTGCGCCGCACTTCGTTCATCATTGCCTCGATCCGCTCGGCGATCACACGCTTGCTCGTATCCAGCACGAGCAGGTCGGTCATGCCCAGGCGCATGGCCTCGGCTGCGTCCTCGATCGAGGGCGTAAACGCCGCTAAGGCCATGCGGAATGCACCCTCGAACTCCCGTGCCAGCGATCGCCACCGCACACCTCGGTCGTCAGCGGCAACCAGGACCAGATCGGGACGCAGGGCGAAGAGGTCGTCGGCCTCCTCGAACGTCAGCACGTCCGGCGCCGTCCCGAGGGCCGCCTTGGCGCGCGACGCCAGCAGCCGGGCGACGTCGCGTTGCTCCGCGACGACCGCCACGCGGCATCCATGACAAGAAGCTGGAGCGCCCGACGTGGAAGCGCGGAGTGGGTTGTTGATCGGGTCTGGAGCGGGGTGGGCCATGAGTCGGGATCTCCGTACGAATCGCGTGTGTATCAGAGCCCCTCCGGTGGGCTCGGCTGTGTTCTGGCACATGGATCGACCGGTTCGAGAGCCCAATCCAGTCGATCTGGGCCAAATCAGACTTCAGCCGAGTGTTGCGGGCTGGCTTGGTGCGCTTAAGTGATTTGTTGGCAATGATTTAGATTCGTTGAGCGACGGGACAGAAAGTGTGGCCACCGCACCAAGATCACGACTATTCACCAGGGTGAGCGTGCCCCCGAGCAGTTCGGCAAGCCTTCGAGCACGGGCGAGCCCGAGGCCCGGCTGGCGTCCGGCGGGTTTCTCAGAGAAGAAGGGGTCAAACGCGTGCCGCAACGCGCGTTCGCTCAGCCCCGGCCCACGGTCGGCGACCTCAAAGACCAGACAATCATCAAGCGGGTCAACCCGAACACTGAGGCTGACCGGGCTGCCGGTTTCGACAGCGTTGGCCACAATCTCGGACAGCACGCGCACGACCATGCCCTCGTCGAGCACCCATTCCGTGGGCCCTCCGGCCGTCTCGATGGAGAGGTCCGTGCCCTGCCCCAGGCGGTCTCGGGTCGATTGGGCCACGCTGCGAAGCATGTCGGCAATGCGGACCGACCGGCAGACAGGCTTGGGCGGATCGGCGAACATGTGCAGTGCGCTGATCAGGTCCGAAAGCAACTGTGACGATTCGACAATAGCGCCAGCAGCGCTGCGCACTGATTCGTCGGAAGCGGCATCGAGCAGGAGCTGCGCACGACCGCTGATGACCGTAAGGGGATTGTTCATCTCATGCGCCGCGCCACCAGCCAACTCGCCCAGCCGGGCCATCGACTGGGCCTCGGCGAGCTTGTCCTGAGCCGCACTGACGGCCCGATTCGCCTCAGCAAGCCGTTCGCCTAATCGCCGGGCGGATTCGTGCCGGGCTGCGGCGGCCACCGAGGACGCCCATGTCTCGATGACCGCCCGATGGTGCTCGTGCGCCCGCTCTCCGTTATGCAGCAGCGCGACCGCGGGTGCGTCATCCACGCGCCCCGGCGTCAACGGGACCACACGGATCGCTTTCACCTGCTCAAAGTGACCGGCCACGGTCTGACCCAGCCAGTCCCCCAGCGGTGTCAGCGGCAATGGGGCATCGAGCGTCCGTCCAATCTCGGCGAGCACGTGGGTGACCCGATCAGCCCCGGGAGGTTCGGTAATCGCTGCCGCCGCAGTGCATGCGCCGTCGGGCGATAGCCACATCAGCCTCCAGGGATCGCCCGGGTTCCGTTTGAGGAGTGCGGCCACACGTTCTGCGGAAAGCACGGCCGATGCCGATCGCCCCGCGGCGCCAACCGTGCTGGTGAGCCCCCGGCCGCCGCCTTGGTCAGCCAGAAACTCCGAGATTGCACGCAGCGCACGCTCGCACCGCCCAGCGGTATCAGCCTGTTTTTGAAGGCGAGCGTGCGATCGGCCGAGCCACGCGTTAGCCCGACAGATCGAATCCAGCAGCAGCCCGGGGCTATAGGAGCCGTCCATACCCAGATCCGCGCAACGGGCCGCGACTTCCTCGTGCAGGCCCGAGCCGATGCGCTCGAGCTTCGCGGTGTCCAAGCCGTACACCTGCGCGATGCCGGGGATCTCTGGGACCGTGTCGCACTCGCCACACCAGCCAACGTGCAGCGCACGCACCAACTCATGCGCCGCTCCAACGACTCGAACCAGTTCCCGATTCTGGAGTTCGGCCATCGCGTGGGGCGGCTGGCCGTAGAGCCACATCGCGTCCTGGATCACAACAGGGAGATTCCAGTGCTCGGCCAGACGCTTCCCCGCGGTGTGATGGTCGATGCCGATCACGCGTGCGGAAGCCTCGGCTATCGCGAGCCCGCGCTCCTCGACCAGCCGCATGACCTTGCCATACGTGCGAGGCAGTACCAGGTCGAGGGCGAGCTTGCCCAGATCGTGAAGCAGCCCCGCGACGAACGCCTCGTCGGGCGAGACACCCAGGCCGGGCTGGGTGCGCGCAATCGCGTCGGCCGCGCATGCCGAGGCAACACAGTGTCGCCAGAACGCGTCGTGCCGGAACGCCTCATTATCGGGCCTGGATTCGAGCTGCGCAGCATGCTCGGAGAGGGCGTCGTAAACCGCCACACTGAGGATCGCCGCCCGGACCGCCTCGAATCCGAGCATGACGATGGCTCGATCGACAGTCGTGACGCGGTCGCCCAGGCCAAGCTCGGCCCGTTGGCACATCGAGAGCACACGGCTGGTTAGCGAGGGGTCGCTCTGGACCACCCGCACCACATCAGACAGGTCGGCTTCGGTCGCGCTCCCAAGCCGCAGCACACGCTGGGCGATCGGCGAGAGGGTCGGTAACTGATCGACCTGCTGGAGGACCAGTTCGACCTGCTGGGTTCGCTCGCGGACTCGCTCGTCGCTCTGCTGTGGCATTGCTCGCCTCGATCTTTGAGCGTTCAAGGCTTAGCCGGAAGGAGCTCAAGCAGCCGTGTGATCTCGTCGAGCAGTGAAGCCACTGTAAACGGCTTCTTGAGGAAGCCGTTGCCACCCGCACGTAGCAGCCGGTCGATGCGGTCACGCTCGATCACGCCAGACACAAAGAGGATCTTGGTGTTCTGAGTATCGGGATTCTCTCGGATACGCTCGCACACGACGTCGCCGTTGATATCCGGAAGCATGTAGTCCAGCACGATCAGGTGCGGCCGGAATCGCTCTGTAAGCAGCCCCGCGTCGTACCCGTTCGATGCCGTCTCGATCTCGAATCGCGAGTCGCGGCGCAGCATCTCTTGCAGCAGATCCACGATTTCGGGGTCATCATCCACGATCAACACCCGCCGGCGAGACCCTTCAAGGGCATCCGTGGGGATGTTGTTCTCACGCATGAATCGCAGCAACTCATCTCTGGGTATGCGACGGAACTTCGAGCCAGGCACACGGAAACCGTGCAGACGGCCGTTATCGAAACAACGGATGATCGTCTGCTGGCTTACCCGGCAGACCGAGGCGGCCTCCCCGGTTGTAAAGACCTTTTTATCGGTCCAGTCAGGCTGTTGTTGATCTTGAGAAGCCACGCTGTTTCTCCCGTCCGCACACTTCACCGGACGAGTTGGCTATCGACGCACAGTTTGCCCAACTTCACACCGATGCCACCCCGTATCGACGGGGCGAACCTCACAATCGGCACAGCGTGACAAAACAACCGTCCGAGAACCGTAACCCGAGATGCTCAGGCGTCCCCGGGAGCCCGCCCATACCGACGACGCCACTGCGTCACCGCGTCGGGCTCGCGCGGATAGATCGGGCGCAACGCCTCGATCGGCACGGTCTCGGCGGCCGAACGGCACGCCAGAAGCCCATCCGCCGTGAGACGCATCGGGATGCACTCGACGTGTCGCTTGGACGCGATTTCGAGCATTGTTTCGGGCAAATGATCCTCGAACACCAGCCGGTCGCCCGGTAATAACAGTGTCTCGAAGGCGGCGGGCCCGATCGATTCGCCCCGATGCGTAAACGTCCCACGAGCGGGATCGAACCTCGCAACATAGGCCGTATCCTGCTTAGAGGCCATCGCGATCACCACCGCACCGCCGATATTACAAGATTGATACGTGGTCTCAACAGCGATCCGAGCGGTTGGAATCGCGCGCAGAGTGGCGCCGCTCACCTCTGCCAGCATCGCGGCGCTCACGCAAGCCAACCGCGTGGCCGTGAACCCACCCGGTCCGATCGACACCAACACCTCGTCCAACTCGCCAGGTCCGACGCCCGCCTCGTCAAATAACTCGGCAATCCGGGGCAGCAGCACATCATCGTGCCGGCTCGGGGCATCCAGGCCACGTGTGGCCAGCGTCAGGGGGTGTGGATCGGGCAACCCCCGGGCACGCGCCAGCAGCACGCCGGGAGTCGGCACGTTCGGGTTGGTCGCTTCAATGGCCAGGATGAACACGCAGCGAGGGTAGATCAGCCAGGGGCGTCGGGTCCGGCACGACGCCGCTTGCGTTCGGCGTTCTGCCGCTTGGCCTCCAGCCTTCGCTCGTTCGCGCCCCGGCTGCGGCGCGTGGGGATCCGCCGCTTGGGCTCGACCATGGCTTCCCGGCAGAGGTCTTTCAGCCGCTCCAGGCAGTCCTCCTGATTCCGACGGGCCGATCGGGTCCGTTCGCAGCTGAGGATCAGGACGCCGTCGGCCGTCATCCGCTCCCCGGCCAGGTCTCGCAGTCGCTTGCGGGCACGGACAGGCATGCGGATCTCCAGCAGGCCAACGCGGAGTTCGGCCCGGGTGTGCCGGCGGTTGACATTCTGCCCCCCCGGGCCAGAGGAGGGGCTCTGCCGAAATCGCAACGCCGAGGAGGGCACGCTCGCCCCGGGCGCGAGCACGATGTTTCCGCCGGTGTCGGCGCTGTGGCTGTCTGGTTGGTGCGGTGCTGGGGTAGTCATGGCTTGTCGTCAGGGCCGGCGGGCCGCGTGTGTGCATGGTACCCTGGGGCTCGAACCATCCGCCCGCCTCGCTCGGGGCTTGCGGGCCCGTGCGACGCGAAGGAGCCCGCGTGAACTGGCAGTCTCAAGCCATCCCGACACTTCTCGCCCTTGTCGCGACTGCCTCGTGCGCAGCCAGCGAACGGCCCGAGGAGCTCCGATTCGTCCATCAGCAGGACTCACCCCAGACGTCGGCTCAGGAATCCCCCAGTGGGCCAACCGTGGGTAGCCTGACCAACTGGCATGTCCAGGTCGAGTTGCTGGCACGCTTCACCGCGCCCGCCGGCGAGATCCGTCTGCCCGGTGGCTCGGTTCGCGGCTCGCTGGTCGATCTGGAAGATATAAACCTGGACGGCCCGCGCCTGATGCCGGGCTTCGACATCAGCCTCAGGAACGGTCCCTGGCGGATCAACGCGATTGGCCTGTTCTACGAGATCGACAACCAGATTGCCACCGCCGAGGACAACCTCGTCCTGGGCAGCCTGAGCGTCGCCGAGGGCCAGCGGACCAGCCTGGCGCATACCTACGCCCAGGTCGATCTGCGTTTGGCTCGCACGATCCTCGACAGGCCCATCAGTCCTCGAACGAACGCAAAGGGCCATAAAGTCCGCTTCCGGCTGGACGCTGAGGTGGGTCTGCGCGTGTACGACTTCGAGTTTGAGATCGACAACCTGGATACGGGGGGGCGTTACACCGACGACTGGACCTTCTTCGAGCCCCATGCTGGCTTCAAGGCAGCCTTTAACATCTTCGAGGAGGCCACGATCGACCTCTACACAAACTTCGGCACTTGGCCGGTGGACGCCAAGGCCTATAGCTGGGACATCGGGGTGGGCTTCCAGTGGCGGCCGGTGGACCATGTCGGCGTGCAGATCGGCTATCGCAGCACCATCTTCAGGCTCAACGAAGGCAGTGGGACCAACGAGTTTGAGTGGAACGGTTCGTATCAGGGTCTTTATGCCGGCCTCCAGTTCCGCTTCTGAATCTGGGGGCGTCCCGCGGGCCCGCCACCTACCATGCCGGCCCACGCGAGGCCACCGATGACCGATACAGCCCAGTCCAACTCCACCACGCCCGCGCATCGCTACAACGCCGCACTGGCCAATATGATCGAGCCCAAGTGGCAGGGACGCTGGCTCGACGCGGGCGTTCACCATCGGCCCAACCCCGGTGAGCGCGGCTTCGATGCCTCCAAGCCCAAGTTCTATGTGCTCGACATGTTCCCCTATCCATCCGGGGCCGGTCTGCACGTGGGCCACCCCGAGGGCTATACCGCGACAGACATCCTCGGCCGCTACAAGAAGATGGCTGGCCACAACGTCCTGCACGTCATGGGCTGGGACGCCTTCGGCCTGCCCGCCGAGCAGCATGCCATCAACACCGGCGAGCATCCCGCCCGCTTCACGCGCGGCACGATCGACACGTTTCGTCGCCAACTCCAGCGCTTCGGCTTTGCCCACGACTGGTCGCGTGAGGTCGCGACCATCGACGAAGGCTTCTACCGCTGGACGCAGTGGATCTTCCTGAAGCTTTACGACTCATGGTTCGACCCCTGGCAGAACAGGGCCCGGCCCATCGCCGAGCTGCGCAACCAACTCGAGAGCGGCGATCTTCGCATCGCCGGCGATGGATCGCTGGTGCACATCGGCCGCACGAGCAAGACGCTCATGGCCATCGGCGGAGAGCCAGGCACGCAGCGCCGCTGGCACGAGCTGAGCCCACAGGAACAACGCGACGCCATCGACGATCAGCGCCTGGCCTACGTAGGCGAGCAGACCGTCAACTGGTGCCCCAAGCTCGGTACCGTGCTGGCCAACGAGGAGGTCATCGATGGCCGCAGCGAACGCGGCGGCCACCCGGTCTATCGCAAACCGCTCAAGCAATGGATGCTGCGGATCACAGCGTACGCCGAACGCCTGCTCGAGGGTCTGGACGGTCTTGACTGGCCCGAGGACACTCGCAGTAAGCAGCGCCACTGGATCGGCAAGAGCGAGGGCGCCGAGGTCGACTTCGCGCTGGACATCGACACCAGCGACCCCGACATCGACGCCGACCTGCCGCCCGCCCTGCGCGTCTTCACCACGCGGCCCGACACCATCTTCGGCGCCACGTTCATGGTCATTGCCCCCGAACACCCGGTCGTGGAGGCCGTGCTGCGCACGCCCCGGCCCCAGACGCCAACCGACGAGCTGCGCGCCTACGCCCAGAAGGCCCGCAACACCTCCGACGTCGACCGCCAGGCCGCCAAGGAAAAGACCGGCGTCTCCACCGGCCTGCACGCCATCAATCCCGTCACCGGCGAGCGCATCCCGGTCTACGTGGCCGATTATGTCCTGATGGGCTACGGCTACGGCGCCATCATGGCCGTGCCCGCCCACGACGACCGTGACTTTGAGTTTGCCGAGAAGTTCGGCCTGCCCATCCGCGACGTGGTCTACCCGCTGGCGATCTCGGCCATGGCCTACTACGCCGCCAACGCGGCTCCCGGCGAGACCGACGACGAGGACTGGCAGACCACCCTGGCCGACATGCTGGGCTACGTGACCAGCAACGACGTCCCGCCCAAAGAGTTCGACCACGCCCTGACGCACGTGCGCATGAATCGCCGCGGCGAGCGTCCCGTGCCCGAAGAGCGTAAGGAACTCGTCGACGCCAGCCCGGCAGACCTGGCCGACACCGAACGCTGGCGCGGGGCTGTTCGCGGCCAGTGGATCGACACCATCGAGAGCCTCTTTAACGGCGACTTCGTGAAACTCCGTGACGTCTTCGCCAGCGGCACGTATTACGCCAGCCAGGGCCAGTCCTACGACGGTAATGGTTATGCCGCGAACTCGAGTGCCACCGTTGAGGGTTCGACCATCTCGCTCGACGGCATGCCTACAAGCAAGGCCAAGGCAACCATCACCGACTGGCTTGACCAGACTGGCATCGGCCGCCGCCGGACGAACTTTAAGCTCCGTGACTGGCTCTTCAGCCGCCAGCGGTACTGGGGCGAGCCCTTCCCCATCGTCTTCACCGAAGACGGCGATCACTATCCCATCGACGCCGACGCCCTGCCCGTCAAGCTGCCCGACATCGCCGACTACGAGCCCGCCGAGAGCGAAGACCCCCAGCCGTTGCTGGCCAAGGCGAGCGACTGGGTCCACACGACCGCCGGCGAGGCCGGCTGCTCGGCCCTCGACCCCGACACCGTGGTCTACCGCGAGACCAACACCATGCCCGGCTGGGCCGGAAGCTGCTGGTACTACCTGCGCTACGCCGACCCGCACAACGACGACGCGCTGGTATCACAGGAAGCCCAGGCCTACTGGCTGGGCGACCGCGGCGTCGACCTCTACATCGGCGGCTCCGAGCACGCCGTGTTGCACCTGCTCTACGCCCGTTTCTGGCACATGGTGCTGCACGACCTGGGCTACGTCGATTCGCCCGAGCCTTTCCGCAAGCTTTTCCACCAGGGCCTGATCACCAGCTTCGCCTACCAGCGCAAGGACAAGACGCTGGTCCCGACCGACCAGGTCGACAACGTCGGCACCGAAGACGCGCCGGAATACGTCGAGCGTGCCACGGGCGAGAAGGTCACGCAGACCATCGCCAAGATGTCAAAGAGCCTCAAGAACGTCGTCAATCCCGACGACGTGATCGCCGATTTCGGCGCCGATACCTTCCGCCTTTACGAGATGTACATGGGCCCGCTGGAGGCCTCCAAGCCCTGGAATACCCGCGATATCATGGGCCTGCACCGCTTCCTGCAGCGCCTCTGGCGGCTGATCATCGACGAAGAGTCCGGCGAGCTCCGCCTGGCCGACGCCGAGAACGCGGATGTCGATAAGCAACTCCACCGCACGATCGCCAAGGTCGAAAGCGATATCGAACGCCTGAGCTTCAACACCGCCATCGCCGCGATGATCGAACTGGTCAACCTGGCCACCAGCAAGGCCGGAGAGAAACCGATGTTCACGCAGCAGCAGGCCCGCCGCGTGGCCGCCACGCTCGCGCCCTTCGCGCCCCACACCGCCGACGAGCTGCACGAGCGTCTGGGTGGGGTCGACCACGCCGGCCAGCAGGTACAGACGCTCTACAACAGCGCCTGGCCCAAGTACGACGAGAGCAAGCTCGTCGACGACGAGGTAGAGATCGCCGTGCAGATATTGGGCAAGGTCAAGGCCCGCATCATGGTTCCCGCCGATGCCGACGCGAAGAAGCTCGAGGCCATCGCGCTCGAGCACCCCGATATCAAGCCCCTGCTCGAGGGCAAGACCGTCCGCAAGGTCATCGCCGTCCCGGGCCGGCTTGTGAACATCGTCGCGAACTGATCAGGTCCGCACTTCCGCGCCCACCGCCTCGCGCAGCGCCCCGATCGCCCGATCCATCTGCGGGTCGACTTCCTCGTGTCGCAGTGTGCGGTCATCGTCGCGGAAGGCCAGCCGCAGCGTCACGCTCTTGCGCCCTTCGCCCACCTGCTTGCCGGTGTAGGTTCCAACGAACTCGATGCCTTGCAAGCGTTCGAGCGAAAGCCCCTCGACGGTCTTCTCGATCGTCGCCCAAGCCGTGGCGCTGGGCACGACAACGGACAGGTCCCGCTCGATCCCCGGGAACGCCGGCAACGCGCTCACCCTGGGCGTGGGCGGGTACGCCTCGAGCAGCGGCTCGAGCTCCAGCTCCGCCACGATCACCATCCGCTGCAAGTCGAACAGGTCGAGCGTCTCCTTCGTCGGCAGCCCGAAGTACCCCAGCTCGACGCGCTGGCCCCCAGCCTCGACGAACACGTGCCCCGCGTTGGCCGCCTCCATCGCCGCGGGCAGATCGCCGCCGGTCTCCACGCGCACCCGCGCCTCGTGCCCATAGCACAACGCCACCATCGCCTCGATCGCCGCCCGCGCCACGCGAACGCCGTGCTGCACGTCCTCTGGCTTGGCCTTGGGCCCCTCGCCGCCGGCGTCCACGACCATCGCGAGCTTGCGGGACTCCTCGTTGGACCCCTCGCGCATCGACCAGAACGTGGCGGAAACCTCGAACAAGCGCACGCCACCGTCCTGGTGCACCTGGGCGTCGCGGTTCACGCGACGGCACGTCAGCAAACTCGGCAGCACGCTCGGCCGCAGCGTGGGCTCGGCCCCGCGGCGGTCGTCGTCGACGTTCACCAGTGAAGCACCCTTGGGCAGGAAGGGCGTGGCCTTCTCCGGACTCGTGAAGCTGAAGGTGACGGTCTCATAGAACCCAAGGGCCGTCAGCGCCTGCGCGATGCCCTCCATCGCCCGCTCCTCGGGCTGGGGCGGCTGGGCCCTGATCGCCAGCCGCCGCGCCAGCGGCACCGCGTCGAATCCACGCAGCCGGGCGATCTCCTCGATCAGGTCGACCTCGCGCGTCAGGTCGTGGGCCCGTTGCGGCGGGGGGGTGCACGCGAGCGCGTCGTCCTGCACCCGCACGTCGACCTCCACCGAGCGCAGCAGCCGCACCATCTCGTCGGCAGGCGTCTCGATGCCCAGCACCGCCGAGCATCGCTGGGGCCGCAGGGTGATTGCCTTGCCCTTGGGCAGGGGCGTCTCTTCGACGAGGGCCCCCTCGCACAGTGTGCCCCCGGTCAGCTCCGCAATCAGCCGCGCCGCCATCTCCGCCGCCGGCAGGCACGTCCGCGCGTCGACCACGCGCTCGAACCGGTGGCTCGCGTCGGTCCGCACCGCGTGCCCCCGGCTGGCCTGACGCACCCGCTCGGGGTCCCACGTGGCGACCTCGAGCACGATGTTCGTCGTTCCCTCGCTGACCTGCGAGTCGGCCCCGCCGATCACCCCCGCCAGCGACGCCGCCTTCACCCCATCGGCCACCACGATCTCGCCGGCCTTGAGCTTGCGGCTCACCCCGTCCAAGGTAGCCAGCGCCTCGCCCTCTTCCGCCTCGCGGATGATCAGCGTCCTGCCTTCCAGTGTGTCCAGGTCGAACACGTGGCTCGGGTTGCCGTGCTCGAGGTTCAGCCAGTTGGTCACGTCCACCGCGTTGTTGATCGACCGCTGCCCCACGCTCTCGAGAAGCTCCCGCAGCCAGGCAGGGCTCGGGCCGATGGTCGCCCCCAGGATCACGTGGGCCGTGAACGTCGGGCACGCCGGCCGCTCCCCGCCGCCGCACCGGTTCTCCAGCTTCAGGTGCTCGCCCACCGCCGGCCCGCGCTCGACCTGGCCGATGGCCCGCGGCGTCACCGCCCGCCCGGTCATCGCCGCGATCTCGCGCGCCAGCCCAAGGTGGCACAGGCAATCCCCCCGATTGCTGGTGACTTCTACGTCCAGCAGCGCGTCGTCGCCCTTCGGTTCCACGCCATCCAGCGGGAACCCAGCCGCCGTCAGCGCGGCGTCGACCTCGTCGACCGTCAGAAGCGTTCCGGCACCCTCGCCCCCCAGAAGAGAGGCGAGCCACGTGAGGCTTGCGTCCATAGGGGCCAAGGGTAGGGCCCACCCGGTTCCGCGATCGGGTCGCCCGCCGTACGCTGAACGATGCGCACCCGGCCCGCCATCCCGCCGCTCGCCCTGCCCACGCTGACCTTCCTGCTGGCCTGCCTCGCCCTTACCGGGGCGGGGTGCGCCGCCCGGCAGGCCGAGCCCACCGTTGTCCCCGCCGCCCTCCGGGCCCCGGCCGGCCTGAGCGTGCGGGCCGAGGTGCACGTCCGCGACACCATCGCCGCCGCCCGCTTTTCCCCGGGCGTCTACCTGCTCGAGCCCGACGGAACCCTCCGCGTGGCCGACCGCCAGCCCCGCACCCCAGCAGGCCCGGACGGCCTGCCCATGCCCCCCGAGACGATCTACCCGCCCATCCTGCGGCGCCTGAGCCCCTCGGAGGTCGACCGCCTGTGGCGCCTCATCGGCCCGGGCACCCTGGCAGATCCGGCCAATCCCGAGCGGATCGGCCCCTCGGCCGACTGGTCGCCCCCGCCCGGGCGGAGCGTGGCGCTCATCGATATTGAGGACAACCGCGGCCGCCGCCGCTTTGCCATCTCCCTCACCGGCGGGACCCCCGCGGCCATCGACGGCCGGGCCCTCATCGAACGCCTCCAGGCCCTGGCCTGGCGGACGCCCCCGCCGGCCGCGACAGGACCGTGATGCTCCTTGTCGGGCCGTGTTCCTGCTGAAGAATGACAAAAGGGGAGGCGCCGGACGCACCTCCCCTTCTACCAATACTCCAACCTTCAATCCCTACGGCATCTTCTACCTGGCCGACGGAGGGCTCCGCCCGCCCCCACAACGAGGCGAAACGACTACGCCACCGCCTGCTGGCCCCCCTGCTGGTTGCCCGTGCCGAATCGGACGAAGATCGGCGCGGTGGGGTTGGTGGTCACCCCGCCCTTGAGGGCCTTGACCTGATACAAGATGTTGCCCGTGCCGTTGGGGATCGTGTTGTCGGTGTGGGTCAACGCGTCCACGAAGGCGATGGCCTCGAAGTCGCCCACGCCGCCCGGCCCCCCACCAGAGGGCTCGAAGAAGGCGCGCTCGAGGATGTACGAGGTCCCCGTCGACAGCCGCCCGTCCCAGGTGAGCTTGAGCGCCCCGCTGGTGGTCAGCTCGTACGTAAGATTGCTCGCGGGGTAGGGCGGGATGGCGGTGGGGTCCTTGCGCGGCTCGAGCCCGGCCGTCGCGTACACCTGGGCGTCTCCGGTCTGCACGGCGTAGGCCCGGATGGTCTGGACGAGCTGGCTGCCGTACCGTGTCATGGCCAGCAGGCTCGCGTCCTGGAGCTCGAAGAGGCCCTTCAGGGCTTGCTTGGCCGCCTGGGCCGTGTCGTAATGGCTCCGGGCCGCGTCGATGAGCGAGCTGAGTTCGGCGCTCTGGCTGGCCAGCAGCCCCAGCTCGGCCGCGTTGGCGATCCAGGCGTCGATGCGGTCCTCGAAGAAGTCCAGTTGCCCGGCCTTGTCGACCGGGATCGTGCGCGCGTCCGTTCGTGTGCTCGTCCGTGTGCTCGTCATGGCGATGCTCCGTTCTGTGCTGGCCGCCTCGCCGGGTCGCCCCGATGCCCGGGACGCCGCGATGTGGCCGGGTTGTCGCGGGCGGCGGCGTGCCGCCCGTCCGAGAAGGGCATCGATCCGTTCGCCAGCGGTCTGAAGCAAATCGGACGAAGGAAGTGAAAAAATGCTCTGCGGGGGCCGCCGGGGGCCATCGGAGGGCCCCAAGGCCCGGATAACAAAGTGTTTTGTCCCACGGAACACCTGTTGCGCGGGACACAACAGGTGTCTGGTGCCACACAACAGGTGTCGCGTGGGGCACAACAGGTGCGTCGTGGCACCAAGCAGGTGCGTCTTGGCACGAAGCAGGTGCGTCGTGGCACGAAGCAGGTGCGCCGTGGCACGGAACAGGTGCCTTGCGGGACACAACGGGTGCGTCGTGGCACGAATCAGGTGCGTCGTGGGCCACCTCAGGTCCCAGAATCCCCTTGCATCGCCCCGGCGTTTCTGGTATGCTGGGCGACCAAGGAGGCCCGGCATGCCCAACCCCTACAGCAACCCCCACACCAACCCCCACGCCCTCGCCACCGCCGCGACGGCCATCGCGGCCCTCGCCGTCGCGCCCGCGACATCGCCGGGCCAGGGCTGCGACCCCGGCGAGCTCTTCGCCCCGGCCAGCACCGCGGCGGCCGGCACGCACGCCGCGAGCGTCGCGGTGGGCGACGTTGACAACGATGGCCTGCCCGACCTGGCCGTGGCCAACGCGGCCGACCGCGACGTGAGCGTGCTGCTCGCACTGGGCGGCGGCGCCTTCGGCCCCCGGCTCGCGCTGGACGTGGGCGTCGAGCCCTTCTGCGTCGTGGCCGGCGATCTGGACGGTGATGGGAACCTCGACCTGCTGGCGACCAACGCGAACACCGACGACCTGAGCGTGCTGCTGGGCCGGGGCGACGGCACGTTCGAGCCAGAGCGGCGCGTGGGCGCGGGCGACGCCCCCATCAGCGTGGTGTTGGGCGACGCCAACGGCGACGGCGTGCCCGATGCCCTTGTCGCCAACGCGCACGGCGACGACGTGAGCGTGCTGCTGGGCGTGGGCGACGGGACGTTCGAGCCGCAGCGCCGCTCCGCCGCGGGCGGCGCGCCCTGGAGCGTCGCGGTCGGCGACCTCGACGGCGACGGCGTGCTCGACGTGCTCATCGCCAACCGGGGCACCGACGACGTGAGCGTGCTGCTGGGCCGGGGCGATGGCACCCTCGAGCCAGCGCGGCGGTTCGCCGCCGGCGACGGGCCGCGGGCCGTGGCGATCGGCGACCTCGACGGCGACGGATTCGCCGACGCCATCGTCGCCAACGCCTCGGGCCATGACGCGAGCGTGCTGATCGGTCTGGGCGATGGAACTTTTGAGCCGCAGCGCCGCGTGGCCGTGGGCTCGGCGCCGCGCAGCGTGGCGCTGGGCGACCTGAACGGCGATGGTGCGACCGACGCGGTGGTGGCGAACTTCGGCGGCGACGACGCGAGCGTGCTCTTGGGCCGCGGCGACGGGACGTTCGAGCCGCAGCGCCGCGTCGCGCTGGGCGATGGCCCCCAGGCCGTGGCGCTGGCCGATCTCGATGGCGACGGACGGCTCGACCTGGTCTCGGCCAACCAGCTCAGCGACGACGTCGCCGTGCTGCTCAACCGCTGCCATCCCTGCCGCGCCGACCTGGACGGCGACGGCGCGCTCACCATCTTCGACTTCCTCGCGTTCGGCAACCTCTTTGATCTGATGGACCCCGCCGCCGACTTCGACGGCGACGGCGACCTCACGATCTTCGACTTCCTGGCCTTCCAGAACGCCTTCGACGCCGGCTGCCCGTAGGCAACGCTCCGAATCGCGACGCAAAGGCCGCGAGCCGACCCCTAGCCTCTGCGAATGCCCCAAACAGACTCGCAAGCACAAGACCCCATCTCTCCGGTCATTGGCATCGACCTGGGCACCACCAACTCCCTGGCCGCCCACGCCGACGACGCGGGGCCGCGCATCCTGGGCGACAACGCCCAGGGCTCGGGGCTGGTGCCCAGCGTCGTCCGCTACGAGCCCCGGCCCGATGGCACGCTGGACGCCATCGTCGGCCTGGACGCCCGCGAGCGGGCCGTCGAGTTCCCGTTGACCACCATCGCCAGCGTGAAGCGGCTCATGGGCCGCAGCCTCGAGGACGCCGCGGGCGATGCGCCCTACCTGCCCTACCAGATCGTCCAGGGCCCGCGCGACATGGCCGCCGTGGCCATCCCCAACCCCCACGCCCCCGACGGCTCGGCCACGCTGCTGACCCCACAAGAAGTCTCCGCCCAGATCCTCCGCGCCATCAAGGACAAGGCCGAGCAAGCATTGGGCACGCCGGTGCACAGGGCCGTCGTCACCGTGCCGGCCTACTTCGACGACGCCCAGCGCCAGGCCACCCGCGACGCCGGGCGATTGGCCGGGCTCGAGGTCGTCCGCATCGTCAGCGAGCCCACCGCCGCGGCCCTGGCGTACGGGCTCGGTTCCGCGCAGCGTTCGAGCATCGAGCCGGCCACCGTCGCGGTCTTCGACCTGGGCGGGGGCACCTTCGATATCTCCATCCTTCGCATCACCCCCGGCCCCAACGCCCAGGCCCCGGCCATCTTCCAGGTGCTGGCCACCGACGGCGACACCCGGCTTGGCGGCGACGACGCCGACCACGCGTTGGTGGCCCTGTTTCTGACCGAGGCCAACGAGCGGTTCGGCCTGGGCTTGTCCAACCGGCTGGCCGACGCGCTCTCGGCCCTGCCGCCCCAGACCCGGCGGGCCCTGCTGACCTTCGCCCAGGACGTCAAGCACCGCCTGAGTGAGCAGGACGCCGCGGCGGTCGCCATCGATCTGGGCGATGACCGCCGCTACGAGCGCGCCATCACCCGCCCGGAGTTCGAGAAGCTCCTCGGCCCCATGCTGGAGCGTGCCATGGCCGCCTGCCGGCGCGCCAGGGCCGCCGCCGCCAGACAGCCCGGGGGCGAGACCATCGACGCCGTCGTGCTCGTGGGCGGCTCCACCCGTGTTCCGGCCGTGCGCCAAGCCGTGGCGGAGTTCTTCCAGTTGGATCCCTACACCGCCCTGGACCCCGACCGCGTAGTGGCCCTGGGTGCGGCGGTGCAGGCGTCGACCCTCGCCGGTCTCAGCTGCAACAGCTTATTGCTGGACGCCATCCCCCTGAGCCTGGGCATCGAGACGGTGGGTGGCGCCGTCGCCAAGCTCATCGTCGCCGGCGCCACCGTCCCGGCACGCGCCAAAGAAACCTTCTCCACCAGCTTCGACAACCAGACCGCCATCGAGCTCAAGGTCCTCCAGGGCGAGCGAGAGATGGCCGAGGATTGCCGCCTGCTGGGCGAGTTCCACCTGCGCAACATCCCGCCTATGCCCGCGGGCGTCCCGCAGCTCGAGGTCGAGTTCCTCGTCGACGCCAACGGCGTGCTGAACGTCTCGGCCGTCGAGAAACGTTCCGGGCAGGCCGCCACGCTCCAGGTCATCCCGAATCACGGGCTCACCAAGGGCGAGGTCGACAGCATCGAGGCGGCGGCCATCGAGCACGCCCGCGACGACATGACACGCCACCGCATCGTCGACCTGGCCGCCCACGCGAATCTGGACATCAAATGGATCACCGAGGCCATGGACCGCGTGGGCGACCAGCTCCCCGAAGGCCTGCGAGGCCAGATCCAGGCCTCGGTGGAAACGGTCCGAGATCTGGCGACCAGGGCCAGGGACGACTGGCGCTCGGTCGACCCCGAGGCCTTCGCCAAGGCCAAGCAGGCCATGGATGAGACCAGCGTGCCCCTGCACGAGGCGGCCATCTCCGCATCCCTCAAAGGCATGCCAGGCGGCACCAACTGACCCGGTCGTTCACGGGGCATGACGGAAGTCCACGGCTCCCGCATCCCTGAAAGCGGACAGAGATTTTGGAGATTCCCACCGGGCTGCCATCAATCCGGGAAGAATCTGACACCCAGGACACCGACCTTGCGCAATAAGCCGGCGCTCTCGCGCCAAAAGCTTGCGGCGTGGCCAGACCGAACTAGACTCCCGTGAGGGCCGTTGGAACCCAACGCCGGGGCTATCGCTCCGAGTCCAGAATGGTCGATCAGGGGAGCGAACGGAACACGAATGTCCAGAGCAGCCAAGGGACCATACCCATATCTCTTCCTGGCCTCGAGCCCCAAGGGCGGCAAGCGCCTGGGCGTCCGCAGCGCCGCAAGCGAGCGGGCGCTGGCTTCAGTGCTCGGGCGAGAGCGGCGGGTGCTGGTCTGGTCGCGTCGCCTGCCCGCCTGGCTGGGCAGCACGGGGCAGATGGGCCTGAAGGACCAGGCCCAGTTCAACGCCGTGCTGGGCCAACTCGTCTCCCGCGGCGTGCCGCTGGTCGAGGCCCTGGAGGTCACCGCGTCGGCCGTCGACGCGGGCCACGCCGACCGCATCCGCCGGGTGCGGTCCCAGGTCGCCGGCGGCGCCATGTTCGCCGACGCCTGCGGCAAGGTGGGCATCGTCGACCCGGTCACCTCGGCCGTATACCGCGCCGCCGAACGCACGGGCGACCTGGGCGGCGCTTGCGCCCAGATCGCCAGGACCGCCGAGCGGCAGGTCAAGGTCCGCAGCCAGGCCATCACGCTGATGTTTTACCCCATCATCGTGCTGGGTGTGAGTGTTCTGGCCGGCTGGGGCATGCTGACATTCATCGTGCCGATGATCGGCTCGCGGCTTGCGAGTATGGGCAGCGACCTGCCGTGGTTCACCGTGGCGCTCATGACGGCGGGGCAGACCATCCGCGACAATCTGGGCGTCTTCTTCCTGATCGTGCTGGCGCTACTGATCGCCGCCATCGTGCTGCGAAAGGCGGTCGTCGCTGCGGTCTGGAACGTCGTGCGCCGCCTGCCGGGCATGCGCGAACTGGTGCTGGCCCAGGAGACCACGCGGTTCTTCTCGGTCATGGCCGCCATGACGCGCTCGGGTGTGACGCTGGCCGACGCGCTGGTCGTGGCCTATCGGACGGTCAGCCACGCGAAGCTGCGCAAGCAGTTGCAGACGCTGCAACGCCGGCTGGTCGAGGGCGGCCAGCTCGCCCAGCTTATCGAAGACGTCGACGCGCTGCCTTTGCCGGTGCGCAAGCTGCTCATCGCCGCCGAGCGATCGGGCGACCTGGAAGAGGCCTTCGAGACGCTGGCCGACGACATGGCCGAGGAGGTCGAGCGCCGCAGCACCCGCGCGCTGGCCGTGCTCGAGCCCGGGCTGATCATCTTTATGTTCCTGATGATCGGATCGATGGTCCTGGCGATCATGCTGCCGCTCTTTACGGCGACGGCCAATATGGACATGGGTTGAGGGGGAAGTCGCCGGCGACCGACGGTGTCGTGCGGCGGGCGCATCATGGTGATGCGAGGCAGAGAGAGCGAGGAAGCATCATGAAGAACACACGTTATTACAACCGGCGACCCACGCACCGCAACGCCCGGCGCGGCTTCTCGCTGCTCGAGCTCACCCTGGTGATCCTCATCATCGGCGTGCTGATGGGCGTGGCCACAGTTGCCTTCGGCCCGGCGCTCCTGCGCGGCAAGACCACCGGCACCAAGGCGAGCATGACCACGCTCAAACGCGCCATCGTCGAGTACCAGGGCACCAACAATCAGTACCCGCCCACCCTGGACGCGCTGGCTCCGGGCTTTGTTGAGTCTGTGCCCAACGACGGCTGGGGCAACCCGTTCTATTACTCGGTGCCCGGGCAGAACGGCCGTGACTTCGACCTCATCAGCGCGGGAGAAGACGGCCAGTACACCACCGCCGACGACCTGAACATCTGGACCCTCGATGAGGATCAGGCCCAGTAAGCCATGACCGCCAGACGCGCACATCTCGCGCCCAGCCGGCGGGGCATGACCTTCCTCGAGGCGGTGCTCGCCTCGGCCCTCCTGGGCATCGTGGCCATGGGCGTGTTCGGCGCGCTCAACTACCTGGTGCTCCAGCAGAAGCGGGCCGAGCAGATCGCTGGCGCATCCGAGGTCGCCAACCGCGTGGTGGTCATGTACCTGGACAGCCCGGACAATATGCCCCAGGGTGGGCGGCCCATCGCCTACGGCCGGCACCTGTACCGCTGGACGTACGAGTCGGCGCCCATCGATGTGTTCGATCCCAACGCGACCGACGAGCCCACGCCGCTCTCACTCACGCGCCTGCGCGAGTTGACCGTCAGCGTGTGGCTTCACGAGGATAGTGGGGGCGCCTACTCGCCCAACCCGAGCACGCCGGGCATCATCGTCCGACGGATGCTCGACCCGCTGGCGACACGAAACCCCGATTCGTTCGAACGCGGCATCGAGGACGGCTCGCTGATGGAGGGCATCACGGGCGGTGGGGGGACGACCCGTTCGGGCGGCTCGCAAGCGCCCGGCGGCGGTTCGATGGGGGGCGGCTAATGGCTACCCGTGCGCGCGGCTTTACGCTCATCGAACTCTCGATGGCCATCGTCATCGGCACGGTCATCCTCTTCGCGGCCATGGGCATGTTCCACACCATGGAGCGGGCCGATCGCTCCGCAGAAGTACGGGCCGAGGAGAACTTCCAACTCCAGCGGACCCAGCGAGTGGTCAACCGCGCCATGGGGTCGCTGCTGGTGATGTCCCGCCAGGAACAGCAGACGGCCTCGGCCGCTCGCACGGCTCAGGAGCAGGCCGAGGCCGCGGTGGCCGAGGGCCGCAGCCTGGGAGGCGGCCAGGGCGGGCAGGGCGACCAGGAGGCGCTCGACGCGGCGGCGGCCACAGTCGCCAGTTTTCGTGCCCGGGTGCTGCTCGAGCGGGATCCGAGGCTCCAGAGCGTGCCGATGGTCCGGCGCGTCCGTGTCGGCCAGCAGGGGCTGGGCCAACCAGAGAGCACCATGCCCCAACGGCTGGAAGTGGCTCTGAGTGCCCCGTGCGTGGTCCCGTCGTTCGCCGATACCCAACGCCGGATGCGGATTGCCCAACTCGGCCGCGCGCCCGTGGATATCGGCTCCTCGGTTGACGAGATTGGCGCAGTGCGCGGGGCTTTCGTGTTTCGCGACGAGCGGCGGGTCAACGATCTGGGGCTGCGTGTCTTCAGCTTCTGGTGGCTGCCGATTGCCGGTGATGCCGAGGATGCCGACATGATCGAGGGCGAGCAACTCGATCCTGCTATGGTCGATGGCGCGGTGATGCTCATGGACAGCGTGGTATGGGGTCGGTGGCGTTTCTTCAAGGATGGCCAGTGGCGCGACACGCTCGAGGTGCTCGGCGAGCTCGACCTGGCCGCGTACGGCGAACTGGAGCTGACCACGGCCCAGAACGTGACGGTGGCGTGGCTGTTCGAGCTGGCATGGACGATCGGCACCGATCCCGATGCCGAGGGAGACGATTCCGGCGATCCCGGCAGTGAGACCGGTGAGGGCGGCGACACGGTCGAGCTGGGCGAAGGGGGCATGAACTGATGGTCCGCCAACGCCCAAGCCGAAACACGAATCGTGCGTTTGCACTGCCGCTGGTGGTGATCCTGTCGATGGTCGCCACGATGGCCATCGCCGTCATGCTCGAACGCCAGGGTCAGCAGACGCGATCAACTATCCGGCAGATGCGTTGGACGCAGGACCGTCACCTGGAGCGGGGCGTACGTGAGGTGACTGGGGCGTGGCTGACCGGTGCCAGCCGGCGGCTTCCGGAGATCGCTAGGGGGGGCGGGCACGCGCTCGATCTGACCATGAATGGCGACCGGACTATCCGCTTGGATATCGAGGACGCCCAGGGTTCGATTCTCTCCACGTTCGAGGGCGTGTCCGAGGCCGAGTTGCCCTTCGCCGAGGGGGCCTATGACAGCATCCTGATGCGGGCGGGCGACGAGCAGACGCTGGAGCGATGGACGCGGCCGGTGGGCCCTGTGGCCATCAGCGCGATCTCGGCGCCGGAAGAGGTGCTGGCCGCGGCGGTGGCGCCGATGATGGGCGATGGGCAGGCCTCGGCCATGGCCCGCGATATCGTGCAGGCCCGCGAGGGGGCCGAGAGCGGCGCGGGCACGCAGTGGCTTCGCAGGATTATCGCCGACTATGCCAGCGAGATGGAGGACCGCAGGACCTTGCAGCGGCTGATCGTGGGTGAACCCGATCTGTGGCGACTTCGGATATCTGTGAAGGATGGGCGTGGGGACATCGGCACGATGTACGAGGCGGTGGTTCATGTGGATGGGCGGGAGATCCGTCAGCGCGCCGATAGCGGCGCGTTCACGCCCTTGGGCCCATTCCTTTTGTGGCGGCGTCTGGATCAGGCCGAAGTGGTCGAGTATCGGGCCGGTCGCCGCTAAAGTAGGAGCCGCCGCGGCGGCGAATAGGGGAATGACGCATGGCAGCAAACCAGAGTAGGACCGAGGTTCTCCAGAAACGGCGGATGATGCAGGTCGCCTTCGGGGTGGCATGCCTGGCCTTCGTAGGTCTGGCGCTCGGCGCGGTCATGGTCGATCGGTCCATCGAGCCTGCCCCGGAGTTGAAGCTGCCGCCACCGCCGCAAGCCGGGGGCAGCGAGGACCAGGCAGAGACGTGGGAGCCCTATGCGCCGCTCATCGCCACGGGGTTGTCCTCGGTGTACGAACTGGACCCGGTCAAGGAGCCGGTCGAGAACCCCGGGCCGGGTGAGGGTAAGCAGCCCCCGCCGCAGGACATCGTGCTCGTGGCGGCGATCGGGCAGCCGGGATCGATGATGGCGGTGATCCGCGAGGGCGCCGCTCAGACAGCGATCGCCGAGGGCCAGCGTGGGGGCTCGGTCGACGTGCTCGAGGTGGCGCCGGGCTATGCGCGGGTTCGCTACCGTGGCGAGGAACGCGAGCTGAGAGTCGGCACGCCGACGCTGATGGTCAGCGACATGGGAGTCTCCGGAGAGGTTCCCACGGGCAGCCAGATCGTTACACCGCCGGGTGCTTCTTCAAGGCCCGAATCTCTGGAAGAGCAAGGCGTGACCCGCACGCGGACGCCCACGGCCATGCAGCGGGCCCAGTCTGGCGCAACCCCCGGCGGGGGGCAGGGCGGCCAGAGCGGTCGCGGGGGTGGCGGCAACAGCGGAACCTCCCGACGCGGCGCGGGCGCTGGGAACGGCAATGGCAACGGTAATGGCCAGGCGCAGGGCGCCGAGGATGATCGGTGAGCGAACGCGTCTGTTACATCGAGCGTGACGAGCGCGGCGATCGGATCCGCGCGGTACGGCTGATCGGGCAGCACGCCGAGGCCGTGTGGACCAGCCCGCGCGTCGACGGCCGGTATGCAACCGAGGCAGACGAGGATGCCAGCGCTGCGGCTGAGTGGATCGCCCAGCGTCTCTCGCTGGACGGCGATCACCTGGGGCTCATCGTGCTGGACACGTGCGGTGCGCACTGCGGTTGGGTGCAGTCACCCACGGCCGAGGCCGGCGCCGTGCGGGGCGCCTACGGGCGAGGTAGCGAGGCCATCGAGGACGATTTCAGTTCGGGTTTAGACTTCGAGGAGGAGCCCGAGGACAGCGAGGCGCTGGGCGCCCGCTCGACGCCGATGGAGGCCGCCATCGAGCCTCTGGGCGCGGCTTATGAGTCGCCGATGGGCCTCCGAGTGGGGGTGCTGGTCGCTTCCGATGCTGTCGTGCGGCTGCTGATCGATGCGCTCGACGCCCAGGGCGTGGTGTTTAGCGGTGTGGCAAGCCTGTGGCACGCGGTGGGATGGATGGCGAGCCCCGACGATGGCAACTCATCGGACTCCGGACGCGTGGTCGCTGACAGCCCAACGGTAACGTGCGGGGTGCTCGTGCAGCCCGAGGGTCGGCTGTTGTGGGCCTGGTGCCGGGATCGCACCGTGCTGGCCGCTGGCTCGATCCGGCTGGGGATTCACGACGACGGGCCGATGGTGACCCGGCAGGATGTCGCCCGGTTGGTGAACGACTGGGTGGCGTGGAGTGCCCAGATCGGCACCTCGCCAGGGCGTATTGTGATTTCTTCTTACGACCTGGTCGACGAGCGGGCGACGGGCATCGCCGACACGCTATCCGCCGCGGGCGTGGCAACGGCGATCGCTGAGGCGTGGCCCGAGGCTGTGCTGGACATCGACGTGCAGGAGGATCCGGTGCGTGATGTGCTCCGGGCGACGAGCGGTCGCGGCGGCAGTAGCCTGTCGTCCGGGCAAGGTCTGTCCTCCCTTGCGATGCGGCCGAGTCGTTCGACGCGTCGCGTGTATCAGTTCGCGGGGCTGGCGATGGCGTGTGCCGGGATCGCGCTGGCGGCGCTGGGCTACCGATGGCAGAGCCAGGCACCGGCCGTGCGAGCCGACGCGGCCCGCGTTCGCGATGGCTACATGGCCGATATTGCCGCGGTTGAGCAGAAGCTCGACAAGCCCGGCGAGATTGCTGGTGCGGTGGTTCCGTTCTTCAAGCTGACCAGTGAGGTTGACCAGGCCACACGTGCCAGCGAGATCCGCCGGCCCGAGGGCAAGCCGATCCTGCTACAAATGGAGATGCTCTCGGATGTGCTGCGAGAACTGGGCGGCGACGTCGAACTGCAGCGCATTGATGCGAGCGGAGCGGCTGGTTTCATCGTGCAACTCTCGACCGAGGACTCGGCGATCGTGGGCCGGATCAACGCGTTGATCAGCGATCTGGGAATGAACGACGGGCCGCTGCGGTGGCAGGCGAATGCGAGTGCGCAGGGCTCGAGGTACACGGTCCGCATGGCGGGCACGTGGCAACGCCAGGGAGGCCAGCCTTGAGTGATCTGGAGTCCGAGAGCGTGATGGTGAGCCGTGGGGAGCTGGCCGCGAAGGCCGCCGCTCGCGAGCAGCGGAACAGGCCGCGCGGCGTGCTGTACTTGGGCGTGCTGGTCGTGCTGGCCGGCCTGGTGTACCTGATGGTCGGCAGGTCGGTGCTCGCGAGCGCCAAGGCCGATCGGCAGCGGGAGGTCGCGACGGCCACGAACGTGCGGATACAGGCGGATCGACTCGATCGGCACATCCTGAGTGCGGAGCAGGACGGTGCGGGGAAACTCGATCCATTTCCAAACTTCACGACGGCGGCGACCTCGGCGGCGCAGTCGCAGGGGCTCACGCCCGCTCCGACGCTCTCGAGCCAGCGTCAAGTGGATCAGGGCGAGGTCGTCGAGCAGGTGTACCAGTATGATCGCGTGACAAGCCGCGATCTCGAAGCATTAATCGGGTGGGTGGCGCAGGTGCAGAAGATGGTGCCCGGCGTCGAGATTTCACAGATGAATCTTGCGCCCCAGCGCACCCAGTGGCAACTGTCTATTACGTTTGTTAAGCCGGAGCTTGCCTCATGACCAACCGTGCGTTGGCCGTTGCCATTCTTTCGTGTGTCGTGCTTGCGCTTGGCTGCGCCGGGGACAAGACGAAGCAGTTCAGGGATGATCTGGCGCCCCTCGTGCCCGACAATACGGCGCAGAAGCGAGAGGCCGTCCAACTCGTTAATCGCGCCTATGAGGTGTACCACGACGAGGAGCGCGATCCCCAGAAGCGGGTGCGCGAAGCGGCCGGCTTGCTGGAACAAGCGATCCAGCTCGATCCCGGTTTCGCCACCGCCCGCATGAATCTGGGCGTGCTGCACCTGGAGCAGGAAAATCTGCCCGCGGCGGTCTCGCTGCTGCGAACGGCCCAGCGGCTGATGCCCAGCGATTCGCGGCCAAGCTATCACCTGGGGGTGGCGTACCACCGTATGGGGCACTCGCGTGAGGCGGTCGATACCTTCCTGATGGCGATCCAGATCGATCAGGCGGACGTGCGATCGGTGCGGGGGCTGGCGCTGGCGTGCCGGAGTATTCACTTTGCCAATGACACAACACTCGAAGTGCTCGAGCGGTCGGAGATGATGGAGCCCGACGAAACCTGGCGTGACCTGATCGATCGCGAGATCAAGCGGCAGCGACGCCAACTGGAGATGGGTTGACCATCATGAGCGAAAGCGAGAAGAACAAGCCGGCCGAGAAGAAGCCAGGGACGATGCGTCAGGTTGTGACAGCTCTGGTGGCGGTTGTCATCTTCGCCCTTGCGGCGGTGGTGATCTATCCCAAGTTTCAGCCTCGGACGCAGGGGCCGGTGCGGCTTGATCTGCTCAATGGCACTGGCGCCTCCATGCTCGAACCGGCGATCTCGATGCGCGTGCCGGACGACCAAGCGGTTGGCCGTCTGGCCTCAACCATCCCCGTTGGTGGCCTGGTCACCGTGTACGAGGGGATGGGGCCGGTCGAAGTCGAGTCTATCTCGTTCACCGCCGGAGTCGACGGGAGCACGGTCGATTACAACATCGATCGAACGCTCGAACCGGGGGGCGTGATGGTGCTGCGCGTGACGACCGACGGTGTGACGATCGATGCCAGCGACTTGGCGCCCCAGACGCCCTGAGCACGACCGCGATGGATGGTGCTATAAGCGTTCGGCGGCGAGGCTTGCCAGGTGTGACCGCTCGCTGCGCTGGAGCATGACGTGACCGACCAGCCCAAGGCCCTTCATCTTCTCGACGGCGTACGAGAGACCGTTGGATGAGCTGTCGAGGTATGGGTTGTCGATCTGGCCGATGTCGCCGGTGAGTACGAGCTTGGTACCCTCGCCGACTCGGCTGGCGATGGTCTTGACCTCGTGGGGTGTGAGGTTCTGGGCCTCGTCGACAATCATGAACTGGTGTGGGATCGACCGGCCGCGGATGTAGGTCAGCGGTTCGAGCACGAGCTTGCCGTCGGCGATCATCTTGTCGATGCGCTGCTCGTTCGTGTGGCTGTCGGCGGTCTGCCCGTGGGCGCCGCGGGTGCTGAGCAGGTACTCCAGGTTGTCGAAGATCGGCTGCATCCACGCGAAGAGTTTCTCGTCCTTGTCGCCGGGCAGGAAGCCGATGTCGCGGCCCATGGGCATGATGGGGCGGGCGACCAGCAGTTTATCGAAGCGACCCTCCTGGAAGACCTTGGCCATGCCCGCGGCCAGGGCGAGGAGCGTCTTGCCCGTGCCGGCGCTGCCCAGCAGGGTGATCATCTGGATCTCGTCGTCCATCAGCAGATCGAGGGCCATCGTCTGCTGGACGTTGCGGGCCAGTAGGCCGAAGATGGGCTTGCGCGGGGGGCTGATAGGGATGAGGTGCTCGGTGTCGGCCAGTCGACGGGCAAGGCCCGTGTGATTCTCGTCCTGGGCGTCCTTCAGGAGCACGAAGGCGTTGGGCAGGATCTCCTCGGGTTCGCTGGCCATCGTCGGATCGTCGTCGACGTTCTGCGCCGAAATGGCGGCGTGGATGGGTTCGAGCGGCAGCATGCGTTCGTCGTAGAGCTGGTCGATGAGGTGGCCCTCGACCGTGGCGGTGACGTAGCCCATGTAGAGGCGATCGGCGTCGATCTTCTGGTTCTGGAAGTCCTCTGTGGGGATGCCCATCGCATCGCTCTTGATGCGCGCGTTGAGGTCCTTCGAGACAAAGACGGCCCGGTCGCCCTTCTCGTGCAGTTCCCACGCGACGGCGATGATGCGGTTGTCCTTGGTGTCCTCGGCGATGGCGTGCGGGCGGTTGGTGTCGGAGATGGCGATGCGGATGAGCCCCGTCGAGCCGTTGGCAGTCGAGGCGGCGGCGCCGGCCTGGGGGCTGTTGTCTCCCCAGCGGACACCCTCGGTCAGGGTGCCCTTGGCGCGTAGGCGATCGAGGCGGCGGATGACTTCGCGGGCATTACGGCCGATGTCGTCCTCTTGCCGCTTGAGCTTATCGAGTTCTTCGATGACGGCGAATGGGATGACGACGTTGTTGTCTTGGAAGACGAAGAGCGCATTTGGGTTGTGCAGCAGGACGTTGGTGTCGAGGACGAACTGCTTGATGCCCGAGGCGTTGTTGGCCATGGTGTTCTCTCGAGTTCTCATTATTGGGAAGCTACCAGGTAGACCACGCGGCGATGATGAGCAGCGTGGCGCAGATAATCGATAAGACGAGCTTGACGGCAATGGCGGCGAACCAGCCGGCCGATGCACCGGCGCCGACCTTGGCCGAGTTGCGCCAGGTCTGGTCGAGTCCGGTACGGTGGACGAGGGCGGCGGCCAGGCCCGCGCCGAGCGCGCCGCCCAGCAGGGTGCCGATGATGGGCAGGATGGGTGTGCCGATGATGGCGCCGGCGATGCCGCCGATGAAGGCCGCGATCATGGCCCGCCTCGTGCCGCCCATGCGCTTGGCGCCCAGCACGCCTGCCGACCAATCGACGACATCCGAGACGAGTGTGCAGGCGAGGATGAAGCCAAAAGCCCACCAGGAAACGATTGGGTCCTTCAGGATCCATAGGCCGGCAAACGTCCCAACGATGTTGACCAGCAGCGCCGTGAGGGTGAGCAGCCAGAGGCCCGGGAGGCTGAGCAGCACGATGGCCGGCCCGATCAGGGCGGCCAGGGTCAGCACGATGGCGAAGGCGATCCAGATGCGTGCGCTCCGACGTAATGGGCTGGGCTAGGGGGTCTTGCCCGGTTCTTGGGAATCGTCGGGGTCGGTGTTCGACTCGTGGGCGGGGGAGGGCCCGGTTGCTTCCGGTTGATCGGCTTCGGAGGTTGTGGTGTCGTTTGGCGTGGCCTCGGCCTGCTCGGGGAATCGCTCGCGCTCCATCTCGAGGATCCAGTCCTCGACACCCTGGTGGCGGTAGAGGTCGACCTTAATGTTCTTGCCCGCATGGGTAGGGTGGGTGTCGTTGAGGTGGAGCACGACGTAGAACTTGTGCCACTGGCTCTTGTCGAACTCGGCGACGTGCTCGGGCTCGACCTCGATGCCGCCGGGCAGGGTGATGCGCTTGGGGTCGGGATCCCACGAGTATCGCGTGCCCACGGCGCGCACCAGGCCGTAGGCGAAGTAGAGCGCCAGCCCGGCGCCGACGAGGAAGATCGGATACTGGGCCATGATGTCGAAGCGGCTGCGTCGCTTGGGCGCGTTGGCGCGATCGACATCCCCCCAGGTTTCTCGGAGATTGTCCAGACGCTCGAACGCCGAGCCGACCTGGCCCTCCTCGCTGTTCTCGCGCGGGTATGTGGTGAACTCGGGTTCGAGACGGCCGGCGATGGCGAGCGCGTCGAGCCAGTTGCCGCGGACCTCGTCGAGCGTGCCGGGGTTGCGGTTATAGCCAGGATTGCCCAGCCGGTCGTAGGCGTCCACTGGGTCGGGAATGCTGGCTACGCCGAGATTGGCGCCCGCCGAGGCAGTGGGTGGCGGACTCTCCAGGAAGGTGAGATACTCCCACTCTGTCCATTGGGCGAACTTGACCGCCTGGGCCGGATAGATGATGAAGCCGTCGAGAAAGCCCCAGACGCCCAGGCCGGCGACCAGAACGATCAGGATGACCTGCTTGATCCAGTATCGCGGGCTGAGCTTGGCGTGCTGGGTTTGGGCCATGGAATCTCCATCGGCGGGAAGTGGCGATCACTTGGGAAATCAGGGATTAGAGTCGGAGGGATACGCGTCCATCGAGCGGAACGTGTCGTGCCACCATTGTTCGGCCCACGATCGGCCTAATGGGGTATCGGTCAGGCGGTCGAATCCGCCCGAATCGACGCGGATCGAGGGGATCGTCGGGTAGCGACGCGGGTGCTTGATCGCGCGATTCAGCCACCGCTCGTGCGTAAGGCGGAACGCCTCGGACAGCGAGTGGGGTCGGGCCCGTTTTGGCAATGGATCGGGGGTCATGTCATGGGCATTGTACCGGGAGGGCCGGAAAAAGTTGGGTGGTTCGGGACAGTTCTGGCGTCGGATGATTCGCCCATGCTCGGAAAGAAAATCCGCCGCTCAGTCCTCTGGCGTGGTGGTCCGGCCCCGCCAGGTTCGCCGGCCGCTGCGGTGCAGGCCATAGCTGTGCCACTGGACCATCGTCATGGCCAGTACGCCTAGCGGGTGCAGGGGTGCGGTCAACATCGGCAGCGTGAACCGCCGGGCCAGCAAGAGGCGTTGGGCGAACTGGCAGGTGATAGCCAGCACCGCCAAGAGCATGGCGATGGAAACGGCCTGGCTCCGTGCCAGCAGGATCGCCGCGACGATCCAGGGCAGCACGTGGCCTAGCAGGTGGAGAATCGTCAGGAAGGCCAGCAGACCGACCGAGCCGAGCCCCTCGTAGGCGTTCTTGGCGAAGCCCCGCCAGGTGCTGGCCAGGTCGTGGTACATGCGGACCGAGGCGAGGGCCGTGCCGTCAAAGAGATCAGTCCGATAACCAGCTTCTCGGGCCTCTCGGGGCATCTTGACGCCGTCGTGCATGGTGTCCTTAAAGGCCGCGTGTCCGCCGAAGGCCTCGTAGCACGCCCGGCTTACGAGGATGAACTGGCCGCAGGCTGCCGAGGCAGTCGGATCTGTGGTGGAGCGCATGCGGGCCATGGGCAGGTAGGCGAAGAGGATGAAGAAGATCATGGGGACCAGCAGCACCTCGGCCGGTGAGCGGGTGATCTGACGTGGGAAGGTCGATAGCAGACCCAGTGGGGTGTCGCGGTCGTCCAGTTGCGTCCACGCGGCCAGGGTGTCGGCGATGGCGGTGGGAGCAAAGCGGACATCGGCGTCGGTGAAGAGGAGGCGGTCGCCAGTGGCCTGTCTTGCGCACTGCCAGCATGCGTGTTGCTTCCCGTTCCAGCCGCTGGGCAGGGGCTGGGCTGCCAGCGGGCGGACGCGGCTGTCCTCGGTGGCGAGCCTGGTGAGGATGTCGGGGGTCGCGTCGGTGCTCTGATCGTCGTAGACCAGAACCTCGATGTCGGCGTGCGTGGAGGCCAGGAGCGATCGGACACATGCCTCGATGTTTGCTTCTTCGTCGCGGGCGGGTACGCAGACGCTGACCTTCGCGGGCGACGCGGGCGACGCGGGCGGGGGTGGGCGGTAGAGCTTGAGGTTGGCGATGGTCATCGCCAGGGCGCCCAGCGAGATAAGCAGCGAGACCGACATGAGGGCGGCGAGCGTCACGGGGTTGTATCCGCGCGCGGCCGTGTGGTCACGATGTTCGGCTGGCGGCCCGTGAGGCGGAGCACGGCGTCGTAGACCGGGTTGACGCCAGAACCTCCACGACCGAGGACCTTTGCGAAGGGCGCGGGGTCGCGCGCGATGGCGAGGTCGGCCAACTCGCGCATCGCCGTATCGAGCGTAGAGGCCATCTCCCGATGCCACAGGCTGGTCGTGGAGCGTTCGGGGGTGGGGCAGGGCTTGGCCAGCAGCAGCACCTCGGGCTTGCGATCCTCCCAGAAGTTCATCTCGATCGCCAGGCAGAGCACTCTTGGCGGGCGGTTCTGGGCGTCGAGTCGTGAGGCGATGGCGGCGGCGCCCGGGCGCATCTGAAGCGGGGCACGCACGTCGGCGAACTCGCCCTGGGGTGAGATCCAGAAGCTCGGGTGTTCCTGCGTGCTGGCGAGGTGCGCGGCGTATTGGACCATCGCCCGGAAGGCGGCGGGGTCGTTCTGGTCGACGCCGAAGAGGCCAAGCTTGCGCATGAAGGCGAACTGGCGGACCATGTTCAGATCCATGGGTGCAAAGACGCGGCGCTTGGGCGTGAATCGATCGACCAGGGCGATGGTAAGGATGGGATCCCACCAGCTCTGATGGTTGAACAGCAGCATGGTGGGGCCGTCGTGGGCGTCCATATCGGTGAAGGCGCGTTCGCCGCCGCGGGCCAGGCGCACGGCGTTGAAGTTCTTGCGCACCAAGCGGCGGCTGTACCACCGAAAGAGGCGGCAGAACCACTCGCGTCGATCGTGGGGTAATATGGCCGGCGTGGTGTCCACGGCTTGGCTACGCACTCGCGGCGGCGAGTTGGTCGTTGTGGTGGGTCTGGTGGTCGACGCCATGATCCTCGCAGAGCGACCATGCCGCGGTGACGCCGCTCATGAGCACCATGGGCACGCCCGGGCCGGGGTTGACCGATCCGCCGGCCAGATACAGGTTGCTGAGCACCTTCGATCGATTGCGAGGCTTGAAGCCGCCCTTGAGCCGGCCGTGCGACGCGAGCCCGTAGATCGCCCCGCCGCTGGCGTTGTACATATGCTCGATCTGTGGCGGGGTGAGGTACCGCTCGACGGCGATATGGTCCTCAATGTCTTCCATGCCGTGGCGTTTGAGCTTGTCGATGACGATGGGGCGGTAGTCGGTGAGGGTCTTGCCGGGCTTGCCGCCGCGCTCGAGCCACTTGTGCTGGTCGGTCAGTGCAGCGGTATGGATGAGGATGTAGAGCGCCTCGCCGCCCTCGGGCGCCTGGTGGGGATCGGTACGCGAGGGTGCGGCGATATAGAGCGTCGGGTCGCCGGCGGGGATGCCCTTGCGGTAGATGTCGTCGAACTCCTGGTGGCTGTCGCGTGAGAACAGGAAGTTGTGGTGGGCGAGGTGGTCGTACTGCTTCCGCAGGCCCAAGTAGAGCACCAGGCCGCTGCACGCGGGCTTGTAGCTGCTGGCGATGCGGCGGCGTTCGAGCGCGGCGCCGCCGGCGCCCTTGAGCAGGTCGCCATAGGTCCGCTGCACGTCGCAGTTGGAGACGACTGCCGAGGCGGTGATCTCGCGTCCGTCGTCGAGTTGGACGCCGGTGGCGGTGTCGCCGTCGGTGAGGATCTTCACCACGCTTCGGCCGGTGACGCGTTGGACGCCCAGCTCGTCGGCGATGCGTTCGAGGGAGCGCGCGACCATGCGGGTGCCGCCCATGGGGTACCAGCAGCCGTGGTCGAGCTGTGCCGAGGCGATGAGGCTGAGCACGGCGGGGGCCATGAAGGGGCTCGAGCCGACGTACTGCAGGAAGTGCTCGCACACCTGGCGGACGTGCGGTTCTGGGATCATCTTCTCGATCGTCGCGCCGACGGTGGAATGCAGGCGCATGGCCATGGCGTCTCTGGCGACGCCGGGTTCGGTGGGGGGCTTGCGAATCATGTCGCCGATGCCGCCGAGGTCTTTATAAAAGAAGACCTTCTCGCTGAGTCGGTACATGCGTCGGCTGAACTCGTAGAACCTCAGAAAGCCATCGCCGGGGCTGGCATCGGGAAACTGCTCGTCCAGCTCGCGGGCCCACTGGCGTGCGTCTCGGCGGAGGTCGATGCGCGTGCCGTCGTCGAAGAAGCAGCGCCACTGTGGGTCAAGGTCGATCAGGTCGATGTAGTCCGACGGTGTGCGGCCCGTGCGGGCGATGATGCCCTTGAGCACCTGGGGCATCGTGATAATGGTGGGGCCCATGTCGAAGGTGAACCCGTCCTCTTCGAGCAGGTTCATCTTGCCGCCAAGGTGATTGTTGGCTTCGACGATCGTGACCGGGATGCCCTTGCCGGCCAGTTCGACGGCAGAGGAAAGCCCGGCGAGCCCCCCGCCGACGATGACGACGCCGCCGTCTCGGAGGATGTCGCTGGAACGGGTAGATTCGCCCATTGGCCGGTCTCCTGCGGCAGTGACTGGTGCCGTGTGAAGGAGTTTAGCCGTCGCCGGTTGGGTCCCCCGCCTCGGTGGGTTCGATGATGCGGCCCATCCCGGGCAGGGGCAGGATTTCCCCGTCTCGACCGACGCGGAGTTGCCCGGTGTCTCGAAGGTATCTGAGGATCGCGACCCGAAGGTCGGTCAGGGCGGCATCACGGGCGTTTCGTGCGTCCAGCAGTTCGCTGAGCGTGTCGACCAGTTCCTGGGGCGTGATCTCGTCTTCGCGGATCTGCTGCTCTTCGAGACGTTGCTCGTTGATCTGGACCTGTCGCTCGGCCAGGATGAACTGGAAGCGGGCGACTTCGATGCTCCGCAGCCGGTTGCGGGCGTCGACGACCACCTGATCGCGTGCACGCTCGAAGTTCCGCACGGACCGCTCCAGAGCGATCTGGCTGGAGCGCAAGCCCAATCGCTCGATCTCCCGATCCAGCGGCAGGCTGAACCGCATGCCGGCGAGATACCGCATGGAATCGGGATCAAACGCAAGGCCTCCTTCCCGCTCGTCGGGGTCGGTAGGCAGGCCGACTTCGGCAAAGGCGTCCAAGTCTGGCAGCAGATTGTTGCGGCTGTTGGAGACGGCGCGGCGGGCGTCGAGCACGCGATCTCGCGTGGTCTGGAGGTCCAGGCGGTAGAGCAAGGCCAACTGTGCGGCCTCGGTCGGCGTGGCGACCGGATCGCTCAGTTCCAGCCTGAGCGGCGCCAGTGCTACGGGCGTGGTGGGGTCCAGACCAAGACGGATCTTGAAGCTGTCCAAGGCGACGATGTAGCTCTCGAAGGCCCCCTGAAGGCGGTTGTTGGCGCTCAGCACGCTGCTCTCGGTGATGGAGAGCTCGAAGAGGGCGATCTCACCGGCCTCCTGTCTGGCGCGCTGACGCTCCAGCGTCTGCCGGAGGTTGCGTAGCTGTTCCTGCTGGTTGCGGATGCTTGCGGCGTCCTGGAGCAGATCGAAGTACTGTGAAGCGATCTGCACCACGTAGTCTCGGCGGAACTCCTCGAAGCGACGGGCCGCGTAGACCAGATCTCGCTCGGCCTGGATCAGGTCCTCGCGGGCGATATATCCGGCTCCGCGGAGTAGTGGGATGTTGCCCTCGAGCACGAGTTGTGAGCTCTGGCGGTAATCCTCGGTGGCGCTCGAGCGGAGCTGCTCGGTGGCGTTGACGATCCACCGGGCCGCCACGTCTCCGCCGTAGGGCAGCCGCTGGGTCAGGCGCAACTCGTTGATGAGTGTCGCGGCGCTGTCGAAGGCGCCGTCGTCACCCTGGCCTGCGACCTGGAGGGTGGTGTCGTTAAAGAACCGCGGACCCCAGAGGTGGCGCTCGCGGAGCAGGGCGATGGCCGACAGGATGTAGTCTTCCTGGGCATCAAGGAACTCGCGGCCGGTCTGCTGGCTCTGGGCGAGCACGCCGGCCAGGTCGAGCACGACGAGGTCATCGGGAATCTCGGGCGGTTCCTGCGGGGCGTCGGGGTCGTCGTAGCTTGTGTCCACCGCCACGCTCAGCGCGTCGGAGGCGTCGGTGTAGTAACTGTTGAGCCGCTCCTCGACGGACACGGCTTCCAGGCGGGCGGCCTCGGCCTGGACGTAGAACAGGTCGCCCACGTCGGGATTCCGCGTGTCGGGCGTTTGCTCGAGCTGTGCCTGGCGGTTCTTCTCGTCCATCGGGCCGGTGGGGAACTCGCGCTGGGCGGGGGTGGCGTTGGTTCCCAGCAGGGCCGAGCGGTCGAGCACGAGCTTGTCCAGGCGTCGGTCGATGCGTTCCATGCCGCCGCACCCGGCCATCAGCGCGAGCATGGCGGCGGCGGGGAGGGCGAGCACGCGGGGTTGGGAGGGGTTTCGTGGGGGCATGTGCGGCGATGGTACGGCCCGGGACGGATGAGGTTGCGGGAGGCGGGGATGGCGGCATGGCGACGCGGGCCCAGGCGTGGATGCGCCCGTGTCGCTGGTCATTCGCGAAGTTGGGGTCTATTATCTCGGTTCATCAAAACCGGCGAGCTTTGTTTGGTATTCGACAGGGAGTGCCGGGCTTTGGGCCGCCGATGGGCGCCAACCAGGGAGCCACGCCGCATGCCGACTGTTACCTTCGATAGCCGCAGCTTCATGCTCGACGGACGCCGGATCTGGATCGTGGGCGGCACCGTCTCGTACGCGCACACACCCAGGGCCGAGTGGGCCGACCGCCTGCACGCCGCGAAGCTGGCGGGCCTGAACACGGTGCTGGTGCCGCTGGCGTGGGCCCGGCACGAGCCGCTGCCCGGGCAGTTCGACTTCGCCGGCGATGCGGACCTGCGGGCCTTCGTCGAGTTGGCCCACGAGGCGGGGCTGTACGTCATCCTGCGGCTTGGCCCGGTGCTGGGCGACGACCACGACTTCGGCGGGCTGCCCACGTGGCTGACCCAGCTCCCGGCGCACGAGCTGCGGGCCGACAGCGGGCCGTTCCTCGAGGCGTGCTCGCGGTACATCAGCGCGGTGGCCGACCAGGTGCGGGACCTGCAGATCAACGCCGCGGGCAAGGGCGGGCCCATCCTGCTGGTGCAGAACGAGCACCAGTGGACGTGCGGCGACGGCGACCTGGCGCCCAAGTACCTGGGCGAGCTGTACCGCTACATCCGCGAGGCGGGGCTGAGCGTGCCGGTGATCAACGCCAACAACCTGTGGGAGGGCGTGGAGGCCGAGATCGACTGCTGGGTGGGCAGCGAGGACCTGCTTGCCTCGCTGCGGCAGCTCTCGGAGGTCAGGCCCGACCGCCCGCGCCTGGTGCTCGACCTGGCCGTGGGCGACGGCCCGACCTGGGGCGAGAAGGCCCAGGGCCCCGACGGCTCGGCCCTGCTGCGGCGGATCGTGGAGATCCTGGCCGGCGCCGGGCAGTTCACCCTGGCGCGGTTCGCCCCGGGCAACCACTCGGGCTTCTCGGGCGGTCGCCTGGCCAACCGCTCGTGGGCGTACGCGGCGACCGACCGCGGCGGGCTGGTCGACGCTGCCGGGCACGCCACGCCGGCGATGCTCGTGGTGCGCCGGGCGTGCACGTTCGCCAGCAGCTTCGCCCGCGTGCTGGCCCACCTCAATCCCGAGCTGCGGCCGATGGTGGTCCACCCCGGCGAGCCCCCGCGCGACGCCAAGGGGCAGGTCTCCATCGTGCAGCTCAACGGCTCGCAGGGCGGGGTGGCCCTGGTCTTCGATCTGGCCGGCGGGGGCAAGGGCAGGAGCACCTGCACCCTGCTGCTGGCCGACGGCACCCCCCTGCCGGTCAGCCTGGGCGAGCAGGGCGTGGCCTGGCTGCTGCACGGCATCAAGCTGACCAGCAAGCACACGCTGGACTACACCAACCTCAGCCTGCTGACCAGCTCGGGCTCGATGATGATCGCCTTCGGCCCGGCGGCCACCGAGGGCATCGTGTGCATCAACGGCTCGCCCCTGCATGTCACCGTGCCGCGCGGCAAGAGCCCCCAGGCCTTGGAGCACGAGGGCGTGCTGGTCATCGTGTGCAACGAGCAGCAGGTCGACGAGTGCTTCGTGCACGACGGCCGGGCCTACGTGGGCGTCGCGGGGCTGACCGCCGACGGCGCGCCCATCGCCCTGCCGGGCTCGAAGAGCTACATGAGCGTCGAGGCCGACGGCGCCATCAAGACCCACGACCACGAGGCCCCCGCGGCGGGCGGCAAGAAGGCGCCCAAGCGCATCGCGCTGGACTGGTCGACCGCCGACACCGAGGAATACTGCACCGGCCAGAGCGCCAAGTACGCCAGCATCGACGGCCCGGCCGACCTCGCAACGCTCGGCGCCCCCTCGGGCTACGGCTGGTACCGCATCACCGGCAAGCTCAGCGGCGAGAAGGTCAGGCTGGCCTTCCCCGAGGCGGCCGACCGCCAGCATGTCTACCTCGAGGGCCAGCCCCTGGGCGTGGCGGGCTTCGGCCCCGGCGCCGGCGAGACCGTCGACGCGAAGCTGCCCAAGACCGACACGTCCATGGTCGTCCTGGCCGAGAACCTGGGCCGGGCGGCCGCGGGCATCCTCTTCGGCGAGCGCAAGGGCGTCTTCGGGCACGCCTACGAGCTCGAGCCGCTGGAGATGGAGGGCCCCCTGGTCGAGCAGCACGCCCCCACCGACCTGCTGGGCTTCCGCAGCCCCATGTGGCACGTCCACCAGAACGACCACACGGCCCCCTTCCGCTTCGTGTGGAACTTCACCCACCGGCGCAAGAGCCCGCTGTTCCTGTCCATCGGCGGGGGGCTGGGCCGCGGGCTGCTGCTGCTCAACGACGAGCCCCTGGCCTGCTTCGACGACGCCGGCTTCACCGGGCTGAAGCTCGAGCCCGAGGAGATCAAGCGCGGCGCGAACGTGCTGCACCTCGCCCTGCACGACGACGGCGTCGTGGGCCCGCAGACCCTCGAAGACGGCGAGGCGATGCTGCCCACCATCAAGGCGGCCCTGCGCATCGACGAGGGCACCAACGAAGTCACCGCCAGGGCCGACTGGGCCTTCGCCAAGTGGGAGAAGCCCGCCCCCAGCGCCTACGAGCCGGTCGCCAAGGCCAGCCTCAAGGCGAGCGGCAAGCCATCCTGCCCGGCCTGGTGGAAGACCGGCTTCGAGTGGACCGACCCCGGCCTGCCGCTGATGCTGGACCTGAGCGGCATGACCAAGGGCCAGGCCTACATCAACGGCCAGCACCTGGGCCGCTACTTCGTCGCCACGGCCGACCGCAAGCCCACCGGCAACGAGACGTCGCTCTACGTGCCGGCCAGCTGGCTCAAGGCGGGCAAGCACAACGAGCTGGCCCTCTTCGACGAGCACGGGGCGGCCCCGGCGAAGGTCAAGCTGGGCTACGACGCGAGCCAGGCGGTCGTGCACGCGTAGCGGTTCGTTCGCCCGCGGTGGTGCGTGGCCATGGGCCATGGGCGATCGGCGATGGGGCCGCAGCGCTCCTTCCCTCCCCCGCTCCCAGCGGGGGAGGTGCCGAGTCTTCGAGGCGGAGGGGGTCTTCGCACGGAGGCGATTGAATGCCAAGGACGCAAAGGACGCAAAGCCACGACCTAACGACCGGCCAATCCCGCGCTACACATGTGAAGGGTTATCGTTCGTACCAGTGGCGTCACTCGACAGCATCGCGTAGATTTCTTCACCTGACTTGAGCTGTCGGTGGCACGATGCGAGTGCTTGCTGGGCGCAGCTTAATACAAAGCGGCACTCTTTCAAACCGAGTACTTCTCGAATCTCCTCTGGCTCCATGAACCCGAGCTTGAGCGCGGGACGCAAGTCGACAATCGCGGACAGGCAATACTGCACGTCGTCGGTGACACGTCTGGCTATCGCCGCGGGCGCAAGGTACCCGCGAGGAATCTCAGCCTCTCGTACCGTCATCTCAGAGTAGTGCAAGGGCGGCTGCCGGAGTTGGGCGTCACCCATGATTCGATTCAGTTCGTTGAACGGAATACGAGCGTGCTCCATACACTCAAAGTCGCTTGTGGAGCCATACCTCCACTCAAGCCACTTCAGGCGCTCTAGCCGCGAGGAGAAGTCACTCCCCGCCACCCGCGCATACGCCGCGTACACATCACCCGACTGCGCCACTTTGAGTTGCATCGCGGCGATCTTCTCTTGCAGCTTGATGTTCTCCTTGCTGTCCTGCCGCGCTTCGCGTCGCTCGTGCTTGGCTTCCTCGAGCTCCTGCGTCTGGAGCCACAGCGTGTACGCCACCGCGCCGAAGGCGAGCGCCGAGAAGAAGGCGTTGCCGGCCCCGAACATGTCGCCGAAGGTGCCCGGCTCGATGGACTTGGCGAAAGTCGGGGCCAGCCAGCGGAGCAGGGGTGGGAAGAAGAACGACACGACGCCGAAGGCCACCCAAGCCAGGATGGCGTACAGCAGCAACCTCTTGATTGCTTCGCGCGAGAGCTTGACCTTTGCCGTGACTGTCTGATCTTCCATCTCACCCCCACTCTAGCAACAACCCCCACCACACGCATCCCCAACAAACCCGCCACCCTCCCCCGTCGGTCCATCACGCCCCGCCACGGGGCCAACGTGCGTTTCTGCGGGGCGGGCGCGCTCTGCGCCGGGGCCGTCGAGGGCTTCTGCGGGGCCGGCGCGCTCTGCGCCGAGGCGGTAGAAGGCTTCTGCGGGGCGGGCGCGCTCTGCGCCGGGGCCGTAGAAGGCTTCTGCCGCCCTGTAGAAACATTCTGCGGCCCGATTATCCGGACCGCCCACCCGACCAGAGCCCGGCACGACGCGGCGGGGTCGGCCCTGGGGCCATCTGGCGGGGGTATCGCGGCCAGAGGCAAAGAAATACTGGCCGCAAATCGATCTTGCAGTGAAGTCGCCCTCTGGGAACGCCGAAGTTTGGTTCGGGTCGCCACGGCGCGTGCCGGGGGCCCACCGATGGGCCGCGTCCATCCGTGATTCGCGGGCGCGGCGAGAAGAAAGGACTCGTGCATCATGGCAGGACAGACAACGACCGTGCCCGGCGGAGACCGGGCTTCACTGGAGTTCACGCAGGATCGCATGCAGTCGTGGAGCGACAACGCGGCCCTGTTAGGCCTGAGTACGGAGGACATCGCGGCCGTACAGGCCACCAATACCGCCGCGACCGACGCGCTGGCAACCCGCACCCAGAAAGCGGCCCAGGCGAAGGCCAGCACCGTCGTGTGGCACGAGAAGGCCGGCGAGAACCGCGAGATGGCGCGCGAGATCGTTCATAAGATCCGCTTCACCGCCAGCCAATCGGCCAACCCCGCGGCCATCTACGCCGCCGCCATGATCCCCCCGCCCAAGGACCGGGAGAACCTTCCAAAGCCCCCCGTGCCCACCGACCTGCGCGTGACATTAGATACGCAGGGCCGCGCCGTTCTCAGGTTCGAGTCCACCCGCTTCGGCGGCACCGTGTTCGCCATCCAGCGGCAGGTGCAGCCGGTGGGCGCCCAGCCGGGCCCGTGGCTGGACCTGGACACCGTGCTGGAGCGCGAGTTCACCGACGAGTCCACGCCCCAGGGCGTGGCCGCCGTCCGCTACCGCGTCCGCGCCGAACGCCCGGTGGGCGCGAGCGCCTACTCCACGCCCGCCAGCCTGCTCATGGGCGCGGGTGGGAACCAGCAGGCCGCCGGCGCTGGCGACGCCCAGACCGCCGGGGCCATCGCGCCGGCCAAGGCCAGCGGGAAGGACGCCGGCTAGGGGCCTGCGCCCGCAAGTGGGCAGCGCGATTGATGGGCCGATGGGCGGTTACGGATCGGGCGCGCAGCGCCTATCCGATCTGCCGGTTTGCCCATCGATCGCGCTGCTTATTTCCACTGGCCCCTACTTGCCCCTGCTGAAGAACGCGTCGATGGCCTCGCGGCCCGCCGGCTCGTGGCGCAGGCGGACCAGGTGCTGGCGCTCGCTCTTCAGGGCCGCGTCCCAGCCGCCGCCGGTCTGGCCCAGGGGCCCGGTGGGGTCCTGCGGGGCCGTGCCCAGGCCCACGGCGACCGCCTCGGCCACGGCGCTGGCGGCGCCGGTGTCGGGCAAACTGTCCTCGATGGCCTTGAGCGCCTCGCGCACGGGGGCGGGGTCGCGGCCGATCCATTTCAGGGGGGCCCCGTCGCGGGTGGGGGCCGGGCCCTGGCCGCGGATCCAGTCGGCGGCGAGCTGGCGCAGGCCGCCGGCGTCGTTTGCGATCAGGTCGAACAGCCCCGCGTCGGCGGCCTCGGGGTAGGGCAGGGGGGTGCCGCTGGCGGTCTTCTCGATGGCCACGCCCGGGGTGATGCGGGCGGGCAGCAGGTTGGTGCCCCCCCAGCCCGGGCAGATGCCAAGGCCGGCCTCTGGAAGGCCAACCGGGTAGGGCTTATTGCCCGGGGCCCCGATGAGCCCGTCGCAGTGCATGGCCAGTTCCAGACCACCGCCGAGCGCGGCCCCATTGATGGCCGCCGCCGTCCACACGGGCATCTGGTGCAGGCGGGCGAAGACCGACGCCCCGAACTCCAGGTACGCCATCAGGTCGGCGTCGGAGAGGTCCCGCACGGCCTTGAGGTCGGCCCCGGCGACGAAGACCTTTTCCGAGGCGCTGGCGACGACGACGCCGGCGACGCCCTCGAGGTCGAGACTCGCCAGGGTCTGGTCGAGGGCCTCGAGCAGCGGCTTGTCGAGGACGACGACGGGCGCGTCTTGCTTGAGCTCGACGATGAGGACGGGGGCGCCGCGGTCGTCGGTGTGGACGGGAAGGGGGGTGGTGGTCATGGCCGGTGGCTCCTGAAGGTGGTCGGGCGAGTCTACGCCCGGCGCACGAAAAAGCCCGGGCTCGCGCCCGGGCCTTGGTGGGTCGTGGTCGTTGCCGGATTACTTGTCGATCGGGCCGCGGCCGCTGGTGCCGCGGGCGTCGTCGATGGGGGCCTCGAAGCCCGAGTCGGGGATGTTGGCGAACGAGCCGCCCTGGCCGCCGCCGGTGCTGGGGCGGATGAAGATCTCCACGCGGCGGTTCTGGGGGGTGTTGCCGCTGGAGGTGTTGGGCACCAGCGGGCGGTGCTCGCCCCAGCCGCTGGCCTGGATCTGGCCGGCGGGCAGGCCCATGGTCACCAGCTCGCGCCGCACCGAGATGGCCCGGTGGGCGGCCAGGTGCATGTTGGTGGCGTGCCGCTGGCGGGTGCCGCTGCTGATGGGCTGGCTGTCGGTGTGGCCGACGATCTCAAGCTCGTAGCCGCTGGCCTCGGGGGCCTTGAGGATCTCGGCCAGGTCGGCCAGGCTCTGGCGGCCGTCGGCCGTCACGCTGTCGCTCCCGCTGGCGAAGGTCAGGTCGCTGCTGAAGCGGAGCATGCCGCGGTCGGGGTCGTACACGATGCGGCCCGCGTACTTGCGGGCCAGCTCACGCAGGGCCTGGTCGGTGCGGCGATCGAGGCCCATGAGGGCGACGCTGTCGACCTGCTCGCCCAGCTCGCGGAGGCGTCGCTCCATGTCGGTGAGGTTGTCCTGGGCGCCGGCCAGGGCCTGGTTGGCCTGGCGGGCGGCGGCCTCGGCCTGCTGACGCAGGCGGCGCTCGTTCTCGAGCTGGCCGTCGTAGCTGCCGCTCTGCTGCTCGAGCTGGGCGAGCTGGTCGCGGAGCAGGCGGTTGTCGCGCTCGGCCGCGTCGAAGCGGCTCTGGCTGACGCAGCCGCCCAGGGTGGACAGGGCCAGGCCGCCAAGGGCGACGATGGCGAGCGTGCGGGTGGTGTTCTTCAAGCTGCCGGTCATCTGGATCCTCCGTGCTGGTCCGGTCTGCGGCCAGGTCGTTGGCCCGGTCCTCTGTCCTGTGGGCGTGGGCCCGGCGCGGCCGCCGGGGGCGCATCGCATCTGGTAGTATCGGAGAGCGTGCACGAACCCCATCACACAAGCGACGTTGCGGGGCCGCGGCACCGGGACTCCGCCCGCCCCGCGACGCCTGCGCCGTCACGATATGCCGCTCTGTCCGGTTCTGGGCGTGTTTTGGCGGTGCGATGCGCAGGAATTGCCGATGCCCGCGGCACGGCCCCCGCAAGCGACAGCCTGCTGGTCCAAACGACAGGCCCCCGTGCTCGCCTCGTGCTGGCGATCGGCACCCTCGCGGAGGTCTCTGCCCACCCGGCGTACGCCTCGGCCGAGCGCGTGGATCTGCCCGATCGCGTCGTCGCCCCGGCCCTGGTCAACGCGCACGCCCATCTGGACCTAACCCACATCGGGCCCCAGCCCATGGGCGAGGGGGGGTTCGCCGGCTGGATCGACATGGTTCGCCGGGGCCGGCACGCGGGAGACGCGGACATCGCCTCGAGCGTGCGCGAGGGTGTCGAGTTGCTGCTCAGGGGCGGTACTGCGGCGGTGGGGGACATCGCCGGCTCGGTGGGCGGAGTGGCCAGCCTGGCCCCGGCACGCGTGCTGGACGGGGTGGCGATGGCGGGGGTGAGCTATCTGGAGTTCTTCGCCCTCTCGCCGGACGGCTCGCCCGGCCTCGATGCGGCGATGGAGCGTGCAGGGGGGTTCCAGCCGGTTCACCTCAGGCTGGGTCTGGAACCGCATGCGCCATACTCGGCATCGCTTGGGGCCTACCGCCGGGCGATCGCCACCGGTATGCCCGTGTGCACCCATCTTGCCGAGAGTCTGGCCGAGCGTGAACTGGTTGCGGCCGGCGGGGGGCCGATCGCCGACATGCTGGGCGGGCTGGGGCTGTGGACCGACGCGGTGGCGGGGCAGTTCGGGGCCGGCCGCAGCCCGGTGGGGCATCTTGATGGGGTGCTCGAGGGCGTGCTCGCGGTACACCTGAACGACCTGAGCGATGGGGATATCCAGAGCTTGGCGGGCTCCGGTGCCAGGGCGGCATTCTGCCCGCGTGCGTCGGCGTACTTCGGGGCGCCCGAGCATTTCGGCCCGCACCGGTATCGCGACCTGCTGGCCGCGGGCGTGCCGGTGGCGCTCGGGACCGACTCGGTGGTCAACCTGCCGCTGGAGGCGGTGGCAGCGCGGGGCATCTGCGTGCTGGACGAGGCGCTGCTGCTTCATGAGCGTGATGGTGTGGACCCCGATGTGCTGCTGGTGATGCTGTATAAGCATGGGCCAGAATGCCTGGGGCTGCCCGAGCAGATGCTGGCGCCGGGGCGGGAGGTACTGGGGCTTATTTCGGTCGAGCGAGGCTTGGGTGAGGCCGGGCGGGTCCTGGTGGTTTCGCAGGGTGAGATTTCGTTCCTGTAGTTGTAGAGTTTTTCCGGTAGTGCAGGAACAGCCGGCCAAGCCTTCTCCTACGATCATCCGAACCTCGGAGACGCAATGAGCCGCAAGTGGCAGCAGGTCAAGCAATGGGACGATGAGCACCTGACCGGGCCGCTTGCGCCGCTGCGGTGGGTGCTGCGGCTGCTGAGCAGCGTGCTGTTCGGTGTTGGGCTGCTGGTGGTGGTGGCGTTGTATGGCGCGCTGGCCAGCCTGCCGGTGGGGCTGCTGGTGGATGGTCTGACCTGGGGTATGTATGGGCTGACGCTGGTGGCATGCATCGCGGTGGTCGCCGGGACGGCTGGCTTTGCCACCTCGCTGGCGACGCGTCGCAGTGAACGGGGCTGGCGGTTCGCGCTGGTGCTGCTGACGCTATTGGCTGGCGCAGGCGTTGCGACACTTGGGTGGTACGAACTGGCCTGGCCCGCGCTGCGGTACGAGCCGGCTACGGGCGAGGGATTCCGCGTGCTTGGGTCGGTTGCCGACGAGTTCGCCGACGTGACGGTGCGCCGGCTGCCGGCCTTCGAGATGACCGAGCTCGAGTTCTACTCGTGGTGGCCGCTGCGGGTGGTGCTGGTGCTGTTCGTGCTGACGATGATCGTGAGCACGGTGCGGCGCATCGCGTTCAACGTGCCCAATCTGGGCGTGCTGACGGTGCACACGGGCATCATCCTGCTGGGGCTTGGGAGTATCTACTACGGCTCGATGAAGCTCGAGGGCGACGTGCTGCTGCTGGCCGGGCCGACCGGGCCGGACGGCATGCCGACGTCGGGTCCCCCGCAGGCTGGTTTCTACGACCGCGGGCAGGTGGCGTTGTGGGTCAGCCAGGGCCGCGGGTGGGACCAGCGGCTGCTCGAGGGCGTGCCGCGATACAACGCATACGACTTGCACGCGGGCATACGTGAGAGTGCGCTCGAGACGGCCGAGGTCATCCGCCCGCTCGACGTGCCGGAGCGGACACTCGACATGATGGTGCCGGCGACGCAGACGGGTGTGAGCGATCCGGACGTGGGGCTTCGGATTGTGGGGTATGCGCCGTACGCCGAGGCACGCACCGACTGGACGCAGGCCGTGCATGCGGGCGGTGAGGCCAACCCGGTGCACTTTGTCGAGTTCTTCAGCGACGTGACGCCCGAGGGCGAACTGGTGGCCAGCGATCGTCCGTTGTTCCGGTTCTATTTCGTGCCCTCGCGGCCGCGCCTGCGTGTGTCGCAGCTTCCGTTCCTGACGCTCGAGTACCGCGCCGGGCTCGATGAGCAGGCCTGGCGCGAGGTGACAGCCCCCGCGCCCTCGGGCGCGCGGCACGCGCTGGCGATCACGATGCCCGGCGAGCAGACGCCCACGGTCGTGCCAGTGCGAGAGGGTCTGGACTTCGAGTGGGGCGGGCTGGGGTTCGAGGTCGAGCAGCTCTTGCCCGAGCCGCCATTCCCGATTATCACGCCGGGCTATGAGGAGAGCACCAGCAGCGTGGCGATCGTGAAGATCACCAGCGGCGACGATGCCATCACGCGCTGGGTGTACAGCCGGTTTCCCGAGATCAGCCAGGATCTGCGTGAGGGCGAGCGGGCCGATGGCCGGCCCAATCGCGAGGGCGCCGACGAGTCGCTCGTGCGGGTGCGGTACCTTGATCTGACCGGGCTGCACGTGGTGTTCGACGATCGTGGCGATGGGCGCACGCGGGTGGCTATCCGCCAGCCGGGCAACGTCCTGCGCGTGCTGGAGGATGTGCCCATCGGCGATCGGTTCGAGATCGTGCAGGGGCTCGGTCTTCGGCGGAGCGGGTCGTGGGCGCACGCGGTGGAGGTCGAGCGTCCGGTCCCGGTGCCCCAGATCGATCGCGAGGGCGAGTTCATTGGTACGCACGACAAGGCGATGCTGGCGGTGGAGGTGTCTCTGGGCGAGTGGCGCCGGGTCGTGTGGCTGCCGTTTATGAAGTACCTGAACATCGGGCAGGACGAGGCGACGCGGATCGCGCTGCCCGATGGTCGCAGCATGCGTCTGGCGTTCGCCCGCGCGCGGCGATCGCTTCCGGGCTTTCAGATCAGCATGGCCGACTTCGAGATGGTTGCGTATGACCATCGCGGGTCGCCGCGGGACTACCGCTCGACGATCCACGTCGAGCCAAGTGGGGCGAACCAGTGGTTCGAGCCCTACACGCGTAAGACGCAGCTCAACGCGCCGCTGCGGGCGCCGTTTGTCTGGAGCGAGGACCGGAGCCTGCCGGCGAATATCCTGGGCTTTGTTGGCTCACGGCTCGATCCGGCACAGTTCAAGTTCGCTCAGGCCGGTTGGGATGCACAGGGCTGGGAGCGGACGCAGGCGATGGCGGACGAGGGGTTGATCCCCGAGCCCTACGCGCAGTTCACGATTCTGCACGTTGGCAATAACCCCGGTATCCATGTCATCGCCCTTGGTGGTGTGCTGATGGCGGTGGGCATGCCGTGGGCGTTCTATGTGAAGCCGTGGATACTCAAGCGGCGGAAGGCCAAGCTGGCGGCGATGCATGCGGCCAATCGTGGAAGCACGATCGAGAAGGAGACTGTATGACCCGCTCGGCCCTGGCAATCCTGGTTTTGCTGCTCTTGGCGTGCTCGGCGTGGGGCCAGCTCGAGCCGGCGGGCAACCAGCACCCCGAGGCGCAGGCTGATGTCGAAGGGCACGGGCATACTGCGCCCTTTGGGAATCCCTCGCGGCTCGACCAGACGCCCGAGCAGAAGGCCGCTTTCGCAGACGCGATCGATCTCTCGCCCCTGCGCGCGACGGCGGTGTTCCACAACGGGCGAGTGAAGATCCTGGACACCCTGTCTCGTGAGATGCTGCGGACGCTGACGGGGCGTGAGCGATTTGAGGAACTGGTGCTGGCCGATGGCGCTCGGCCGCTGGGGCGCGAGGCGGACCGGTACGCGATCGCAGATCCGGCACGTTTCGACAAGGAGCGGTTCGATCCACTGTTCGTGCTGCTGGACCTGGCGATCGATCCGGCGCACTACGCGGATCGGCCGCTGATCGCGATCGATTACCTGCCGGTGCGCGAGTACTTCCTGGAGGCTGCGTTCCCGGAGGATCCCGATCGGCGTGATCTGTGGCTGCGTATGACGCGGGTGAGTCCGATCATGGTCGAGACGCTGAGCCAGCCGATCTTCGAGCGGTATGGGCATCTGGAGCCGGTGCGGCGGTCCCTAGGGCAGGCCGACAACGCGTTGCGCGTCGCGGCCGGGGCGGGGGCGATGCTGCGCGTGGTCGCGCCCGAGACTAATGACCAGCAGTGGGTGCACGTTGAGGACCTGCCAGAGAGCCATCCGGCTCGCGCGGCGGCCATGGAACTGGGTCGGGCGTGGCGATCGCTCGATGCGGAAGCGGCCAACGCCGCGATCGCCACGCTGGCGCGCGAGCTGGCGGCGATCAATCCGCAGACGCACCCGGTCAGCCGGGCGCGGATGGAACTGGCGTACAACAACGGCGATTTCTTCGACATCGGCATGTGGGCCTACGGCTTCAGCTTCCTCGCGCTGGTGCTGGCGTTCGGCACCGGACGAAAGTGGCTCATCGGCGCGGGCGTTGGGCTGCTGCTGGGCGCGGTCGTGCTGCACGCGGTCGGCTTCACGCTGCGGTGCCTGGTGGCCGAGCGGTTCGCGATCCAGAACCAGTTCGAGTCGATGGTGGGGCTGAGCTTGTTCGCGGCGATCGTGGCGGTCGGGCTGATGCTGCTCAAGCGGCAGTGGCTGTTTGGCGCGGCGGCGGCGGGCGTGGGCTTCCTCGTGCTCATTGCCGCGACGCAGACGGCGATCCCCGGGCAGACCATCGGCCGCGAGGCGGCGATCCTGAACACCAGCGTGCTGCTGAAGTACCACGTCACGACCGTGCTGGTGAGTTATGGGCTGATCACGGTGGGCTTCTTGTGCAGCGTGTTCTACCTGCTTGTGTCGCTCATGAGCCAGCGTCAGTCGGCGCGCGAGGCCGCGGCGGTCGCACTGCACGGCGAGGCGTCGATCGCCAAGGACCGGACGCTCGCGCGCACGCTGGACGACCTGGACAAGGCGCAGATGACGGCCCTGCAACTCGCCTTTTGGACGCTGGGCGTGGGCATCCTGCTGGGCGCGTGGTGGGCCGACCACTCGTGGGGCCGCTGGTGGGCGTGGGACCCCAAGGAGACCTGGGCGCTCATCACGTGGATTGTGTACCTCATCGTCATCCACGTGCGGCTGATCATGGGACAGGGCAAGGCCCTGCTCACGGCGTGGCTGAGCGTCGCGGGATTCGGCATTATGCTGTGGACGTACTTCGGCGTGAACCTGCTGCTTGCAGGGTTGCACGCGTACGCCTGATCGAGTGAGGCTTACAGCTCGGGGGCGAAGCCTCGCCGCATGGTGTTCTCGCAGCTGGCGCGGGGCTCGACGAACTGGAGCAGGTAGTCGCTCCCGCCCGCCTTGCTGCCCACGCCCGACCTGCCGTAGCCGCCGTAGGGCTGGCGGGCGACGAGCGCACCGGTGATGCCGCGGTTGATGTACAGGTTGCCCACGCGGAAGTTGCGCTTGGCCTTCTCGATGTGGGTGGGCTTGCGGGTGAAGACGCCGCCGGTGAGCTTGTAGGGGTGCCCGTTGGCGATCTTCAGGGCCTCGTCGTAGCTGCTCGCGTGCATGATGGCGAGCACCGGGCCGAAGACCTCCTGCCGGGCCAGGGTCTTGTCGGGCGAGACGCCGCTGAAGATGTGCGGGCCAACGTAAGGCTTGCCGACGGATTGCTCGAGGCCGGCGGGCACGTCCATGGCCAGTTCGAGCTTCAGGCCTTCCTTCTTCGCCGTCTCGATGTGGCGGCGGATGTTGGTCGCGGCTTCTTCGTCGATGACCGGGCCCACGTCGGTGCCGGGCCTGGTGGGATCGCCGATGATCAGCGAGGCGGTGCTGGCGACCAGGCGGCGGATGAAGGTCTGGGTGTGCTCGCCCTCTGGGCCCTGCGGGTCGACGATGATGCACCGGCTGCACGCGCTGCACTTCTGGCCCTGGAAGCCGAAGGAGCTCAGGCGCACGCCGAGGACCGCCTCGTCGAGGTCGGCGCTGCTGTCGACGATGATGGCGTTCTTGCCGCCCATCTCGCAGACGACCTTCTTGACGTGGTGCTGCTCCTCGGTCGTCACGCCCGCGGCCTTGATGATGTCCAGGCCCACGGCCTTGCTGCCGGTGAAGCACAGCAGCGACACGCGCGGGTCGCGGACGAGGGCGGCGCCCGTTGTCTCGCCGGGGGCGGGGCAGAAGTGGATGGCGTCCTGGTGCTGGCCGCCGAACTCGGCGTCGATGGACTGCTTCAAGATCTCGAAGCAGACCTTCGCGATCGCGGGCGTCTGCTCGGCGGGCTTGAGGATGACCGTGTTGCCCGTCACGAGGGCGGCGGTCGTCATGCCGCAGGCGATGGCCAGCGGGAAGTTCCACGGGCTGATCACGACGGCGACGCCGCGGGGCTGGTACCAGACCTCGTCGAGCTCGCCGATGAAGCGGCCCAGGCGGTGGCGGTCGAACAGGCGGA